>JBDLIH010000001.1:0-158772 GCA_039714975.1 Pseudomonadota bacterium
ATCAATGTGATAATTGCGAGTTCAGTTAGCTTGTCAACGTTCACGGCAAGGCGCGCCTCGCAGGCAATGGCCATTCCCTTGTCAAGAGGCGGAACGCAGCCCGTGGACGTTGACAAACTAACCCGAAGGGCATCCCTGTGGTGCCCCGCAGCTGCGTCCCAGTGCTCGGCAAGGGAATCGCCATTGCCTTCGCACTGCGCCTTGCTGCGAAACACCACAGGGACGCTGAATCCGTAATTATCACATGGATAGAGCACTAGTACTCGTGTTCCGGTGCCGGGTAGCTGCCGTCCTTCACCGCCTTGATATAGGCTGCCACAGCGGCCGGCACTGTACCGGTATCGCGCAGAAAATCTTTCACGAAACGCGGGTTCTTTTGCGTGGAGATACCCAGCATGTCATACAGAACAAGCACCTGTCCGTCACAGCCGGGACCGGCACCAATACCGATGGTCGGGATGCTGACGGCAGCCGTGATTTCAGTTGCCAGTGACGACGGAATGCATTCCATAACCAGCATGCCGGCACCTGCTGCCTCCAGGGCAAGGGCATCTTCCATAATGGCCTTTGCAGCTGCCGCATCACGTCCCTGCACCTTGTAGCCACCCAGCTGCTCAACGGACTGAGGCAGCAGGCCAATGTGCCCGCAAAACGGGATGTCGTGCCGGACAATATGCTTGACAATCTCCACCTGCCCGGTACCGCCTTCCAGTTTGACCATGTCTGCCCCACCCTCGTCCACCAGCCGTCTGGCATTGGAGAGCGCCTGCCCGGGTGTCTCGTAACTCTGGTAGGGCATATCCACTATGCGGTAGGCATGCTGTGCTGCCCGGGCAACATTGGCCGCGTAGTAAACCATGTCATCCATGGTGACCGGTACTGTCGACTCATACCCCTTGAGCACCATACCCAGTGAATCGCCGATGATGAACAGCCCGATACCGGCCGCTTCCAGCACCCGGGTGAAAGTCGCGTCATAACAGGTCAGGCAGGCGATCTTCTCGCCCTGCCGTTTCATCGTCTGCAGTTCAGTGAGTGTTACAGGTGAGCCTTTTTGTATACCTGTCATCAGTAATGCAACTCTCGTAGCACGTAAACCCAAACACTAGATGACGGCGGACATCGGGTTGAAATAGTGCCTGCCGGTCTTGGTAACATGAATCTGTTCCAGTAATGCCTCGTAGTCACTGTCATTATCAACCAGGTTGATATGCGCCGCGTTTACGATCAGCAGAGGTGCTGCATCATAATTCAGGAACATGCGCGCGTAGGCTTCGGACAGATTGCGCAGATAGTCGGTATCGATCTTGCGCTCATATTTAATACCACGCCTTGCGATACGTTTCAGGAGCACATCCTCCGGTGCCTGCAGGTAAATCACCAGTCCCGGTACCGGCGCATCAACCGTCACGTGTTGGTAGATCTGGTCGTAGAGTTTCAGTTCTTCAGCATCCAGTGTCAGCTCGGCAAACAGGCGATCTTTCTCAAGCAGGTAATCGGCAACGCGCACGGGCTGGAACATGTCGGCCTGACGCAGGTTTTCTATCTGGCGAACCCGTTGAAACAGGAAAAACAGCTGTGCAGGTAACGCACCTGAACGCGGGTCCTGGTAGAAACGCTCCAGGAACGGATTCTCATCCGCACCTTCCAGTATCAGGTCGGTTCCAAAGCTTTCGGCAAGGCGGCGTGCAAGGCTGGTCTTGCCTACCCCGATTGGTCCTTCGACGACAATGTACCCGGGACGTTCGCTATTCATCAAGCAGTTATCAGTTTCTTCAGTGAGTGACTTTTACATTTATTGATCAGCGAATACAGGTAACCCCGGCCCGGGATTTTCAGATTACCGGCGACTTCTTCCAGCGGGATAATGACAAAATCACGCTCGTGCATTCCGGGGTGTGGCACAGTCAGGGTTGCGGTGTCGATCGAATGGTTGCCGTACAGCAACAGGTCCAGATCAATGATCCGTGGTCCGTATTTTTCACCATCCCGGGTACGCCCCTGAAGGTCCTCGATACTGATTAATGCCTTGTGTAATTCGTCTGCGGACAACAGGGTATCCATGGCGGCGACGGCATTGACATAGTCAGGCTGGTCCCCGGGGCCCATGGGCTTGCCACTGTACAGACTGGAGCGCTCGGCCAGGATGGTATCCGGGATCATCTCCAGTTCTTCAACTGCTTCCAGCACCTGTGCAACCGGATTCTCCAGATTACTGCCAATGCCAATATATACACGGATTGTCATTCTGTTTTCCCCTCTGGTTTGCGCCGTGGGCGGTTGCGACGGCGCTTGCGCGGCCGTGTTCTGGTGGTCTGCTGTTCGCCTTGCCCCGGACTGGTTTCCTGGAATTCCGTCCACCAGTCGCCCAGTGCCCTGGGTACTTCACCCGCATCTGCGCGCAACAGCAGAAAATCGTAGGCCGCCCGAAATCGGGGATGACCGAGTACCCGCTGACTGCGGCGACCGCCCTTGTTCTCCAGCCGTAACTGTAACATCCAGATATCGCGCATGGGCAGCGAAAATCGTCTCGGTGTCGCCATCACCGCGGCCTGTTCGGCAATTATTTGTGAACCGGCATGTTGCAGCGCCTGGGCCGGGTGCTGCCCTTCTGCCTCCAGTTGTACAGCCCGTTCACGCACCGGCTGCCAGAGAAACACCGCAAACAAAAAGGCCGGGGTCACCGGCTTGCCCTGCTCAATGCGGGCATCGGTATTGGCCATGCCCCTGGAAATCAGGGTCAGGGGGAAATGGTTTTCTTCGTGCGTCAGTGATTGCTCCGTGAGAGGGAACAGCTGCCCGAATAAATTGTAATGCCGCAGCATTTCAAAGTTCGCCAGCGCACTGCCGCTCATGAACAGCTTGAGCATTTCGTCAAATAACCGCGCCGGCGGGATATCGCCCAACAGGGAAGCCAGTTCTTTTATGGGCTCTTCGGTCGCCGGTTCAATGCGGAAACCCAGCTTGGTCGCAAAGCGCACGGCGCGCAGCATACGCACCGGGTCTTCCCTGAAACGGGTATCCGGGTCGCCAATGAGCCGCAGGACACCACGCTCGATGTCGGCCATGCCGCCGGTGTAATCGATGATCGAAAAATCGGCAATGTTGTAGTAAAGCGCATTGACACTGAAGTCACGCCGATAGGCATCCCCTTCGATATCACCGAAAACATTGTCACGGACGATACGACCTTCATCATCGACATGCTGGTCGGCATTGCCCTCACTGTCCTGCTGCAGGGCACGAAAGGTCGCTACTTCGATAATTTCACGTCCGAACATAACGTGCGCCAACCGGAAACGACGGCCGATGAGGCGGCAATTCCGAAACAGTTTACGGACATCTTCCGGGTGCGCATCGGTGGCTATATCGAAGTCCTTCGGCTCCCGGCCCAGTAACAGATCACGCACACCACCGCCCACCAGGTGGGCCTGGAAGCCGGAATCTTTCAAGCGGTATAACACCTTCAGTGCGTTAGGACTGATATTGACCCGTGAAATCGAATGTTCTGACCGGGAAACAAGGGTGGCTGCGCTGCGGGTTTCGTTGCGTCCTGTGTCGCTCACGTTTGTTGCTTGTGGATGAATAGGTAGGGCGTATAATACCACCGCTTTCCAGCGCATGTGCTGGTCATTTGCTCCCTTCGTCTAGTGGTTAGGACACTGGCCTCTCACGCCGGTAACAGGGGTTCGAACCCCCTAGGGAGCGCCATTTAATCAATAACTTACCTGACTTGCTATCCTGCTGTACGGAATTCGTACGGAAAAATAGTCGGCCATTTCACTGTATACCCGTCCAGTAATAAGCCCCACAAAGCAAAACCATTCAATAATGGCAGATACCACTCATACATTAAGTTAGATCGTCGCGTGAGATACTTCTTAGGATAAATCGAATTACTGACTCACTTTCACTTTAGTAAGGTTGCTAATGTTGGATCTACCCTAAATAAATTTATTAAAGATCGGAGTTCCCGCTCTGTTAATGCTTCATTTTCCAGCAACGTCACGATTGGAGGTGAATCCCTTATTATGGATTCTATCCTTGATTCTACCTCCTCCTTTTTAGATGGTGTTTGCCTACTTAATTCTTCAAGAACTTCTGGCGTTAATTCATTGCTGGGATTATTCCCTTGCCAGGCACGAACTTTCTTTTTTAATCTAGCAAGCTCTTTATCTTCAACCCATAACGCTTTGCCATCCAGATTCCTTTTTACTTGGCTCTCTAGTTTCTCTGGAGCCCAGTCGGTTGTGCCAACTCTTGAGTAAATCTCACCAACCAACCAACCAAGCTTTGCTTGAAACTCAGAAGTTAATTGAAGGATTCTGGCATCAAGGCATGTTTGATAATGCATCTTTTTAATAGCCACAGAAAGACGAAGCATAGCCATATAATCACCATGCAATCCTCTCGCAGGATCTTTGTGCAAGTAGAAATATTCCGGATGGTTATTATTTAGTAACCGAGAAAGAAAGAACGATAGATTCTTCTTATCTCTGGAAGAACAAACCTTAATTTCACCAAATGCAGAAGCCGACATATTATCAACTTCTTCTTGAAGAATATAATTTAGCGGCCTAACTGGCGCAATAGATATATAGTCTGCCTTACAAAGGCCATCACTCGCACGACCGCGCACAAGATCAC
Organism: Pseudomonadota bacterium; assembly: GCA_039714975.1. GTDB lineage: Bacteria > Pseudomonadota > Gammaproteobacteria > UBA9214 > UBA9214 > UBA9214. The sequence continues at coordinate 4,648 of JBDLIH010000001.1, forward strand.
AAGACTGAGTGAGAACTATAAAATACGTATTTTCTGTTTTTCTATGATAATAAGGGTGTATATCGCTTAATATACTTTCAAGTTCATGCGTTCTTTCGAGGACGTCGCCTTGCGCAATATTCTCAGTCGGGGCATCTTGAGCATATGTGAAATGTTGTTCCAAACAACTCGCCTACCTAGCTAGATCATTTAATTGCTTTTACAAACGTATCCATTGATGGCACGGATGAAATATTTCTATCGCCTTTGATATATGCGTTTGTTCTTTTAATCAATTCTTCGCGCTCAGAATGCCTCGCGTTAACATATATGGTTATTTGATTTTCACCAGTCACACATGTACCCACGATGTAATTTTCAGAAGGGAGAACTTTTATCGTAGAAGAATGCGTAATTACCGGTTCGGGTAATGCATCAACATTTGTCTCTTGATGATCACCCCAAAAGAACTTAGATGCAAAAGTGCTTTTCTTATTAAGGCTTCTGCTATCCATGATTCGCCTCCCCTAACTCCTCAAGGTCTGCATTGTATGACTGCATTACGTTCTGACACACAGTGTAATTCCTAAAAAACGTATCCCCTAACGCACGGCCGGCCACTTCTGCGGAATTTACTTCGTAATGAAAATTAAAACTAAATTTCACAACACCATCATCGAACGACCTGGTTATATTTAACAAACACTCACCAATCTGCATACTTTTTTTAATACTCAGCTTCGCCATTCCAGTAGCGTGCTCTACTCGAGTATCAATATCATCATTTACATTAAAAATACGGAGCAACTCATCATTAGGATCATCTTCTACATATACAAAATTTTCTCCAAATGCAGAAATAGGCGTATGTGGTAGTTCTCGAAGTAAGTTAATAGCAAACTGCTCAGCCCGATTAAACCCATCTTCATCAGGCTGAGTAGGAAATATGGCCAGATTATCATTTGTAGGCACGAAAGCTACGCCTTTCATTTCGACTTTTGGAGGGCCGCTAATATTCAGAGGAAAGGTAATAGTTGCAGGCACATCCTCACCTTCAGGTGTATTAAATATTTCTTTTGCTATCCACTTGGGTTGTAGGATGGCTGGATTCCACCCACCCAGCAACACCAAGCTTACTTGATCAAAAAGTAGGCGCATATAAATGTTTATGCATCAATAATATAGCGAGTTTATCGGACTGCAGCGTCTGCCTAACAGCTGTTAACGGCCTCTTATTTAGAGACACTGTAAACAGAAAAGAGTTTCTGGTCAATTAGAACCTGCCCGTATTTCAGGATGGTACAGGTGCACCCTTCCCGGCATAGCCAGGTCGCTGACAGTCCCGGCCTGATGGCCTCGGTCGCTCAGGTGCAGAGAGATTATTGATTAACCTGGGGCTAGTGCTCGTATCGTGCGAGGGGTAGGATTTTTCCGGTACATCAAGCACCCGCCAGAAAGCAGCGCGTATTCATCGGATTGCGGTTAGGGGTTAGTCCGTGGGTGTGGGGATTCAAAAGTCGTTATGCTGGTAGGCACGTTGTATATCGTCGGTTAGTCCGGGTGTGTGGGGATTCAAAGCTTTTGGTTTAGCATGAACCGAATGCTGATTAGGTTAACCCGAGTGCGGGTGGGTTCAATGCACCGGTAGCATGGTGCAACCGGTGTCAAAACCCTTCCTGTACGTATTTACCCGTACCTATCTTGGGCTATCCGAGCCATTCTGTTGATATGCATCAATAACCCGCCTCCAGATGCAGGGTAGCCTCCGGGAATCAGCCAGCAACAATAACCAGGCTGGAATATAAAAACTCATGGAGGGCATCATGAATATAGCCAGAAAATTGATATGCATTGGCATTACGTTAATGCTGAGTATGCTTCCCCCGGTATTAGCGTATGCAGGTTGTAGCCAATCTGATCTTACAGGCACATGGTTTACATACAGCATGTCCGTTGATTCAATCGGCAGTGTTGCAGCACGCACTTATCGTTGTAAGGTTAGAGTGAATTCATCTGGCAGTATTGTAGGCAGCAAATCATCTTGTATATTACGTGATTTTACTGGTCAATTTAGTGTCGGCATAGCTGGCGGCAGGGTAACAACCAACTCTAAATGCAGGCTCAGGGGGTCAGTATGGTTATCGTCTGGGTTAGGCTTTGTCGATATGGATCATGGCACCTTAGCAAAGGATAAGCGCACATTTTCTCTAACTGCTCATGATAGAGACCGCCCAGGGTATATAACTCATCTAACCGCTGTGAAACGATAAAACAGCCAGTAAGCCATCAGGCCCAGTCCGGTCAGCGTCAACGGGTCAAAGACCAATAGAATCAGCCCGAATCGGTACATAATTCCATGAGTCGCTTATTGGCAATGTCTATTTCAGCCTGTAGCGCCTCGATTCGGTAGGTGCCTTCCATACCGTAGGACATCTTCCAATCTTCCGACTTGGTGGCTGCGTTGTAGTACTTTTCTTCCCGTTCAACAGAAAGCCGCTCCTCCAGCTTCTGCAAACGGCGATTCAGGCGCGTGATTTCATATCCGGCCACACGCTTACAGGTATCAGAACAATAGCGTGACGGCCTTCCAGCGCCTTCACGTGGGGGTAATTCAATTCTGCAACTCAAACAGGTAGTAGTCATATTTTGGCGACAAACTCCATTAATCTATATTGCGGATGCAAAAGAATGCTTTAGGGGGCGCTGTATTGTTGACTCAATTGGGAAGGTCAAGAGTACCCTCCCATCGTCTCGCTAAATGTCTTGCGCGAGTGGCACGAATGGCACAGTGACTGTAACGAATCCTTTGAATAGAACTTGGCAACATCACCATCATGCCGTTCGATGTGGTCAACATCAGTAGCAGGTGTTAACCGTCCCGCTGCATGACAAGCTCGACACAGTGGTTCTCTTGCTAACTGTGCCTTGCGTACCCGCTTCCATCTGCCCGTGTTGTACAACTTTTGATGCCGGGTTGTACTGCGTCTTTCAGGTCTATTCCGCTGGTGCAGTTCGCACCGGCTCTTACCAGTAACGAGTGCAGAGCATCCAGGGTGAGCGCATGGACGTGGTGCAGCGTATGGCATCATTCAATCCTCATGGTGCCGTCACAGCGCCCGCGTTCCGGGTGGATTAGTCCCTGCGGGTACTGCTTTGGCATAGTCGATTAATAGTTGCCTGCCGCGCATCGCGTGATGATGTCATGTGACACGTTCCAGCATGTCACGCGACACAATGGAGTTGATGCCGCAGGCTGTCGCGGTTATTACGGACACTCACGACTTGTCCGAGCTGTTCTGGGAAAAAATACAAAACCATGGTAAGCCAACCATCCAGACACCTATGCCCTGTCATCCAGCACACAGGCATAACTTAGCGTATTAGTGCCGTACCGTGGTGTGATGGCTGAATTCATTGCGGGTAAACCCTCTGCCCTTGTGACAAGGCGGAAGTTCTCAACGTCCGACATAAAGCCCGGTGCATTGCTGCGGGCGAATGCTGCGTCAAGTCGCAGGCCGATGATGTATTGCGAAGGCGCCACTAAAATTAGATCGCCCTGATCGCCGATGGCGGATGCCTTCTCACTAAAGAACAGTGGTCTACCAAAGATAGAACCTGCGTGTTTATCCGCAATCGCCTGAGATGGCAGGAACAGTGGCGTGCCGTTGGCCGCGCCCGTGGGGAACGACATTGTCAGCAACTGGGGTAACGCCTCTGGATTGACTATCCAAATGGCGTCATTGACCAGTGATGGCGCGAGCCTTGACCACATGTTGACGATGTTCTCGAACACAATGGTGTCCGCTGCCTGGCCTGATTCCTTGGCAACTGAAATGGTCGCAGGCGCATTCAGGATTCCCAGCGGCTGGCCTACGCCCGTGCCACGGATGAATGCCTCATCAAAGCCGAATGTGACAGACTTCGACATGGCATCAATCATCTGCCGTTCAAAGGTCTGAATGTGGCCCAACTTTGAAGCCGCCGCGCTTGTTGACGTGTTTCAAGTTGTAATGACGTGCGATGCTCATTCCAAATGCAGGACCAGGGGAAAGAATCCGAAACCAGATAGCCATCTTCGCCCGCTTGAATATCCAGTATGTTTTGCAGGCAATGAATCCAAGGTCATATTGTCCCGGCTCGACCAGACAAACACTGTCCTCGACCTTTGCAGCCGGGTGCTGAATAACCTTTGCTGTGCCTGTATCAGCGGTATCTGGTGCTATACTCATCAAGTCCGTTCCCATTTGCTTTAACGGATATTCTGAAAGCCCCGGTGCTGTCCACACTGGGGTTTTCTACTTTCTGGCTATATGAAACATGCTGCATGGCATCCCTGATACGGGCACAGCGTGTGCGTGAAGGCCGCTTGTGGTTCAGCATGGCCTGTACAATCTGCTGTGGAGTGGGCATTAAGCTGCGCCCTTCTCCATCTGAACCAGCCATTCCTGGGCAGCCGATTTAGTGATAAGCACTCGGCGTCCAATATTGAACGTCTTGGGGGCCTTACCGTCTTTTTGGAGATTGTAGAAAAGTGCCCTACTGATTCCGTAGGACTTGCAGAATGCGGCAATGCTGAATGCTTCGCCGGATGCTAGATTTTCCATTGTTGTGTACCTCAGGTTGTTTGCCTGAGTACACTATTATTCACATATTGCTTTGTGTTACATCAACCAGTGGTTTCATAAAGTCGCCTACTTTTTGGAATGTTTGTTGTAACACTCCTCGAAAAGAATAGGACCCCATTCCTCCCATGCCCGGATAACCGTCGATTTACTGCCCTTGCCCGTTTTTTTCTTAATATCACCTGCCACATACTCGTAAGCCATTCCTAGCTTATGGCCTTGCTCAAGGTAAAAATAAACATCAACCGCCAGTGAGGTGCTGTCATTTTTAGCCTCGAAAACAGTGAACACATTACCGCGTCCAGACTTCCCCCTACCCTTCATTTCAAGCGCTTCTGCTATCGTTGCCGATACCGTGCCCTTACCGGGTTTCGGTCTGCCGGGATAGGATAGGTCCCAAAGTCTCCCGCCTACACGGTCAAAGTATTCATAAACCCATTCAGGCATCTCAAGGCTATGATCTCGACACTCCACATATGCGCGCCATACGTTAAGGGGGTTCCCTGTTCGCTCCCAGTCCCTTTTGTACCACCCTACGGATTCAATAGCCCACTCCCTTCTTTGCTGTTTTTCGTCCATCACAGCACCACCTGATTGAAGAATGCCCGCCGGTCCTGGGCCATGAATTTACCGTAATGTTTTTCAATCATGCGGATACTGGTACCGCAATTCTCAGCAACCACCTGGGCAGGGACGCCGGCTAATAGTGCTTTCGATATGTGGTAATGCCGGAGAGAGTAAAAGACAGTCTCACGGGGCAGCTTGGCGGCCTTCACTACTGCTTTCATAGGCCGGGCTTGATGTGACTTGCCCCACACCATGCCGTCATCCTTGGGCAATAACAGCGCCTTTGGTAGCTTGTCCTTTGCCTGCTGTTTGAACCATGTCAGGGCTTCATCGGACAGATAACAAAGCCGCGCCCCTGTCTTGCCATCCAGTGACAATGTGCCGTGCTTGGCGTCTAGATCAGCAACAAGGATGTTTGTCAGTTCACCATACCGCGCCCCGGTGAGCTTGGCCGCCTCCAGCAGGTTCTTAAAAGCACCGTCAGACTTCTCCAGCAACCGTTTGACCTGCTTGTCGGTCAGAAACAGGATACGGACCCCTCCTACATCCTTGAAGGGTTTAACCCGCCTCCACTCCCTGTCTGTGGCCACCAGGCCGTTATTGAATGCGAGATTCAGCGCGGCCTTTAATTTGGTCAACAGCTTGTTGGCCCCATCCTTGGACCGTCTCACGTCCTCGTCATCATCCGACACCCTCACAAGGTCCTGATGCCAGCGCTTGAGCTGTACCGTTTTCAGTTGGGTTAACTGGCAGTCCTTGAGCTTGTCAGTCAGATGATTATCGAGTCGGGACTCGGCATCCTTGGCCGCCGCCTCTGAATTGTTCACTCTCAGGTGTTCAACATAATTAGAAACGGCATTTTTCACCCGGTAATGGTGATCCTCCACCGTGGCCGCCGTTGTGAACCACTCCAGGGCCTTGGATACCGCGATATCGTACGCAGCCTTGTCATCCCACGCCTCGGGCACATCAAGGACCTGATACCGCTGCTGATCGTTCACACGGACACGGGCCACCCAAGACCCGCCGGTCTTGGTTCGCCTGAACCCCAGATATTGCCCGGCAGTGATTTTCTGCCAGTAAGGCTCCCGCTTGGGTGTGAGCTTGTTGCGCTTGGTGGGTGAATCTATAGAATTAGCTGCAGCCATCGGTTGACTCCTAAACAGTCGATTGTGGTCAGGGTGGCGGGTGTTAACGGCACTCGCTTACCCGTGATTATAGCGCGTACGGAAAACGTACGGAAAAATGATTTTGTACCCCCATGGATTTAGGTAGACACTAATATACTGATTAATATGGATAACAGGCACTTACTAGACATCGGTGGACACCGATAGACTCCTGAAATGGCCTCTCACGCCGGTAACAGGGGTTCGAACCCCCTAGGGAGCGCCATTCCCAATCTCCTTTGGCGCGTCAAAATGAACAAACCGCAGCATGCAGACATCCGCTAACAGGCAGATATTCAAGCCCGCAGGGTTGCTTGTGCGCCTGCTGGCCATGTTTTATGACGCTTTGTTGCTGTTCTCGGCGCTACTGATCGCCACCGCACTGGCACTGATGGTCACCAGGGGAACCTTGAGTTACCACAATCCGTTTTTTAGAACATTTTTATTTCTGATCAGCTTTTCTTTCTACGCCTGGTTCTGGCTGCATGGGGGCCAGACACTGGGTATGCGCGCCTGGCGCCTGAGATTGCAACGACCTGATGGCCAGCCCGTCACTCTCTGGCAGGCACTGTTGCGCTTCATGGTCGCGATACCGTCACTGGCACTTGCCGGGTTGGGGCTGTTCTGGATGCTGGTCGACAAGGACAAGATGGCCGTACACGACCGGATATCGGAATCAGTGATCGTGCGGCTACCAAAGTAAGCGGCCAGGCACGCCTGCCCTGATATTACTGTATATGCGGATATAACAGATTTTGCTGTTTGTATCACTACAGGCGCCGTACGGCAAAAATACCAATCAACATAAAAATAACACTCGGCGTCAGTGTTGCCAGCAAAGGCTCAACATTATACACCCGTCCCATCTGGCTGCTGATCTGGCTCAGTATATAGAAACCGAACCCCACCAGGATGCCAATGAAAATACGCTGACCGGCACTGGTCGAACGCAAGCCACCGAACACAAAGGGTACTGATATAAACAGCATAACCAGTGCAGACAGTGGTGTAATGAAGCGACTCAATAATGCATAACGGTACTGCTGGGTATTCAATCCGTTGTCTTCCAGGTAGCCCATAAACTGGCTGATATCATGTGCTGACATATCCTCGGGCTTTATCACCACGATACCCAGCAGTTCGGGGGTCAACAACGAATCCCGGGCCAGCTTTTTGGTACGACTGACCGTTACACTGTTCTTGCCAAATTCAGACTGCCGGACATTACGCAGTACCCATTGTCCCTTCCGATAATGTGCCTGCACGGCCCGCGTCGCTACTTTAAGTCTTGCATCATCATCAAATTCATACACCGTGAGATCAGCCAGCGTATCCTCTGAAATGACCCTCCCGGCATGTATAAACAACCTGTCATCGCGTACCCACAAGCTGCGATTACCCATAAAGGTAACGCGGGTCTCCGTCGCCAGTGCACGTATTTGCTGGGCATACTGCTCGGCTGCCGGTGCAACAAATTCACCAAGGATAACGGCCACGACCAGCATGATTACCCCTGCCTGCATGACCGAGAAGACGATCCGCCATATGGACAAACCACTGGCCCGCATCGCAATCAGTTCACTGTTGGACGCCAGCATTCCCATGCCGGTCAGGCTGCCCAGCAAGGTGGCCACGGGAAACAGCTCGTACATGCTGTTCGGAACAGTGAGTGCAACAGTCGCCAGCATTTTCAGCAGCGTGTAATCACCTTCTCCGACATCGTCAATCTGGCTGATGAGGCTGAAAAAGGCATCCAGGCCAACAACAAGCAGCAGGGCTGTCAATGTTCCCGCCATGATGACGCGGGCGATATAACGGTCAATGATTTTCATTGACCGCGCCTTAGCAGGCACAACAGGCGGTCACTATTGAGTAAAATGACCGTCAACAGGGCAGGCAGCAGCGCCACCCACCACATACCGATCACAGGCGGCACCACCCCGTCCTGTACCCAGACCTCTGCCACACCCATAAGATTGTAGTAAATAACAAACAGCAGGACGGCGACAACCAGCTTTCCGTAACGTCCCTGTCGTGGCGAGGACTTGCTCAGGGGAACAGCGAGCAACATCAACACGACGACGGATACGGGCATCATGATTCGCCATTGCAGTTCGGCAATGTCCTTCAGATTGGTTGATTTCATCAGGTCTGTCGTCGGGGTGCTCTCTCGTTTGTCGACGATATGCCCGGAACCCGGCAATTCGATACGCACACCGTATTCGCTAAACTTGGCAATACGATAATTGGCGTCACCCGGCCTGCCTTCATAACGGTATCCGTCGACCAGCACCAGGAAGTTATCACCGCTCCCGGCATCCCGCTTGCGGTAGGCTGATTTTGCCGTCAGTAACTGCGGCAGCTTGCCGTCTTTCCTGCCCTTCTGCCGCACTACAATAAACAGGTTCTCCATACTTTGTTTATCCGCAGAGAGTTTCTCGGCATAAAACGTCAGCTGGCCATTCTGAATCTCGTTAAAACGGCCGGCACCCAACAGGGTAAAATCCGCCTGCTCTTCTGCCATCAACGTCAACCGGTTGCTAATCCCCTGTACCTCGGGGCTGACAAACAACGCCAGCCAGGTCAGTGCAATGGCAACCACCAGGCCAAAGCCAAGCAGCGGCTTGTAGATGCGCCAGGTACCGACACCGCAGGCGGACATGACGGTCATTTCGTTATCCCGGTACAGACGGCCCAGTCCGAGCACCACACCCAGTGCCAGGGCAAACGGCACAATATGTACCATATACCACACCATTTTCAGGCCCAGCAGCTTGAAGATCACACTGGCGGCAATGTCACCGGAGGCGGCATCTGACAGCAGCAGCACCAGACGGTTACTGATAAGGACCAGCCACAGGACGATGGTGATGGCCAGCCAGCCGAAGATCACTTCTTTCAGTAGATACCGGTCAAAGATGTGGAACATACACTGAACCTGGCTGAGGCATGAAAATCATGTCTGCTTCCAGTACACTCCTCCAATTGTTTCTGATCCGGACATGAGCCCGGCTGAATGCGGCTACCGTATACCACAAATGCCGTTATCTGCAATCACAACACGTACTGAATGAGGACCATGCATGAAATCCACCGTGACAAGCGAGAAAGCGGCCAGCGTCAAAACCGGCTGTGTCATTCTGGGCATCTTTGAACACCGCAAATTATCGACTGCCGCTGCACAGTTTGATAAAACCACACGCGGCCTGCTCAAGAAAGTCTTAAATAACGGTGATATGGATGGCAGTAGCGGACAGACTGTGATGGTGCATTATCCTGCGGGTGCAAAATGCGAGCGCGTGCTCCTGATTGGCTGTGGCAAGGCCGGTGATTTTGATGGCCGTGCCTATCAAAAAGCCGTCAGCAGCGCAGCGCAGGCCGTGAACGCCTCGGGGGCTGACGAGGCGGTCAGTTACCTGGCCGAGCTGGAGGTTTCCGATCGAACAAGCTATCAGAAGGTACGCACCCTGGTGGAAGGCACGCGTCGCGCCGCTTACACACCGGATGCTCTCAAGAGCAAGAAAGACAAGTCTGTACGGCCAATACGCCGCCTGACAGTCGGTGTAGATGCCGAAGACATGGCCAGCGCGCGCAAGGCACTCACCGATGGCGAAGCCATTGCCAGCGGCGTGGAACTGGCGCGCACACTGGGTGACCTGCCCGGCAACATCTGCACGCCTTCCTACCTGGCGGGCAAGGCACGCGAGTTGGGCAAGAGCAGCACCAGGCTCAAGGTGAGCGTGATGAATGAGGCCGGCATGGAGAAGCTGGGCATGGGATCGTTACTGTCAGTGTCCCGTGGCAGCCGCCAGCCTGCAAAACTGATCACCCTGAAATATAACGGCGGCAAGACCGGGGAAAAACCTGTTGTCCTGGTGGGGAAAGGCGTGACATTCGATTCCGGGGGCATTTCCATCAAACCAAGTTCCACCATGGACGAGATGAAATATGACATGTGTGGTGCAGCCAGCGTGCTCGGCACCCTCAAGGCCTGCATGGCAATGAAACTGCCCATTAATGTGGTGGGTATTATCCCGGCCACCGAGAACCTGCCGGATGGCGATGCCAGCAAGCCCGGTGATATCGTCACCAGCATGTCGGGACAAACAATTGAGGTACTCAATACCGACGCCGAGGGCCGTCTGATTCTGTGTGATGCACTGACATACAGTGACAGATTCAGGCCTGCGGCAGTAATCGATATCGCCACACTCACCGGCGCCTGCGTCATTGCGCTGGGAAGCCATGCGGCCGGCCTGTTGAGCAATGACGACGACCTGGCTGAGGAACTGCTGGACGCAGGCAAAGCAGCCGGTGACCGTGCCTGGCATATGCCCCTCTGGGACGAATATCAACCGCAACTGAAAAGCAACTTTGCCGACATGGCGAATATCGGTGGACGTGAGGCCGGCACCATCACAGCGGCCTGTTTCCTGTCACGGTTTACGAAAAAGTACCGCTGGGCCCACCTCGATATCGCGGGCGTTGCCTGGAAAGGCGGCAGTGAAAAAGGGGCCACCGGGCGACCGGTGTCACTACTGACCCAGTTCCTGCTGGATCGTTGTGTCAACTGATGACCCGGGTCGACTTTTACATCCTGCAGGACAGTCAGCCGAATGCCCGGCAGCTGTTCGCCTGCAAACTGACAGAAAAGGCCTATAAGCAGGGACACAAGGTCTACATCAACGCCGCATCAAACCAGCAACTCAAACAGCTGGATGACCTGTTGTGGACTTTCCGTGACGGCAGTTTCCTGCCACACGGGCGCTATAGTGCCGCTGACACCGGCGAGCAACCTGTTCTGCTTGGACATGCCATAGAGCCGGATGGCCACAGTGATGTACTGGTCAACCTGGCGAATGACATCCCGACTTTTTTCAGCCGTTTCGATCGCGTTGCCGAACTCGTCGGTAGCGATGATGCCCAGCGGGAAGCTGCACGCAAACGCTATCGCTTTTACAAGGACTGTGGTTATACAATGAATACACACAGGCTATGACAAACCCAAATGAAGAGCTGGTGCTGGATGCCGACGGCATACCGATCCTGACGGATCTGGTACACAAGGATGTAACACCGGAATCCACCGATCAACCGCTGGAACCTCACCAGGATGACGTGTCTGTCGATGAGCTTGCCGGACTATTGCTGAACAGCGAAACCTTCAGGCAACAACTGGATGAAATCGCCGCGGAGCTGACACGCACTGTCTGCCAGCAGCTGGAACTGACCCTCAGACCAACACTGGAAGAGGCGATTTCCCTGGCGCTTGATGACGGCAGCAGAGCATCGCACGAGGCCGTGCGCAAACATCTCGAGACTGTCCTGCCCGACCTGCTTGCCCGTACCCTGCAGAACTAGACAGCCTTTCGGGAGCCATCCAGGGCAAAGTAAAGGCCTTCAGGTATAATCTTCCGCCCTGGCCGGATACCGGCCTTGATAACAGAGCCTGACTCTCGATGGACAAAACCTACAACCCACACACCATAGAACAACGCTGGTACGAGACCTGGGAACGGAAAGGTGACTTTGCGCCTTCCGGGGAAGGTAAACCCTTCTGCATCATGATCCCGCCACCGAATGTGACGGGCAGCCTGCACATGGGGCACGCCTTTCAGGATACGCTGATGGATGCATTGACGCGCTATCACCGCATGCGGGGAGATAACACGCTCTGGCAGCCAGGTACGGATCATGCCGGCATCGCCACCCAGATGGTTGTTGAACGGCAACTCAATAGCGAAGACCTGACCCGCCACGACGTAGGCCGGGAAAAATTCATCGAACGTATCTGGGACTGGAAGCATGAATCCGGTGGCACCATCACCCGGCAGTTACGCCGAATGGGCTCCTCCGTGGACTGGAGCCGGGAACGGTTCACCATGGATGAAGGACTGTCGCAGGCAGTCAGGGAAACCTTTGTAAAGCTCCATGAAGACGGCCTGATCTATCGCGGCAAACGACTGGTCAACTGGGACCCGGTACTGCACACGGCAGTGTCTGACCTCGAAGTGGTTTCTGAAGAAGAGTCCGGCCATCTATGGCACATGCGTTACCCGCTTGCTGATGGCAGCGGTCACATAGTGGTTGCAACGACACGCCCCGAAACCATGCTCGGCGACACCGCAGTTGCTGTACACCCGGATGATGAACGCTACCAGGCATTGATTGGCAAAACCATTCGCCTGCCTCTGACCGACCGTGAAATTCCTGTAATTGCTGATGATTATGTCGATCAGGAATTCGGTACCGGCTGCGTAAAAATAACGCCGGCACATGATTTCAACGACTATGAAATGGGCAAGCGTCATGATTTGCCGATAATCAACATCTTCACGGTCGATGCCAGCATTGATAGTGAGGTGGCCTGCAATTACCAGGGCATGGACCGTTTTGAGGCACGCAAGCGCATTGTGGAGGACCTCGAAAAACAGGGGCTGCTGGAGAAAGTTGAAGACCACAAACTCATGGTGCCACGCGGTGACCGATCGGGTGCCGTGGTCGAACCCTACCTGACAGATCAGTGGTTTGTAAAAATCGCACCACTGGCAGAACCTGCCATCAAGGCTGTCGAAGACGGTGATATCAAATTTGTGCCGGATAACTGGAAGAACACCTACTTCGAATGGATGCGAAACATCCAGGACTGGTGCATTTCGCGGCAGATCTGGTGGGGACACCGCATTCCGGCATGGTATGACGATACCGGTAACATCTATGTCGGCCGGACAGAAAAGGAAGCGCGCGAAAAACATGGGCTGGATGATGAACTCGAACTGAAACAGGATGAAGATGTACTCGATACCTGGTTTTCATCAGCGCTATGGCCATTCAGCACCCTGGGATGGCCAAACAAGACCGATGCACTGAAGACCTTTTACCCGACAAGCGTACTGGTCACCGGTTTCGACATTATTTTCTTCTGGGTTGCCCGCATGATTATGATGGGTCTCAGGTTCATGGATGATATTCCGTTCCGGGAGATTTACATTCATGGCCTGGTACGTGATGCACACGGACAGAAAATGTCCAAGTCCAAGGGCAATGTACTGGACCCGATTGACCTGATCGACGGCATTGAACTGGAAACACTGGTTGCCAAACGACGCGCGGGGCTCATGCAGCCAAAAATGGCTGACAAGATCGATAAAATCACCCGTAAGGACTTCCCTGACGGCATCCCGGCGTTTGGCACTGATGCCTTGCGCTTTACCTTTGCAGCACTCGCCTCTACCGGTCGCGATATAAATTTTGATCTGGGCCGCATCGAAGGCTACCGGAATTTTTGTAACAAACTGTGGAATGCTGCACGTTATGTGCTGATGAACACAGAAGGCGAGGATTGCGGCCAGAACGGTGGTGACGTCCTGTTAAGTGCCGCTGATCGCTGGATCCTCTCTCTGCTGCAACACACGGAGCAGGAAGTCATCAATGGCATGGAAAGTTACCGCTTCGATCTGGCCGCACAGGCTATCTATACTTACATATGGGATGAATATTGTGACTGGTACCTTGAATTATCAAAACCGGTACTTACTAACCCGGAAAGTACGGCAGCAGCTTTGCGAGGCACACGCAGGACGCTTGTACAGGTCATGGAAACAGTATTACGGCTGATCCATCCATTGACGCCCTACATTAGCGAGGAAATCTGGCAACGCATGGCTCCTCTGGCAGGTGTTGAGGGTGACACGATTATGCGCCAGCCCTATCCCGTGGCAGCCCCTGACAAGATTGACCATGATGCCAGCAGCGAGATTGAATGGATCAGGGATTTTATTATTGGTATTCGAAAAATCCGCAGTGGCATGAATATAGATCCACGGAAAATGCTCCCGGTACTGCTACAGGGCGGTTCCTCTACTGATAAAGAAAGGCTCGACAACAACCTGCACTATTTAATTAGCGTCGGTCGTGTAAAAAGCGCAACATGGTTGAATGACGAGGACGAGGCACCTGAATCTTCAACTGCTCTGGTTGACGAGATGAAATTGTTAATCCCGCTTGCAGGACTCATTGACAAGGAAGCCGAGGTAGCCCGCCTTGCGAGAGAACTTGAAAAAAAGGTCAACGAACTGGAACGCTGTGAAAATAAACTGTCAAACGCCAGTTTTGTAGATAAGGCACCTGCAGCAGTCGTGGAAAAAGAACAGGTAAAGGCTTCAGAACTCAGGAATGCTATAGGCAGTCTGCAGGGACAGCAACAGAAAATACAGTCTTTATGAGCTAAACACCTGCCAGCTGCATCACAAGACTGACCACTCCCCATACGGCCAGGATAAACGCAACCGTCACAAGTAAGCCTATAATAATGTACTGTGATGGCTTCCCATGGGTGAAGTCCCGCTCTCGCTTGCGGTTACTCTGCACACCAAACATGCTCGCCAGCACACTCCCAAGCACGCTGAGAAAGGATGGCGACTTCGATTCATTTTCATGTCCATTTCCGGATTCCATTTCAAACCTTTAGTATTAATTTTGACGGTATTGTACTGACAACGCCCCTGGCCGCAAAGCAATTGACAGTAGCTATCTTGATCATTATGAAGGTCTCATGGTGATTGTTTTCCTTCCATCAGCAACCCCTCCCCCTCTTTGCGTCTGATGACAGCTTGTTGATTACTCAGGTTTTTTTTCTGGTGGCCGTTAAATTTTAAGCAGACCAAAGCCGCATAATTTTCTTTTTGATATTCAGTTGCTTACGCGGTACCTGCAACACAACTGAAGGATCAAACATGGTCAGGGAATGACAAGAAGGGCCTGAAGCTGAAACTTTACGTGCAAATTGAGTGTACAAATGGCAACTATCCTGATCATCGATGACCAATTAACCAGCCGGCGAATCCTGCAACAACTGGTTGGCTCCATAGAAGAAAACCTCACTGTAGAGGCATTTGCCAATCCGTTAGAGGCACTTCAATGGGCATCAGACCATCCCACCGACCTGATACTGGTCGATTATAAGATGCCTGAAATAAATGGCATCGAATTCATCAAGAGGCTCCGCTCCGTCACATCATCGTCCCATGTACCTGTAATAATGGTCACCTCCATCGAGGACCGGACAGTCCGATATGAAGCCCTGGAAGCGGGTGCAACAGACTTCCTGATGAAACCTGTCGACCATCATGAATGTCGTGCACGTTGCAGTAACCTGCTCATGCAACACCAGCAATACAAAATCATCAGTGACCGTTCGCGCTGGCTGGAACGTCGTGTGGCCGAGTCCACCAGCGAGATCCGGCTACGCGAACGTGAGACGCTGCTCCGCCTTGCACGCGCCGGTGAATATAGAGACGAAGACACCGGGAATCATGTTATCCGCATGGCCAAATATTCACGTGTCATTGCTGAACACCTTGGTTTTTCCATGGAGGAAGCAGAAGTGATCGAGATGGCTGCCCCCATGCATGACATAGGAAAGATCGGCATCCGTGACGACATTTTACTGAAACCGGGAAAACTCACGGCAGAAGAGTTCGAAATCATGAAGGATCATACGGTGATTGGGTATGAAATTCTTAAGGACAGCCCGTCCAAGTTCCTGCAAATGGGTAGCGTTATAGCACTCGGTCACCATGAGAAATTTGATGGCACAGGTTACCCGTACGGGAAGAAAGGCACTGAAATACCAATAGAAGCACGGATCGTTTCTGTCGCCGACGTATATGACGCACTGGTATCTGAACGCCCATACAAAAATGCCTGGTCAATGGAGGCTGCGCTTGATCACATGGAGAACCACCGTGGAAAACACTTCGATCCTGAATGTTTTGATGCATTCAAGGAACAGCTGGATACCGTGGTAAAAATACAGGGTATGCTGCCTGACACGCCGATGGAAAAACTGACAAATACTAATGGCAAGTAGGCCATGCAATGCATAGAGCAATTGAATTACCTAGAATTCTTTTTGAGTTCCCAGATTCTCGATCAAATGGTGAGTTTCAACAGGCAGTTATACGGTTAGTAATTCTCTCTGCAATAACAGTATATTTTTCATTACACTACTATATAACAAAACAGGCCAACATTCTTGAACAACCTATTGGCTTTCTCACAATCTATGATTTTACTGCAATACTAATTTTATATTCATTTAAGTTTACTCCCGGCACATCACATACTCGCCGCTCCTTTACACTGTTATCTGACCTTACTTTACTTTCATTTACCTTACACATTGGAGGTGATGAAGCAACACTATGTTTCTCTGTCTACTTATGGCTAATCATCGGTTACGGCATGCGATTCGGACAGAAATACTTACTTGCTGGCACTATAATTGGAGTTGTTGAATTTACTGCAGTAATTCTGACTACTGACTACTGGGTTGAACAGAGAACTGCTGGCATAGGCCTTCTTATTGGACTAATAGTCCTGCCAATATTTTTCTCTGTGCTCCTAGGTAAGTTAACAAAAGCAAAAGCTGCCGCGGAAGAGGCAAACAAATCAAAAAGTGAGTTTCTAGCCAATATGAGCCATGAAATACGCACTCCACTTAATGGAGTCATAGGGATGAGCGATCTTCTGACGGATACACCCCTTACAAATGATCAAAAAGAGCTAACTACAACATTAAAGGCATCAGCAAACACTTTATTGTCACTAATTGAAGATATCCTTGATATTTCCAAAATTGAGGCCGGAAGATTCAGTATCGAGGAAACTGATTTTGACCTTCATAGCCTTGTAAATAATACAATCTCAATGTTAAAGATCCAGGCTGAGACCAAGAATATTACACTTACCTATAATATTTCTCCGGCTACACCATATGAATTAGTTGGTGATCCACACCATCTGAGACAGGTTCTTATTAATCTTATTGGCAATGCCATAAAGTTTACGGAAATAGGTGGAGTCAAATTAAAGGTGACAACCACATCAGATAATAAAACTACCGCCAGCATTAAGTTTGAAGTCATAGACACAGGCATTGGAATACCAGTTGATGCCCAGGACTCTATTTTTGATAGTTTCACACAGGCAGACAGCACTACAACCCGTAAATTTGGTGGAACAGGTCTGGGCACAACCATCTCCAAACAGATAATAGAGTTGATGGGCGGTGATATTGGTGTCCATAGCATACCCCACAAGGGAAGCACTTTTTGGGCACAAGTGTGTTTTAAAAAACAGACATCTTCCAACTCTATTAACAATCTGGAAGTTCTTCAAAGTTTACATGTATTTGTAATTGCCACTGAACAGTTACAAGAGCTTTGTACTGTACTATCTTCATGGAAGATTGACCATACCACGGTATCCAAGACTGATTCCATTATCAGCGCTCTATCACAGACCAATGTTCCTGATGCCTTCAACATCATTATTGCCGAATCCAGTCGCATTAGTAATTGTCTATTGTCTTTCCCTGAAATAGTTCATTCATACCCAGAAACAAATAACACACCTATACTACTAATAGATAATCTAGGCTCAATTTCAGATTCGGATGACGAACACCTAAGTGGTTACACGAGCATCATTAAATACCCTCTGAACATGTCCAATCTCTTTAACGCACTGCATTCATCAGGAATTAGCGTTATAGACAACAACTCTAATAGGTATTCGGCCAGAAGTTATTCAAATGGACAATCTGTTACAGGTTCCAGGATTCTAGTTGCAGAAGACAACAAAACAAATCAGCTTGTTATCAAAAAGATACTTGAGCGAGGTGATCATCATCCATATATCGTAAACAATGGACAAGAGGCTCTGGATGCCCTAGAAGGCAACACCTTTGATTTGATAATAATGGATATGCAGATGCCTGTTATGGGGGGTATTGAAGCAGCTAAAATTTATAATTTCTCCACCAACAACAATGAAAGAATTCCTATCATCATACTAACTGCCAATGTTACAACAGAGGCATTGAGGGAATGTCAAGATGCAAATGTAAGTGCTTATCTCACAAAACCCATTGATGTAAACAAGCTACTTAAATCTATACACACCTTATCTAATAAAATCAGCGATGAAAACGAAACAGATAGCGAGCATGTGACTAATTTACCCGAAGAGAACGCCACAGCTGAATTACCTATAATTGATTATCAAACGCTTGAGAGCCTAAATAGCCTCACTGATGACAACAACTTTATTCCAACATTGATCAGCGGCTATCTGACTGACACCAAGGAACAATTATCACATATGGAATTAGCTGTATCTAACAAACAATATGACATATTTAGGGAGTTACTGCATGCGATGAAAGGTAGTTCTGGAAGTGTTGGTGCATCAAAGCTACACAGTCAGTGTAAAAACAATCAGAATCTCCACGCCGATGACATCGAATATATTCAAACCCTGAAAGAAGCATCTGATATTTTCCATGAGACTGAGAACTGCTTATTGAAATACCTAAGCAAGCTTTATAACAGTCTGCTAATAGAGAAAAAATAATAACAGCAGAATATATCCCGCGCTGCTACCCACTCTTTTCGCGAAGTGTCGTGGCTGTTTGCGCTAATGTCTTTGCCATCTTATCTTGCGACCTAACTAGGCGCGCCATCACTTTCAACTCTCTTGATGTAAGAGACATTGCGGCTTCGACCCATATCTCACCTATATCAATCAATTCATCATAACTCACAGGATTCACCCTATTGCGTATTTTTAACAAAGACGCCCTTGTGTTCCTATTTTTCTCATGTTTTCTTACAAACTTATTTACTTCATCTACACCTTCACCATCATTTGCTATGACATCAACCACACCTATCTCATAAAGCTCTTCAGCTGAATATATTCTGCCGCTTAATATCATTTTCTCTACCTGTACGGGACTTATTCTACGAGAGAGAAAACTATAAGCTCCCATACCCGGGAACATATTAAACAGTACTTCTGGAAAACCTAATTGCACGCTCTTCTCAGCTATTAAATAGTCACATGCTAATGCACCCTCAAACCCTGCACCTAGTGCGTTTCCCCTTATTAATGCAATTGTCGTAAGCGGCACATCCATATTAGTATGCGTTCCAAAAAGAACATCAATACTTAGCTTCATATAGTCATGAAGGCGTTCTCTATCTCTCTCCTTGATAGATCTTACAAAGAGGTCCAGATCACCACCTAGGCTAAAAACCCCAGGTTTATACGAGCCAAGTATCAAGTATTTTATTGATGGTGAGATCCCGGAGCGGATATCACTTGCATTCTTATTCCTTACTACTTGTAAAAATTTAATTAGGTCTTCAAGCAACTGCGGGGTAAAACATGGGCGCGGACTCGGATTGGCGTAACACCACATCACCCCTGTCTCTTCGTTGAATTCAGTCACGAGCTGATCGTAGAATTGGGTAAGTGATTTATAGTTATTGTTTTGCATATAGCAGCTCCTCTTCATAATAGATGCGGTGATATCTCAGCCACGCAAAAACTGCATTTTTTGTGTTGTTTTTATATAATTGCTTTTATACCTTTTTTGTTATTTGTTTTCAAGTGGTTAGTGTTGTTCAACTTGAGCAGACACTTTATGTTGAGTGGCTGTCTTAGTTAATACCCTACATATTGTGCTTGATATACAACCTGTACCCTGCTTGAGATTCATACAGCTGACTTTAAATTGACATCGACATGAACCGCAAGCAACCGATATTGGGGGTTAGCAGCTGTCTACTCGGAGAGAATGTCCGTTACGACGGCAACAACAAGCACCACTCGTTCATTTCAGCGGTTCTTAATGAGCATTTTGACATATTCCCTATCTGTCCTGAGGTAGCCATTGGCATGGGTGTACCCCGTGTGCCTATACAACTACGTATATTGGATAGCGAACTTCACGCTGTCAGTGTTAATGACCATGTGCAAAATGTAACTACAGCCTTGCAAACCTATGGCCAGCGGCAGACCGCTCGTACGCGCACCTTCTGCGGTTACATTTTTAAAAGCAAGTCGCCAAGTTGCGGAATTTCGGACACCAACATACGTTCGGATGACGGAACCAGTGCAGGATCGGGTATCTATGCCAGAGAGATTATCCATGCTCTACCCTATTTGCCTGTCATAGATGAAACGCAGTTGGATCTGGTAGAAACAAAAGATAATTTTCTGGAACGAGCATTTTCACTGGCACGCTGGCATCAATCATTTGCAGGTCCGAAAACGGTCAGCCGTCTCATGGATTTTCACACGACACATCGTTTGATGCTGGCAGCACACAACGCCGGAGCAGATGAGGCACTGTCAATGATGATTTCAGGTCTGCATGAGCCTTTGACACATGAAGCAACGTACAATTATCTGGAACTATTTCAGAATTACCTGAAAACACCACTGACATACGAGGATCACGCAAGGATACTCACCGAATTACAACAGCAGCTTTCTTCCTTAATTAGCAGCGATGAAACAGCAATGTTAAATACAGAGATCAGAAAATACAGAGGGAATCCGGAGGAACTGGTGACAGCTCTACAATTTATCAAACGACTAGCAAACAACTACAAACTAAACGATCTGTACAGACAAACCTACATAAGCCCGACACCTGCCGAGATAGCATTACGTTACAGCAAGCAATAAGTTAATCACATGGTTAAAGAGGAACACGCATTCTGGAACACAAAGTCACTTAATGAGATGTCATCTCAAGAATGGGAATCACTGTGTGACGGGTGCGGTCGCTGCTGTCTGCATAAGCTGGAAGATATAGACACCGGCTTGTACTTTTATACAAATGTCGCATGCCGGTTGCTGGACTGCAAAACATGCCGCTGCACAAACTATTCGCAACGCAGGACACTGGTAAAGGATTGCCTGCTGCTTTCCCCAACGGGTAGCAACCCGTACAACTGGTTACCCACTACCTGCGCCTACCGGCGCCTGGCCGAAGGAAAAGGCCTGGAATGGTGGCATCCGCTTGTATCAGGTGACCCGGAAACCATTCATGAAGCACACATCTCGGTACGTGGACGCACCGTTAATGAAAACACAGTCTCCACAGAACAGCTGGAAGAACACATCATCAGCTGGATCGACTTCTAGTGTTCTCTTGTGGAGTGGAACTCGATTTCAGGCCATTTCTCAATCGCCAGATCCAGGTTCACCCGTGTCGGCGCAATATAAACCAGTGATCCACTCTGATCCTCACCCAGGTTATCGTAGGCTCTGATACGAAAACGCTCGATCATGGCGTCGTCGTGACACTCAATCCAGCGCGCTGTGGCAACAGAAACCGACTCAAACTGGCATTCCACACCGTACTCATCCTTAAGCCGGTGCGCCACCACATCAAACTGCAGTATACCCACCGCTCCAAGGATCAGTTCATTGCTCTTTAACGGCCTGAATAACTGCGTTGCACCTTCCTCGCACAACTGATCAAGCCCTTTCTGCAATGCCTTCATGCGTAGCGGATCCTTCAGGATGGCGCGTCTGAATATCTCCGGTGCAAAATTCGGGATACCGGTAAACTTCAGCTCCTCTCCCTGACTGAAGGTATCGCCAATACGAATGGTGCCGTGGTTATGCAAACCAATAATATCGCCGCTATAGGCCTTATCAACATGCCCCCTGTCTGAGGCGAGAAATGTCACTGCATTGGAAACCTGCACATCACGCCTGATGCGGACATGATGCATCTTCATCCCCTTATGGTAGCTGCCAGAGCAAATCCTCAGGAAAGCAATCCGGTCACGGTGTGCCGGATCCATGTTTGCCTGGATCTTGAATACGAAACCCGAGAATTTTTCCTCTACCGGGTCCACTTCACGGCTGGTGGTATTACGTGGCAGTGGTGAAGGTGCCGTTTTGACAAATTGCTCCAGTAATTCATTGACACCAAAATTATTGATCGCGGAACCAAACGACACCGGTGTCAGCTCACCCTTCAAATAGGCTTGCACATCAAACTCGTGACTGGCCCCCTGCACCAGTTCAATTTCATCGCGCAATTCGGCTGCATGATCACCCAGTATTTCATCCAGCTGCGGATTATCCAGGCATTCGACGATTTTGACGTCCTGGCGCTCACTATTCTTGCCCGGCTCATAAAGATGAACCGCATCATTCAATATGTGATAGATACCCATGAATCGCTTGCCCATACCGATCGGCCAGGTAATCGGCGCACACTTGATCTTCAGTATCTCTTCAATCTCATCCAGCAATTCAATCGGGTCACGACCTTCCCGATCGAGTTTATTAATAAATGTAAAGATCGGCGTATCACGCAGCCGACAGACATCCATTAGTTTGATGGTGCGCTGTTCTACACCTTTGGCACAGTCGATCACCATTAACGCTGAATCGACAGCCGTCAATGTGCGGTAAGTGTCCTCTGAAAAATCTTCATGGCCCGGTGTATCCAGCAGGTTGATGATGGCATCGCCATAGGGAAACTGCATGACGGATGATGTCACCGAGATACCGCGCTGCTTTTCCAGCTCCATCCAGTCAGATGTCGCATGTCGTGCAGCCTTGCGGCCTTTTACTGTACCGGCCAGCTGGATAGCCCCGCCAAACAACAACAGCTTTTCTGTCAGCGTGGTTTTACCCGCATCCGGGTGGGAAATAATGGCAAAGGTACGGCGTCGTGCCACCTCGTGTTTGAGATCACTCATATCAGTCAGGGAAATTGGAAATCTGAAAGGCGCGTATTCTACCTGATAGCAGGTAAAACGTCGTCAGGATCTATAGTGTTCGCGCAAAAATCAAGGCGTCTTCACGGCCGTCACCTGCCGGGTAGTAGTCACGTCGATTGCCCAGCTCATTGAATCCCTCGCCCTCATACAGTGCGCGTGCCGGGGTATTGGATAGACGAACCTCCAGGAAAATCACTTCGGCCTCATGTCGGCGTGCGACTGATACCAGGTGACGGAGCATCTTCCTGCCAATGCCCTGCTGGCGGGCTTCCTGGCGTACACAGATGTTAAGCAGATGGGACTCGCCGGCGGCAATACTGAGTATGCCATAGGCCTCAATAATGCCGCGCCGACCACATACCCAGCAGCTGTAGCCCGACTGCAGACAGTCGCTAAAAATCATTTGCGTCCAGGGATGAGGGTAGCTCTGACGTTCGACCTCAATGACCTGCGACAGGTCTTCTTTCTGCATTGGCCGGAATTCCAGGGCAGGCTCTTTTAATATGGCGCTCATAGTCAGTAGTTGCCTGCCTGGCCGGCAAGTTGCTATTCATGGACAGCTTGTGCGAATTGCAGGTCTTCCCACACTTTGCGCTTTTCCAGTGGCGAGCGCAACAGATAGGCCGGGTGATAGGTCACAATCAGGGGAATTCTCTGTTCGCCATAGTGATGCACCGTCCCCCTCAAACGTCCCACCTGCGTAGTCGTGTGTAACAGGTTATGCGCCGCAATACGGCCCACGGCCAGTATCAGCTTCGGTTGTATCAGTGCAATCTGCTGCTGCAGGTAAAGCTGGCAACACGCAACCTCATCTGCGGACGGATCGCGATTCCCCGGTGGTCGGCACTTCAGAATATTGGCAATATACACATCATTGCGCCGGTATCCGGCTGCGTACAGCATTTCATTTAACAGTTGCCCGGCACGGCCAACAAACGGCTCGCCCTGTCTGTCCTCATCGGCACCCGGCGCCTCACCGATAATCATCCAGTCTGCATCTCGATTACCCGTCCCGAACACGGTTTGTGTACGGCTCTCATGCAACACACATCGGGTACACGCTGACACCTGGGCCTCAAGTGTCTGCCAGTCCAGTGCATCAACCGGCACTTGCTCGACTTTTGGCCCCGCAGCAGCGATACCAGTATAGCTATCGGCATCGCTGTTGCGTGCCACCCATTGCTGGACGCCCATCGCCTTCAGATATTCATGTCGCAAATTACTGTTCATAGTTCCTGTCTTCAGACATCACCCAACTGCGGGTGTGCACGGGCTTGCGGCTGTATTATCTTGTTGACCGCGTTGACATAGGCCTTTGCAGAAGCGATAACAATGTCCGTATCAGCCCCCTGCCCGTTGACAATACGGCCGTCCAGTTTCAGCCGTACCGTCACTTCGCCCTGTGAGTCCGTGCCACTGGTTATATTATTCACGGAATAAAGCTCCAGCTCGGTACTGCTGTTCACCAGTGCTTCAATCGCCTTGAAGGCGGCATCTACCGGTCCACTGCCTGAACGGGAAACCTGCTGCTCCTCGCCATCCAGCCACAGAGTCACATTGGCATGGGGTGTTTCACCGGTTTCAGAGCAAACCTTGAGAGATACCAGCTTGAGCCAGTCATTCTCCGATTCCAGCCCGGACTCGGTCACCAGTGCCTGCAGGTCTTCATCAAAGATCTCGTGCTTCTTGTCAGCCAGGTCCTTGAAGCGAGAGAAGGCATCATTGAGTTCTTCCTCGGACTCGAATTCGATACCCAGATCCTTCAAGCGGGTACGAAAGGCATTGCGGCCGGAATGTTTACCGAGCACGATACGATTAGCTGCCCAGCCGACATCCTGCGCACGCATGATTTCGTAGGTCTCGCGGCTTTTTAGCACACCGTCCTGATGTATCCCCGATTCATGTGCAAAAGCGTTAGCACCGACAATGGCCTTGTTGGGCTGCACGGCAAAGCCCGTGATGCCGGACACCAGGCGCGAACAGGTCATAATCTGCGAGGTATCCAGATCGGTCTTGCAGGGAAAAATATCCTGGCGGGTCTGTACCGACATCACCACTTCTTCCAGCGCGGCATTGCCGGCACGCTCACCCAGTCCATTGATGGTACATTCAACCTGGCGCGCACCATTCAGAACGGCAGACAGGGAATTGCCGACAGCAAGTCCAAGGTCGTTGTGACAGTGCACGGAAAAAACCGCCTTGTCTGAATTGGGGACCCGTTCAATCAGCTTGCGTATCAATTCACCAAACTGGTGTGGCAGGTTATAACCCACGGTATCCGGAATGTTGACTGTATTCGCGCCGGCATCGATGACCGCCTCCAGAACCCGACACAGGAAATCCGTTTCTGAACGGCCGGCATCCTCCGGAGAGAATTCGACATTATCGGTATATTGCCGTGCCCGTTTTACCGCACGCACCGCCTGTTCAATCACCTGTTCCGGCTCCATACGCAATTTCATCTCCATATGAATGGGCGAGGTTGCGATGAAGGTATGAATACGTGCCGATGCGGCCGGCTTCAAGGCCTCGCCGGCACGATCAATATCCTTGTCAAGGGCGCGCGCCAGTCCGCAGACTGTACTGTCCGAGACGGCCCTGGCAACCGCCTGAACCGCTTCAAAGTCACCCGGACTGGCAACCGGGAAACCGGCCTCAATCACATCCACGCGCATACGCTCCAGCGCCCTGGCTATACGCACTTTCTCGTCCCGGGTCATGGAGGCCCCGGGACTCTGCTCACCATCACGTAACGTGGTGTCAAAAATAGTTAACTTGTCATGACTGCTCATCGTTCGACTCCGTCAAGGACAGCGGCCGGTGTTAATGGACAGCTGTCATTCAGTATCGACTGTACCCAGCATAACAAACCTGCCGTTTAGCGGCTGCTGGATCTTGGAAATAGGAAGCGCGTATCACCTCGCCAGGCATGATTTTATCTGCCCGAAGGCAGCAGTCGCAGGAGGGACAACAACAGCAGACCCGCCAAGGGGGTCTGTAGGGAAACACGGGCTGTGTGCATGTAACAACTCATGGTCTGGAACTATAGATGAAAGACGGCCGGTTTTCCATCCCCCGTGAGGCAAGGCACTATTCGACGCGTTTTCTGGCCCTGCGCCGACTGCGGATACCCACCAGTGTGTAAACAATCCCGAATATGGCGTAAATCAGAAAACCGGAAAACAGCACCTTCGGCGGGTCGATGGATGCAAAGACATACACCAGCACCACAATCAGGACAGCCACGAAGGGCACCCTGTTTTTGAAGTTAATTTCCTTGAAACTGTAATAGCGTATGTTACTGACCATCAACAAGCCCATCGCAATGGTCAATACAAAGGCAACATACACCAGGCTCTCACCCGTCAGGCCCGTGTCGGTTGCTGCCCACACCATGCCGGCCAGTACCCCGGCGGCGGACGGGCTGGGCAAGCCCCTGAAATAGGCCTTTTCGGCGGTTGCCACCTGGGAATTAAACCGTGCCAGACGCAAGGCGGCACTGGCAGCATAAATAAAAGCGGCGAGCCAGCCCAGCTTGGCCCAACCGACACTGGTCATGGACCTCAGGGACCACTCGTACACAACCAGTGCCGGGGCCAGACCAAAACAGACCATGTCCGAAAGACTGTCGTACTCTACCCCGAAATCACTCTGGGTTTTTGTCAGACGGGCAACACGACCATCCAGACCATCCAGCACCATGGCGATAAAGATTGCCACGGCGGCGGCTTCAAAACGCCCGTCCATGGCGGCCACAATCGCATAAAAGCCGGAAAACATAGCCGCGGTGGTAATCATATTGGGCAGCAGGTAAATTCCGCGACGGGATCTCTGCTGGCTGGTTTCCTGCTTCGTACTTTCAGTATCCTGCATTGTCAGGTATGTACCATTTTGGCAATAATATCGGAACCACTCTGCACCACATCACCTTCCTTGACAACCAGCCGGCTGCGTTCCGGTAAATAGATCTCGACCCTGCCACCCAGGTGCACAAATCCACAACGCTTGCCCTGACCGATACGATCTCCAAAGCGAATATAGCAGCGCGGTTCATTTTTCAGAGGTCCACGCGTCATAACCATCACCACATCATCACCCTCATCCGACTGCAACCAGACGCCATGCGGTATATTGTCATCTGCCGGAAAGTTCGGTGGCTCGAGTACTTTGCCCTCGATCGGACTGCGCGTTGTAAACACACCATAGGGAGGCATCTGTATCGTCACGCGGATGCTCTCTCTGAGCAAGTAGGGGTCATACATTGCACTGATTGATGTGACCTTGCCATCAGCCGGGCTGACAACAGCCAGGGGTTGCGATGGTATATCGCGCTCCGGGTCACGAAACAATACCAGTACCAGCAGCGCCAGCGCCCAGAAAACCAGCGATTGTGGCAAGCCGATAAAATGCAGTACCAGCACGCCTGCCAGTATCATCGCTGCCAGTGGCGCCATCCCCTCACGTGCAATCATGGGTTACGACTCACGGTCTCATACTCACTTCTAAAGACAGCGTGTTATGAAGTAAAACGACCTCAGTTAACGTTCTTGTCGACGATCTTGCCCTCGTTAATCCAGGACATCATGCTACGCAGCTTCGCACCGACTATTTCAATCGGGTGCTCACGTCCAATGCGTCGTTTCGCTTTTAACGTGGCCGCACCGGCCTGGTTCTCGAGAATAAACTCACGCGCAAATTCACCGTTCTGGATTTCATCGAGTATACGGCGCATTTCCTGTTTGGTTGCAGTATTAACCACACGCGGTCCACGGGTCAAATCGCCGTACTCAGCCGTATTGGAAATGGAATAACGCATGTTGGCAATACCACCTTCATACATCAGGTCAACGATCAGCTTCAGCTCATGCAGGCATTCAAAATAGGCCATTTCCGGTGCATAACCGGCTTCCACCAGTGTCTCGAATCCGGCCTGTACCAGCGAAGTCGCACCGCCACAAAGCACTGCCTGTTCACCGAACAGATCGGTTTCTGTTTCTTCCTGGAAGGTGGTTTCAATAACACCGGCACGGCCACCGCCATTGGCTGATGCATAGGACAAGGCGATTTCCTTCGAGCGTCCGCTGGCGTCCTGATAAACAGCAATCAGGCTGGGGACGCCGGCGCCATTGGTATAGGTGGAACGTACCAGGTGACCGGGTCCTTTCGGTGCGATCATAATGACATCGAGATCGGCACGCGGCTCGATTTGCTGGTAGTGAATATTGAATCCGTGAGCGAAAGCCAGTGCAGCACCTTGCTTGATGTTGGGTGCAATGCTGTCACGATACAAGCGTGCCTGGTGTTCATCAGGCGCCAGCACCATCACCACGTCTGCCCCCTCGACGGCATCATCAACGGGCTTTACGGTAAGACCGGATTTCCTTGCCTTGGCCTCGGAGATAGACCCGGGACGCAAGCCCACGGTTACATCGACACCGGACTCTTTCAGGTTATTGGCATGGGCATGACCCTGCGAACCATAGCCGATGATAGTGACTTTCAGGCCCTGTATAATGGAGAGGTCCGCGTCTTTGTCGTAGTAAATATTCATGTTCTTTACCTGTGGGTTACCTGTTATTGACGCCGTCAGTCAGGCGTTGGTTGATTAAACTCAGCTCAAAGTTTCAGTGCACGATCACCACGTGCGATTCCGGATACACCGGAACGTACCACCTCGATAATGACGCCACTATCCAGTGTCTGTATGAAGGCATCCAGTTTGTCACCGGCACCTGTCAGCTCGATCGTATAGGTCTTGTCCGTGACATCGATGATGCGGCCGCGAAAAATATCCGACAGGCGTTTCAGTTCATTACGCCGGTCACCCTCGGCCACTACCTTGACCAGCATCATCTCACGTTCGATGTGCGGACCCTCGGTCATGTCCATCAGCTTTACAACATCAATCAGCTTGTGTAGCTGCTTGGTAATCTGCTCGATTATTTCTTCCGTACCACGGGTGACCAGCGTCATGCGTGACAGTGACGGGTCTTCAGTCGGTGCGACAGTCAACGACTCGATGTTATAACCGCGCGCGGAAAACAGCCCGGCAACCCGTGACAGGGCACCCGCCTCGTTCTCCATCAATATGGAAATAATATGCCGCATCTTAAATCAGGATCATCTCGTTCTGACCACCACCGGCCGGAATCATCGGGTACACATTTTCTTCCCTGTCAGTCAGGAAATCCATAAAAACCAGCCGGTCTTTCAGCTTCAACATTTCATCAAGGGCACCTTCAACATCACCCGGGCGGGTAACTTGCATACCCACATGACCATAGCTTTCGGCCAGCTTCACAAAGTCCGGCAGGGATTCCATATAAGACATGGCATAGCGCTTTTGGTAAAAGAACTCCTGCCACTGGCGCACCATGCCCAGGTAACCGTTATTGAGGTTTATGATCTTCACCGGCAGTGAGTATTGTGTGCAGGTCGACAGTTCCTGGATACACATCTGGATACTGCCCTCTCCGGTTATACATGCCACCGTGGCATCCGGATGCGCAAACTGCACACCCATGGCTGCCGGCAGACCAAACCCCATCGTGCCCAGGCCACCCGAGTTAATCCAGCGTCGTGGTTTGTCAAATTTGTAAAACTGCGCGGCCCACATCTGGTGTTGCCCGACGTCGGATGTGATGAAGGCGTCCCCGCCGGTTAGCTTATAAAGCGTTTCCACCACGAATTGTGGCTTGATTTTCTCGCTGGCGTGATCATATTTCAGACAATCCTTCGAGCGCCATTCATCGATCTGCTGCCACCATTCCTTCAGTGCCACGGCATCTGAATGCACATCATTGTGCTTGATCTCGTTCAGCATCGCCTTCAGCACATTATCGACACAGCCCACGATTGGCACATCCACCTTGACGTTCTTGGAAATACTCGCGGGATCGATATCAACGTGCACGATGGTCGCATTCGGGCAGAATTTTTCGATATGGCCGGTCACACGGTCATCGAAACGCGCACCGACGGCAATCAGCACATCACAGTGGTGCATCGCCATGTTGGCTTCATAGGTACCGTGCATACCGAGCATGCCGACAAACTGCGAATCAGTGGCCGGGTAGGCACCCAGCCCCATCAGGGTATTGGTGACGGGAAAATTCATGATCTTTGCCAGCTCGGTGAGCGACTCTGCAGCATTCCCCAGAATCACGCCACCACCGGTATAGAGTATCGGCCGTCTGGCGGTCTGCATCAGCTTCACTGCACGCCTGATCTGTCCGGTATGTCCGACATGCACCGGGTTGTAGGAGCGCATATTTACCCTGTCTGGGTAGCTGAATCCGGCTTTATCGGCGGTAATATCCTTGGGAATATCCACCACCACCGGGCCGGGACGCCCCGTGGTCGCGACATAAAACGCCTTCTTGATCGTCTCGGCCAGATCGTTGACGTCCTTCACCAGGAAATTGTGTTTTACACAGGGACGCGTAATACCGATGTTATCCGCTTCCTGGAAGGCATCATTCCCGATCAGGTGTGTCGGTACCTGGCCGGTAAAGACCACCAGGGGAATGGAATCCATATACGCTGTGGCAATGCCAGTCACAGCATTGGTTGCACCCGGACCTGAAGTCACAAGTACCACGCCGGGTTTTCCGCTTGAACGGGCATAGCCATCGGCGGCATGTGTAGCCGCCTGCTCATGACGCACCAGAATATGCTGCACCTTGTCCTGTGTGTACAGGGCATCATAGATATGCAACACGGCACCACCGGGGTAACCGAATATATATTCAACCCCTTCTGCTTCCAGCGAGCGCACAAAGATTTCCGCGCCTGTGAGTTCCACCAATCCTTACTCCTGCCGTAAACCGCTTTATTTTCTGACTGCGTAAAAAAAAGCCCGGGAAACGGGCGATTCGGTCGCTTTCTTGAAACATGAGAAAGTACTGATATTCAAAGTAAAGGTCAAGGGATTCCCGCCATGCTACGCTGCCCCCGACAGTAATGCCGGACGGATATTCAATGTGTGACCTGATAACTTGTCCTGCAGCCTGCGCAACCTTACTATTAGTGCAGATTTCTAACAGGATAGCTCGCCTAATGAAGCCATTTTACGCTCCCCCGGTGTCACGCAGATGGCTGCGGACAACCACCCTGCTCATCGCCATGCTGCTACTGCAATCCCCCGCATTAGGAGACATTTACAAGTGGACTGATAAAACCGGCGAAGTTCAGTATACCCAGACGCCGCCACCGGGCGGTATTACCACCCAGAAAATTCAGGGTGCTCCACCCCCTGCGGAATCGCAGGAGACCATTCACGAGGATCAGAAGCGGCTGCAGGAGAGACTCGAGGCCTTCGAAGAACGTCGCGCCAGGCAGGAGGAAGACGAAGCTATCAAGAAAAAAGACAGTGAAATCAATGAGAAAAACTGCATTACCGCTGAAAACAACCTTGCCAAACTGCAGAAGGGTGGTATAAAGCGCTACCTAACACCCGAAGGTGAAGTCATACGCCTCACTGAAGAGGACCGCCAGCGGCGCATCACCGAGGCGAATAACCAGGTAAAGCAATACTGCAACCCCTGAGGATAGTGCTCCCATGCCCTACCTTAAAATCCAGACCAACCAGAACCTGCCGGTGGACAGCGCCAGGCAGCTCGCCAAAAAAGCATCCGCACTGGTGGCCAGACAGCTTGGCAAGCCGGAAAGCTACGTCATGACCTCGGTAGAAAACAGTCCGGCCATGACCTTTGCCGGCACGGACGAACCACTGGCCTTTCTGGAACTCAAGAGTATCGGGCTTCCGGAGTCCCTCACCGCTGACACGTCCCGGGCGCTATGTGAACTGGTCTCGACAGAGGCCGCGATTGATTCGGCCCGTATCTATATCGAATTTTCCGACGCAGCACGCAAAATGTGGGGCTGGGACAAGGGTACCTTCTAGGCCGGTTCCCCCCCGGGACCACCTCCGGTGTACCTGCAGCCGTCTGGCCGCTACAATCTGCGCCCATCCAGGCCAATTTTTTTCAAACACCATGCGACTTTCCCGGTTCCCGCTCTCCACACTGAAAGAAACCCCGGCTGATGCCGAGATCATCAGCCACCAGTTAATGATGCGCGCCGGCATGCTGCGCAAGCAGGCGGCCGGGATCTACAGCTGGTTACCGCTCGGCCTGCGGATTCTGCGCAAGGTTGAGGCCGTTGTGCGGGAAGAGATGGAACGCGCCGGCGCCCTGGAATTACTGATGCCGGCAGTACAACCTGCCGAACTGTGGGAAGAATCCGGCCGCTGGGAGCAATATGGACCGGAACTGTTGCGTTTCCATGACCGTCACCAGCGAGAATTCTGCTTCGGCCCGACACATGAAGAGATCATCACCGATATCGCACGACGCGAGATCCGCAGTTATAAGCAACTGCCGGTGAATTACTACCAGATTCAGACCAAGTTCCGTGACGAAATCCGGCCACGTTTTGGCGTGATGCGTGCACGTGAATTTCTGATGAAAGACGCCTACTCCTTCCACGTCGACCAGACTTCGCTGGATAAAACCTATCAGCTGATGTACGACACCTACAGTCGTATCTTTACCCGGCTGGGACTCGGATTTCGCGCCGTGCAGGCCGACAGCGGCACTATTGGCGGCAGTGTCTCCCACGAGTTTCATGTGCTGGCAGACTCCGGTGAAGATGCCATCGCGTTCTCATCCAGTGGTGAATATGCCGCCAATGTCGAACGTGCCGAGACCGTTGCACCTGCGGGCGACCGCGCAGCTCCGGCCACAAACATGACCGTTGTGGACACGCCGGGCCAGCACACGATCGAAGAACTGTGTACCTTCCTGGATGTTCGTGCGGACCGCTGCGTAAAAACCCTGCTGGTAAATGGCCAGGAATCCGATGTCGTTGCACTGATAATACGAGGCGACCATGAACTGAATGCCATCAAGGCAGAGCAGCAGCCGGCAGTCGCCGCACCCCTGCAGTTTGCAACAGACGAACAGATCAGGCAGGCAGCCGGGTGTGATGCCGGGTCACTGGGTCCGGTCGGGCTGGCGATACCGACCATTGTCGATCATGCCGCCGCACATCTGGCTGACTTTATTTGCGGTGCCAATGAAGAGAGCCGGCATCTCACCGGGGTGAACTGGGAACGGGATTTGCCGGTGCCGGACTGTGCCGACCTGCGCAATGTGGTTGAGGGTGATCCTGCTCCCGAGGGAAACGGAACGCTGAGCATCGCACGGGGCATCGAGGTCGGGCATATTTTCCAGCTCGGAAAAAAATACAGTGAGGCCATGAAAGCCAACGTGCTGGATGAACGGGGCAAGGAACAGGCCATGATCATGGGTTGCTACGGTATCGGCGTTTCGCGCATCGTCGCAGCCGCCATCGAACAAAACAACGATGACAAGGGCATGATCTGGCCGGATGCAATCGCACCCTACCAGGTCGCCCTGCTGCCGATGAATATGAAAAAGTCGCAACGGGTACGGGAAGCCACGGAGGCGCTGTACGAGGAACTGCTGGCAGCCGGCTTTGAAGTACTGCTGGACGACCGGCCGGTGCGTCCCGGCGTAATGTTCTCCGACATGGAACTGATCGGCATTCCGCACCGCGTCGTGGTGGGAGAAAAGAACCTTGATCAGGGCAAGCTGGAATACAAGTCACGCCGCGACATGGAAAGCCGGGATATTCCGCGCACTGATATCGTCGCCTTCCTTAACACTCAACTGGACAACCGCTGAACCGATATACAGGGTATGGCACGTCTCATACCACATATAACAGGGATCTTTCTGGTGATCATGCTGTTGACCAACCACGCCGCCCGGGCTGCCACCCAGGAACGCCCGGACGCCGATATGCGTGCCAGCCTGATTGCAGCCATCAACTCGAGCGACAGTTTCGCTGACCGCTTCGATGCCGAGGTCTGGCTGACGGATATGTCCAGCCGTCTGCAAGGCCGTGTAGAAGACCCGGATGAGCGCCTGATGATACTCAGGCAGGTTCACTACGAGGCCCGCCGTTCAGGTCTTGAACCGGAACTGGTGCTCGCTCTGATCAATGTCGAAAGCAACTTTGATCACTTCGCGATTTCCAGTGCCGGTGCCCGTGGCCTGATGCAGATCATGCCCTTCTGGCTGGATGAAATCGGCCGTCCCGATGACAACCTGTTCGACATCAATACCAACCTGCGTTTTGGTTGCACCATTCTCAATATCTATCTGAAACGGGAAAACGGTGACATGCGGCGTGCCCTCGCCCGCTACAATGGCAGCGTCGGCAAGAACTGGTATCCGCGGCGGATTTACAAGGCGTTACGCACGACATGGTACCAGCAGTAGCTGAATCTATCCCGATTCAAAAAGTGCAATCGACTCCACGTGCGCGGTGTGAGGAAACATGTCCATCACCCCGGCCGATAATAAGCGATAGCCCTTTTCATTAACCAGTGTGCCGGCATCCCGTGCCAGCGAACCGGGGTGACAGGAGACATAGACGATGCGTTGTGGCCCGATATTGCCCAGCACATCCATCACCTCGGCCGCACCACTGCGTGGCGGGTCAAGTAATACCTTGTTATAACCCGCCCCCGCCCACTGCGCCCCGGTGGCATCATCAGCAAGATTGGCCGTATAGAATGTAGCATTCCCGATACCGTTCAGTATGGCATTGTCACGCGCACGACTGACCAGACCCGCCTCACCTTCTACACCCGTAACCGTGCCCGCATGGCGTGCCATGGGCAAGGTGAAATTACCCAGCCCGCAGAACAGATCCAGGACCGCATCATCCCGATCCAGCGCCAGCATACCGAGTACACGCGCAACCATTTGTTCATTTATTGCTGTATTGATCTGGGTGAAATCTGTCGGATTAAACTGAATTTCAATCGACTCTGCCGGCAAGTGGTAGGACAGGACGGACTGTTCCGGCCAGAGTGGCTGTACACTGTCCGGCCCGGCAGCTTGCAGGTAGACATGCAGCGCCTGATCAATTGCACTCTGCTTTAGCCTGTCGCAATCACGCTGGCTCAAGAGGTCCAGATGCCTGAAAATCAGTGCTGTAATGGACCCGGTAACGGCTACCTCAATCTGCGGAATACGTGCCCTGGCTTCCAGCTGTTCGATCAGTTCCGACAAGTCGCCAAGGTGTTCACCAACCGACGGATGCAGGACCTCACACCTTGTCAGATCGGCGACATAGGGACTGCGCTTTTCACGGAAGCCAACCAGCACCCGGCCCTTTTTGATGACATCTTTTACACCCAGCCGTCCCTTGGTACGGTAACCCCAGACCGGCCCCGTGAGCGGTGGCAGCACCGCTTCCGGTACAACCTTGCCGATGTGCCTGAGATTATCGAGCAATACCTGCTGCTTGGCTTTTATTTGTGCAGCGGGTTCCATGTGCTGCAGGCTGCAGCCGCCACACAGTCCGAAATGCGGGCACTTCGGTTCCACCCGCTGCGGTGAAGCCTGTGTCACCCCGGTGACGCGGCCTTCATCAAACTTCCTGCGGGAACTCAGGTATTCAAAGCTGACCACTTCACCGGGCAAGGCACCATCAATGAAGACCGCCTTGCCCTCCAGATGCGTAACACCGCGACCGTCGTGGCCCAATGACTCAATGGTGATGCCACTGACCGGCGCCGGCAGGCGTTTTTTACGACTGCGTTTGCTCATGTTCAGGGATAGTAATTCTGGTAACTGTGATACAACAGGAGATCAGGAATCGTCAACCGTTCTCCCAGTTCTGCAGGAACTCGGTCAGGTGTGGCTTGTTTTCCTTTTCCAGTTCCGCCCGCACCTGCTCACACGACTGATCGTACTGCGTATCACTGATACGGCCACGAATCATTTCAAAGCGCTGGTAGACGAGATAGGTATTGAGTACATCCGTTTCACAATAATTGCGGATGCCCTCGACATCACCGGCCTGGTAATTATCCCACACCTTGCTGCCGTCCATGCCCATCTTGCCCGGAAAACCCAGCATGGTCGCTATGTCATCCAGTCGCGCCACCGCCCGCGCCTGGTAGCCGGCCAGCACATCCATAACGTCTGTGTGTCGCTCATGAAAGCGGCTCAGGTAGTTATTCCACTTGAAGTTCTTGTCATCATTGCCATTGTCCCAGTAGCGCGGTGCTGCAATGCCATGCAACAAACTGCGGTAATGGATGACCGGCAGGTCAAAACCGGAGCCGTTCCAGGAAACCAGTGTCGGTGTAAAACGTTCTATGCCGTCAAAAAAACGCTGCAGCAGTTCCTGTTCCGGTGAATCCGGCTCACCCAGTGACCACACCTTGAACTTGTCCGGTGTCTGTAACACCACGGAGATGGCCACGATGCGATGCAGATGATGCCGCAGGAATTCCGAGCCGCCCGTCTCGGCGGCACGCTTGTGAAACATCACCTTGCCGACGTTGTCGTCATCCAGTTCGTCAAGTCCGTACAAACGGCGGCCTGATGCCACATCGGGAACCGTCTCGATATCAAATACGAAGGTATTCACTTAGTACCTGCCAGGCCTATTTCTGCATCCACGCACCCTTCTTGTTCTGGTGCCACCAGCCGGCCGGTGCATTACCGACCCAGCGTTTGGCAAAGGTACTGCGAATCTCGGCTTCCCATTCCGGGTGTCCGTTGGCCCTGGCAATTTCCTTATACAAGGCGCTGCGATCGCGGTTCTCTTTTGAGACGAGGCCCTTGACAGCATTTCTGTCCTGCATGGGCACCAGTTTCTGATCCCGCACGATGATCTCGCCATTAGCTGTCATGCCAATAGCCCCGGATTTATAGTGAGGCGCCAGTTTCTTGTGGCGCTTCTCCATACTGGCTTTTAGTTGCTGGATCGCCGGGGTGTTCACGGAAATATCCGCATTGGCCTGTGCCGGACTGAAAAACCAGTCCAGCAGGACAATCGCTGCAGACGGCTGCTCCCCGGTCTGAATCCGCGACTGTGGTTCCACTGGTGTTACTGTTTCGACCGGTTGCTCACCGTAGACATCCCGGATAATACGGTCTGCCGCCTTTTCTGCGGCTTCCGCCGGAAAATACACATTAATCGTGACGCAGGCTGCAACAAACAGCAGCAGGGTCATTGCCACAGGAATCCGTAATTTTTTCATCACCTCGCCTCTCTTCTCCATGAATTTCGTGAATCGGGTACTGGCATCTGCTAACCCGCAAAAGGGTAACACGGACTTTGACAGGGTTTCACTCCACGATCACGTCCTGCTGTCCGGTGACGGCCATGATCTGTGCGATCAGGGTGTCCCAGTCAACACGATCAGCATAACCAATCACATCCAGCCGGGGCGGAATCAGCCGTCCCTTGACTAGATAATAACCCTCCGTTGCCGGCACAACACCACCCATGTCACAAATTCCATTCTCCAGGCGACAGCGGATACCGAGGCGGTCATACGGGAAGTCTTCGAAAAAGCGCATAAAGCTGCGTGACAACGCACCGCCCACCCCGGCTCCCCCGATGCTGGAGATATTATCCACGGCCTTCTGACTGATGCGATGGCGTGAGGAATCATTTTCGGGCGTCGCAAACTCGGCGTCGAAGGCCACCGGTCGCCATGATTCCATATCCAGCCCGTCAACCCTGCCTTCAAGACGGCCTTCAATCCTGCCAAACGAGAATGCCCGGGTCAGTGTTTCAAGATCGATATGATCGACATGTGCGTCAAGTTGCAGGCGTGGCACCAGGCCGAACGGTTGTTCCAGTATCAGGTTCTGCAAGGTCACCTCACCGTCGAAGACGCGTATAAGCAGAATGCCGCCAACTTCGAGGTTGCCATTATCATAGCGAACATTCGGAATCACCCCGGACAGTTTGCCTGCCAGTTCCGGCCATCCCAGCGCCAGGCTTAATTGCGACAGTGACACCGGCTCGAGCAGACCATTGACCTGCCAGCGCAACCCGGCGTCCTGTCCGGATTCCAACTGGAAATCATCAATTTCAAGTGCACCGTCCAGCACCGGTATTGCAACCGGCTGCACCAGATGGACATAATCACGGCCCACATCAATCACAAAGTGTGTCGCACCCAGCGCCACCTGGAAGACACTGCCGCCTGCCCAGGCAAGCTCGGAACGCACCGGCGTGGGGGTGTCGGACCAGCGCAGCTGGCCATTCATTGCATTCAGTTCGAAGCGGCCCTCGCGGTCATCGACTGACAGGTTGACCGGGTCAAGTGCAACATGACTGAGCTTGCCCTGCTCCCAGCGCAAGTTGCCGCTGAGTTGCCCGGCGGTGTCCAGATCGGCAGCCGCGGAATCATACAACCATGGCTGCAAATAGGTGTCATACAGGGATGGAAATTCTGCCTGGCGAACCTCAAGTCGCAGTTCCCGGACCGGTGGATCCCCTGCCAGGTTAATTAAACCGTAGGCCTCAATTTCCAGACTGCCGGGGTGCCTGAAAGTAAATGACTGCAACGCCACTTGTTGCTGCGTTGACAACCAGTCAAAACGGGCATTAAGCTGCAGCGGCTGCGATGGCATTTCAACAAACACCGGATCAATGTACAGCGCGCCCCGCCGCCCGCTTATGTCCAGCGACACCCGCATGCCGGTGGTCACCCCTTTCAGGGCCGCATGCAGCGAAACATCCAGGTTCTCACCGGCAAGACCGCCTTCAGCATCGGAAATTTCTTCTGCCAGAAGGCGCACCTCGACATCGGCCTCGCTTAACTGCAACGCCACTCCATTCATGTTTACGTTCACATCCAGTCGGCCGCTGCCGTCAACGACGGGGACCGCAATACCAGTGGCAGCCAGATGACGCGTGACGGCTGGCAGAGACAGCGCCTCACCGTTGGCAGTTATCTGCCAGTGCGTGTCTGACAGCGTTGCCTTAATTGCCAGTCTCCCGTCAAACACACGGACTCCCAGCAACTCGGCCTCGATATGACCTGTGTCAAGCTGGTAACGAAAGGCGGCCCTGATATCCTGCCGACCCAGCACACTGGATTGCGCCTTGAGTCTGCCCTTTGCACAATGCACATCAGCGGCCGTGTACCGGGCACGCGCACAAGAGAGTGTGACCCCGGACAGTTCACCGAGACCTTCTGGCAGTGCAACGCCCTGTGCCTGCAATACCAGTCCGGCATGCCGTTCATCCAGCCAGTTGAGTTGCACCGTGACCGCTTCTGCCGACCAGCCCTCACCCTCAATTGTACCCAGCTTCAGACGAACGACATCAACAGCGAAACCCGGCAGTACGACAATGGCCAGCAGGCCAGGTACAAGCAGTAACGCTGTTACAAGCCTGCGCCGGGGGCACATCATTCAGGCAGGAAAGACTCCGGTTGACAGGTAGCGGTCACCCCGGTCACAAATAATCGTGACGATCACCGCCTGTTCAACCTGTTGCGAAAGCTCCAGGGCGGCAGCCACTGCGCCGCCGGAGGAAACACCGGCGAAGATACCTTCCCGGGCCGCCAGTGCCAGCGTGATGCGTTCCGCATCAGCCTGGTCTACCTCGATAGTGCGATCCACACTGGCCACGTCGAAGATCGAGGGCAGATAGGCTTCAGGCCAGCGACGAATGCCCGGGATTGACGATCCTTCAGACGGCGTCACACCGACAATCTCCACTGCCGGGTTCTGTTCTTTCAGGTAGCGCGAGGTTCCCATAATGGTACCGGTGGTCCCCATGGCACTGACAAAATGGGTAATGCTGCCCGCAGTATCGCGCCAGATTTCCGGACCCGTGCCTTCGTAGTGCGCCAGCGGGTTGTCGGGGTTTGAAAACTGGTCCAGCACCTTGCCCTCGCCACGCACCTCCATTTCCTTCGCCAGGTCACGGGCGCCTTCCATACTGGCCTCCTTGCTGACCAGAATGATCTCCGCACCAAAGGTCTTCATCACCGCACGCCGTTCGGTACTCATGTGTTCGGGCATAATCAGCACCATGCGATAGCCCTTCATCGCTGCCGCCATCGCCAGTGCTATACCGGTGTTGCCGCTGGTCGCTTCTATCAGCGTGTCACCCGGCTTGATCTCGCCGCGTTCCTCGGCATATTTGATCATGGCGAGTGCCGGGCGGTCCTTTACCGAACCAGCCGGATTATTACCCTCCAGCTTGACCAGCAGTGTATTCGTAGTGTCACCCGGCAGTCGTTGCAGGCGTACCAGCGGTGTATTGCCAACAGTCGATTCAAGCGTGGGGAAATTCATGCCCGTCCATCCGTCATTATCAGTGGACTATAGTATAACCATGAACAGGATTTATCAGACAGCCATTAGTGGATTTTACTGACTGCACCCGCATGGCGAACAGCGCCCGCTTCCTTTAGCATGTCACCTGCGCCGGTTAATGGCAGCCCTGCCGGTCTGAATAACTGACAACAGGATAATTGAGCCTATGGACAGTAATAATGAACCGGTACAACCCGGGCACACTGGACGCCTTGCCCGGGCAGCAGAATCAATACTGCAATTCTTCATGCGTGCCCTGACACCCGTCAACAATCCTCTCTCAGTGATACCTGAAGTCCCGGAGTTACCAATAGACACCCGGGCGCCGAAGGGACGCAGACACTCCTTTTCAGGTGAATTATTTGCCGAGTTACTGATCGAACTGCCCGTGCATCGCCGTCAAATATTGCGTGCCTGGGAGGCCGGCGATCTTGATACGCTCAGGCAAGCTGTCCACAAGCTGCTTGGCGCCGTTGCCTACTGTGATGCACCGGAACTGGAGGAAGCAATACGAGAGCTGCGACTGGCATTAAAGACTGAAGATCAACACACCATTGATGTCTACCATGAGCGAGCCCTCAATGTGATTGACGGTACACTGAGGTACAGTGGCTACCGGGGTCACGGATAGCAAGGATATCCTGAATAAAGGCCGCCCTGCTCCTGGTGCTAGATCGGCCGCGCCTCCCGCATCAGCCGTTTCATGTCTGCAACAGCCGTTGCCAGCCCGGTAAAAACGGCCTGCGCAATAATGGCGTGACCAATATTCAACTCACGGATCTCCGGGATGGCCGCGATCTGTTTTACATTGTGATAGTGCAACCCATGACCGGCATGCACCGTTAGCCCGGCAGCAACGCCCTGGCGAACCGCCTCCACGATACGGGCCAGTTCCCCGGCCTGCTGCGACGCATCACCGGCATCGGCAAAATGACCGGTATGGATCTCAATACAGGGGGCACCTGATTCGGCGGCCGCAGCAATCTGCCCGGGATCGGCATCAATAAACAGGGAGACACGGATACCGGCTGCCTGCAGACATGCACAGGCCTCGCGTATCCGGGGTAACTGGCCAGCAACATCAAGCCCGCCCTCGGTGGTCAATTCCTCACGCCGCTCGGGTACCAGACAACAGTCCTCCGGTTGTACCCGTTCGGCAAACGCCAACATGTCGTCTGTCACCGCCATTTCCAGATTCATACGGGTCTGCAAAATATCTTTCAGCATCAGCACGTCACGTTCCTGGATATGACGGCGGTCTTCACGCAAGTGCAGCGTGATGCTGTCTGCACCGGCCTGTTCCGATTCGATGGCCGCCTGCACCGGGTCCGGATAGCGCGTACCCCGTGCCTGACGCAGCGTCGCGACGTGATCAATATTCACACCCAGCAACAATTCAGCATCGTGTCCCATAGTCTTCAACCTGTCCCTTGATTAGCCGCTGTTGCCACCGTTTCACGCTGTCCTGCATGTGACATAACCGACAACTGGCGTAACACTTCCCGGGTACGCAACGGCCGTGCGCCCAGATACAGTGCCAGCGCTGCACGCATCAGGCGTTTGACCTCGCGGCAAATCTGTGACTCCTGCAGTTCATCGCGGTGCAGTGCCAGCAGACTGGAGCCATGCAGGAAGATACCCGCATCACCTGTCTGTTGACACCGCACCGGCCCCCTCTCCAGGTGATATTCATAGAGCAGGTCTTCCCGGACCGGCGTACCGCTGTCGAACTCGTGTTCCAGCAGCAAGCCGTAACCCAGCGACTCCAGCAGGCGTTTTTCAAAAACACGCAATGCCTGCTCCTCGTTCATGCCCAGCATCATGATCGCCTGCTCATAGGCATCAAATATTCCGGGGTGTGGGTCATGCCGGGTCATCAGCCGCAGCAATAACTCATTCAGATAACAGGCACACAGGATCTGGCGCCCCGGGAATATGTCAACCGCCCCGCGACTCTCCACACCTGTCAGGGTACCCAGCTCACCACGCAGACTCCATGACAACGCCAGTGGCCGTAATATCTGCAACTGGTTCCGGCTGCGCGACCGTGCAGACCGTGCACCACGCGCAACCAGCCCGATGCGTCCGTATTCCCGGCTGAACACCTCCAGCAGCAGGCTTGAATCCCGGTAAGGGTGTTGATGCAATATCCAGGCGGGTTCGAGTGAGACTCTTGTTGTTTGCGTCATGTCAGATAGTCAGCAGCTTACTCGTCGTGAGTATATCCCAGACTGCGCAGTGCCCGCTCATCATCTGCCCAGCCCTCCTTGATCTTGACCCACAGTTTCAGGTTAACCTTGCCATCAATCAAGGCTTCAATATCCTTGCGCGCCTCTATCCCCACCTCCTTCAACAAGCGCCCCTGCCTGCCAATAACAATCGTCTTTTGACTCTTGCGCTCGACCCAGATCAGCGCATGAATATGGGTAATACCGGGTTCACTTCTGAACGACTCGATTTCCACTGTCAGTCCATACGGTAATTCCCGGCCCAGCTTGCGAAACAGCTTTTCCCTGACCAGTTCCGCTGCCAGGAACCGCACCGAGCGGTCTGTCACCTGGTCTTCCGGAAACATTGCGGGTGCCTGCGGGAGTAACGCTTCAATCGCGCTCTCCAGTGCGGCGACGTTATCTCCCTTGGTGGCTGAAATCGGAATAACCTGCTCGAAGGTGTATTTCCCGGAAAGGTCCTGCAGCCGGGGCAACAGTTCATCCCGGTTGGCAAGCAGATCGATCTTGTTCACGGCCAGTACTACCGGACAGTCTATGCTATCGAGTTTTTTCAGTACCAGATCATCATCCTGCGTCCATTTAAAACCATCCACCAGGAACACCACCACATCAACATCCAGCAACACGCTGCTGGCCGTTCGGTTCATGTGACGATTCATGGCGCGGCCGCTGTAATCGTGAATACCAGGCGTATCCACATAGATCAGCTGTGCCGTCTCCTGTGTCTTTATGCCCAGTACACGATGGCGTGTCGTTTGCGGGCGGCGCGAGGTAATACTGATTTTCTGTCCGAGTATGCGGTTCAGGAGCGTGGACTTACCCACATTGGGCCGGCCAACCAGTGCAACGTAACCACAACGGAAAGCGCTATCCATTAACCAGCCTCAAGTTGCGCCAGCATGCGCTCCGCGGCTTGCTGCTCCGCATGACGACGACTGCCGCCCTGTCCGCTGGTCGAGGGCACATCAACGTCATTGACGACACAGGTCACCTTGAAAAACTGCGCATGCGCCTGACCGCTGACACTGGAG
Source organism: Pseudomonadota bacterium (assembly GCA_039714975.1). Taxonomy (GTDB): domain Bacteria; phylum Pseudomonadota; class Gammaproteobacteria; order UBA9214; family UBA9214; genus UBA9214. Next base: position 48,025 of record JBDLIH010000001.1, read on the forward strand.
ACGGCATATTCGGGCAGGGCCTTTTGGCGGGACTGAAGGTATTCCTGCAAGCGCGTCTTGGCATCCTTCAAAAAGGCGACTTCGGACAGTGAGGACAACTTGCTCTCGAACAGCGCGAGAATACAGACCCTGCATTCACTAAATCCGCTATCGAGATAGATGGCACCCAGCAGTGCCTCAACGGCATCCGAAAGAATGGAATCGCGATGATGACCGCCACTGCGGCGTTCACCGGCCCCAAGCGTCAGGTATTGACCGACATCCAGGGTACGGGCAATATCCGTCAGCGATTCACGCCGGACCAGGATTGAACGCAGGCGACTCAGTTCACCTTCCCTTGCCTGCGGGTAACGCCGGTACAGGTCTTCGGCGATGACACTGCCGAGGACAGCATCACCCAGAAACTCCAGCCGTTCATTATTACGGCTACCGGCACTGCGATGTGTAAGCGCCTGCTGCAGCAATGCCCGGTCTGTGAACTCATGACCGAGCGACCGCTCCAGCAAGCCGGTTGATTTGATCAAATCCGTTTTACTTTGACCTGTTTATTAAAGTCCATTATCACAGAAATATTAAAAAACAGGGGTACACGTGACTCATACTTGGCCGTAACCAGGTAAGACTGGCCGTAGGACTTGATTTTCAGATCCTTATGGGTGATCGAGTGTACATAACTGATATCAAAACGCCGTTCTGCACTATCCCTGATCTCTGCAGGACTCCCATAACCCGAATCTTTTGTCATCGTTTCCAGAGTCGAGGATATCTTGTAGTACTCCAGATAGGACGGCAGCATCTTGAGTGTCAATAATACGAAAAATCCAATCAGGCCAAGAATTATCAGCCAGCCAATCGCTGTGACACCTTTCTGTTGATGCAAAGAATGCATAGTCTTCCCTCCGTGATTTACCCTATTGAATTTTCATGCCGATCCGGTCCCAATCGACACCCCCGTTCGCACCATCCCAGTTCATCCAGACACGAAACGCCTTGCCCACCAGGTTTGACTCCGGCACCGGTCCCCAGTAACGGCTGTCATTGCTGTTATCGCGATTGTCACCCATGACGAAATATTCATCTGCCCCCACAAGATACTCACCCTCGAGCCCCGGTGTGCGTGGCATCACCAGAATATCATGTATCACGTCTCCCAGTTGCTCCTGGCGCTCACTGGCGCCTGACATGGAGATACCGGAACCGACACCAATATAGACGCCGGCCGGAACCTGTCCGATCGGTTCACCGTTGATGAAGACGATTTTGTTGTAGTAGCCGACCCGGTCACCCGGCAGTCCGACGATACGCTTGATGTAATCGACGGAAGGATCTTTTGGATAACGGAACACCACCACATCACCGCGCACGGGTTCACCCATTTCAACAATCTTGTTGTTCAGCACAGGCAGTCGTATTCCGTAGGAAAACTTGTTCACCAGGATGAAGTCACCGGTCAGCAATGTCGGCATCATGGAGTTGGAGGGAATGCGAAACGGTTCCACCAGAAACGAGCGCAGCAACAGAACCGCAAGAATCACCGGGAAGAATGACTTGCAATATTCGACGAACGTGGATTCTTTTAACGTCGTGATGACCTGGTCGGAGTCCTGGGCAGCCCCCCTGTCAACCAGTGCAGCTACCTTGCGACGGCGCTGCCGCGCCAGGACCAGAGCATCAAATGCCCATGCGAAACCTGTAAAAAAGGTTGCCGCAATCAGTAATGCCGGAAAATCAATATTCATCGTTCCCTCATTTGCTCATGCTGATAACAACGGGTTCTGCTGATCCAGGGCCATTATATTCATAGCCATGATCAGTCATCCACACGCAACACGGCCAGAAATGCCGCCTGTGGTATCTCTACCTTGCCAAACTGTTTCATGCGTTTCTTGCCAGCCTTTTGCTTCTCCAGTAACTTGCGCTTGCGGGTGATATCGCCACCATAACATTTTGCTGTCACATTTTTACGTAATGCCTTGACTGTGGTGCGTGCAATAATCTGTGCCCCAATCGCCGCCTGGATGGCGACATCATACATCTGCCGCGGGATCAGTTCCTTCATCTTGCTTGCCAGTGCCCGGCCACGGGACTGCGAGGCATCGCGGTGTACAATCAGCGACAGGGCATCAACCCGCTCGCCATTGATGAGCACATCCAGCTTGATCAGCGGGGCGGCCTGGAAACGCAGGAAATGGTAGTCGAACGAGGCATAACCCCGGCTTACCGACTTGAGCCGGTCAAAGAAGTCCAGCACGATCTCGCTCATGGGTAATTCATAATTCAGTGACACCTGGCTGCCAAGGTACTGCATATCCTTCTGTACCCCGCGCTTCTCGATACACAGCGTAATCACACTGCCCAGATAATCCTGCGGCACCAGAATGTTTGCCAGGATAATCGGCTCACGAATCTCTTCAATTTTATTGACCGGTGGCAGACTGGCCGGGTTGTCGATCCTGATGACCTCCCCGCTACTGTCCAGCACCTCATAGATGACGGTCGGTGCGGTGGTAATCAGGTCGAGATCATACTCCCGTTCCAGCCGCTCCTGTACGATTTCCATGTGCAGCATACCGAGAAAGCCGCAGCGAAAGCCAAAACCCAGCGCCTCCGAAGTCTCCGGCTCATAATGCAGTGCCGCATCATTCAGCCGCAGCTTCTGCAAGGCATCACGCAGGTTTTCGTAGTCATCCGAGCTGACCGGGTAAAGGCCGGCGAACACATTGGGCTGCACGGTCTTGAACCCGGGCAGTGCCTCCTCGGCCGGATCGTTTACCAGTGTCAGGGTATCGCCCACGGGCGCACCATCGATGTCCTTGATGCCGGCAACCAGAAAGCCGACGTCACCGGCGACCAGTTCTTCCCGGTCCAGCGGTTTCGGTGTGAATACACCCAGCTTTTCAACCTGGAAATGACGCCCGGTCGACATGACGCGAATCTTGTCACGGCGTGACAGGCGGCCGTCCACCACACGGACCAGCGACACCACGCCGACATAGTTATCAAACCAGGAATCGACAATCAGCACCTTCAGCGGGGCATCCACATTACCGCGTGGCGGCGGGATGCGGCGGATCAGTTCTTCCAGGATATCCGGCACACCCTCACCGGTCTTGGCACTCACCAGCACAGCGTCACCGGCATCAATGCCGATGATCTCTTCAATTTCCTGCTTTACCCGCTCGGGGTCAGCCGCTGGCAGGTCGATCTTGTTCAGCACCGGTACGACTTCAAGATCCAGATCAATTGCGGTATAGCAGTTCGCGACACTCTGGGCCTCGACCCCCTGGGCGGCATCGACAATCAACAGGGCGCCTTCACAGGCAGCCAGTGAACGTGACACTTCGTAGGAAAAATCCACATGTCCCGGGGTATCAATCAGGTTGAGTTCATAATCCTGCCCCGAGCGCGACTTGTAGTTCAGGGAGACACTCTGTGCCTTGATGGTAATGCCGCGTTCGCGCTCCAGGTCCATGGAATCAAGCACCTGATTCTCCATCTCGCGGTCGCTGAGTCCCCCGCACAACTGGATAAAACGGTCTGCCAGCGTGGACTTGCCGTGATCGATATGCGCAATGATTGAGAAATTGCGGACGTGCTGGCTATCTGTCATGAAAATAAGCGCGCTGCTCCCGAACGCGACGCTCAGGAATGCGGGTTACGGTTGGGAAACAAGCGTCTTGGCTACACGGCCAGGTTATCAGTAAGACATTGATTATACAGTAACCCTGTAGCAAGTCACCCATCTGCCGAAAATCAGCCGCTAGCCCGCATTTCTTACGGGGTGGCGGGATGATCGCACAGGAATCGGGATTAACAAGCGAGGACTCGTCAATCCCGTGAGGAGCGCGGGCTTAACTGCAGATGCTCGCGCAAGCACGCTTCCTCCAGAAAGTAGTAACAAATCTCAACCTCCCCGGCCGCCAGCACCGGCACCCGGGTATCGTAGCGGCGCCGCAACTCGGGATCGGAATCGATATCCACGCCCAGTAACTGAAAACCGAGTTCGGGACGCAGGCGCTCCAGCGCCTGCATCATGTCACTGCATAAATGACACCCACGACGTGTATAGACCGTCAGTTGCTGCATCAATCAGGCACCACCGCTGGCATGAAACAATCAGTCCTCTGCCGGCACCTTGATGGCGAGGAAGGTCGGGCTGCCACTCCGCTGCACCAGCAGGGCCACCGATTTGCCGGCCGGCAGTCCCTTGACTGTTTTCTCGAACTGCTGGAGATCCGTAACCGGTTTATTGTCAATCGCCAGGATAATATCGTCCTTGCGAACACCTGCCTGGGAAGCCGGCCCGGTGACCATGTGAGTCACCAGCACTCCGTCTTCAATCTCCAGTTCTTCCTTTTGTTCGTTACTGAGATCAGCGGCAGTGAACCCCAGCCGGTTGGCCGTTTTCTTCTCGGACTTGACATCAGCCTGTGCAACACTCTGATCATCCGGCAATTCACCCAATTTGACGTTCAGGGTCTTTTCCCGGCCATTGCGGATGACGGTCACCGGCAGTTTCACACCCACCTTGGAGCTGCCGACGATTGGCGGCAAATTGGAGGAATTCATCACCTTCTGCTTGTTGAACTCGACAATGATGTCACCCACGTTGATGCCCGATGCCAGTGCAGGACTTTCCGGAAGCACCTTTGCCACCAGTGCACCGCGCGGATGTTTCATACCAAAGGACTCGGCCAGATCCAGCGTTACATCCTGAATCAACACACCGAGCCAGCCACGACTCACTTTGCCGCTGGTCTTCAACTGGTCTGCCACATCCATCGCCACTTCGATCGGAATGGAAAAAGACAGGCCCATATAACCACCGGTGCGGCTGTATATCTGCGAGTTCACGCCGACCACCTCGCCTTCCTGGTTGAACAGCGGCCCTCCGGAATTACCGGGATTGATGGCAACATCCGTCTGGATGAACGGCACATAGTTTTCCCGTGGCAGGCTGCGTCCCTTGGCACTGACAATACCGGCCGTCGCGGAATGATCGAAGCCAAACGGTGAGCCAATCGCCAGGACCCACTCGCCCACTTCCAGCTCACTCGATTTGCCAATTTTCACGACTGGCAGGCCGGTCGCCTCTATCTTCAGCAAGGCAACATCACTGCGGGCATCAGCGCCGATGATTTCAGCCTTCAACTCCCGCCGGTCACTCAGGCGAACGATAACTTCATCCGCATCCTTGACGACATGGTAGTTGGTCATCACATAACCATCCTTGGAGATAATAAAACCCGAGCCCAGAGACTTCGCATCATGGTAACCGGGATCACCCTGCTCTTCCTGCTCGAAGAAATATTTGAACAGCTCGCCAAACGGGCTACCCTCCGGAAACTCGGGCATTTCAAACCCTTCCGGAAGCTCCGGCATGCCGGCCTGGATCTTTTGCGTGGTACTGATATTGACGACAGCACTGCTGGTCTCCTTCACCAGGTCAACAAAGGTGGGAAGGTGATTTGCCCGGGCAGCTTGCATGCCCCACAGGAAAACACCCAGGAACAGGACATACAGTGAAAACTTGCTAACATTCAACATACACTTACTCTCCATACCAATTATCAGTCATCATGCCACTTTAAACTATATTTCCGGCCTTGATCTGTTGTCGAAGCACCACTGGCTGATAGGCCGCATCCTGCTCCGTATTCCGGCTGAAACGCTTCAGCCAGATCAATGCCACAACAAAACCGCTGCTTGCACCAACAATAGACAGCAAATCAGACTGCATGGCTAACAGCTGATGCCCCAGTAGCTGACCGGCCAGCGCACCGGCAAACAGGCCAAGCAACGGGACCGCATACACCGCCAGTGAGCCGCGCACCAGACCGGACTCGGCTATACCGACTACCACGTTATCACCGACAGACGCATTGATACGGTTCAACACCCGCAGCCGCACCCGGCGCTGTCCGAGTACTTTTGCAATCGCCGAGGTACCGCAGCCCTTGCGCACAGTACAGCTACCGCAGGCGGTGGCGCGTGCACTCTCAATCCAGGCAAACTCACCCTGTACCTCAACGACCTGTCCGGATTCCTCTATCATGGACAGAGCACTAGCGTTTGCTTACCGAACGAGCCACACTCTGCACAGTTGCCGCAGGCACTTCACCCACGACAGTAACCTGGTAGTCGCCAAGCACGGTTCCATATGCATTCATGGCACCCATGTTAGAAAGACCGGTGAATTCTGTATCATTCGCCATCATTTTTTCCACGTAAACCGAGACCGTTGCCAGACCATCAGTAAATACCATGTGTTCCGCATGTTCACCACCCTGACGCACCCGCCTGCGCTGGGAATCAGTCATTTTAAAGCCTGCCGGCAGCAGCGCTACGGTCCAGGTCGACTGCACCGGGTTGACTGCAGGGTTCTCGCCGCCGCTCTCCTGGCGGAACCAGTTATAACCTTCGCCGGTGAGGGACGGCTCAAGGGAAGCGGCGGGGATCCGGTCACCGACTTTCAGACCGGTAAACATGACCTGTTCGATGGCCGTGCCGTCCACATCGTTTAATTCAAACTTGAGCAACATAAAGTTCGTTGTATCGATCCAGAAACGGTAACCGTATCGATATTTATCGCGTGGTGCGATGGCTATCACCCGGGCCATCACTCCGGCAACGCGGTCTTCTCCAACATCGCGCAACTGGTAGTAGGGTGACAGACTGTCCAGGTCCTCGGGGACATCGGGAAACGGTTGCCGTGGCCGACTCTGCCCCACCATGACGGACTTGTTGTCCGGCATGATGCAGGTCACGACCTTATCATCCCGTAGCACCTCACGCGCACTGCCGGTCAGGGCAATCAAGCGTTCCTTTTCACCACCCGGGCTTGCCTGGTGTACGATACGCATCGCCTCCAGCTTGCCACCATGGAGATAGACAAAGGTGCCGTCGTAGTTGAGTGTCTGCAACGCGACGGACATGCTGTCCAGCCATTGGCGAGCACTATCCGGGGAAGAATCACCTGTTGCAAAAGCAGGCTGCAGGGGAACCAGCCCGGCAAGGACCAGTGAAGCAAGCAGCAGCCATTTCACGCCTTTATTCCTTGGCATCAACGTTCATTTCATGACCAACAAGACGCACATAGGGCAACATGCCACGATTCACGGCGTACTCGTTATGATTGACCAGATAGGCATCGAGGCTTTGTGGTGCCTGCGGAGAGCTGACAGGCAGTGGCCTGATATCGGCACGCAGGTAGTCTTGTGCAACAGGCGCAGATGCCATTGCCGGTGCCGATGAGGGTTCATTACGAATGGACTGCAGTGATAACACGGCAACAACCGCAACAGAGGCCGCAACGGCCAGCCCCGCAACCGGCTTGAACAGGCCGGCAAACCGCGGCGCTTCGACATGCACGGCCGACTCCTCCTGTAATGCGGCCTGTATGCTTTTGTGAAAGCCGGCATCGACCCGGGGAGGTAAATGATTCTGCAGGGCATCACTGATGATCTGGTAACGTGCCAGACGCTCGCGCAGGGCAGGATCTGTGCCCAGTTGCCTGACCAGTAATGCCTGTTCGGCAGCTACCAGTTCATCATCAACCAGTGCAGATAATTGTTCGTGTAGTTTCTCTTTCATAGTGACAAGCCCGTGTAGTCCTAATCCAGCAAGGGTTTCAAACGTGTGTCGATTGCATCCCTTGCCCTGAAGATTCTTGAGCGCACCGTCCCGATGGGGCAGTCCATGGTCTGTGCAATCTCTTCATAACTCAATCCTTCCAGCTCGCGCAGGATGATTGCTGTTCTCAATTCATCCGGTAACTCGTCTATCGCCTTTGCAATCGAATCCTGGATCTCATCCTTGAGCAGCAATCGTTCCGGTGTTGCATACTCCTTCAGACCCGTGGCACCTTCATATTGTTCCGCATCCTGGGCATCAATATCGCTTTTCGGTGGCCGGCGACCACCGGCGACCAGATAATTCTTGGCAGTATTGATGGCGATCCGGTAGAGCCAGGTATAAAACGCACTGTCGCCCCGGAAGCGGCCAATTGCCTTGTAGGCCTTGATGAAGGCCTCCTGCGCCACGTCCCGCGCCTCTTCCGGATCATGTACGTAGCGATAGACCAACTGGGTGATTTTGTTCTGATATTTAAGGACCAGGATGTCAAACGCCTGTTTTTCACCCTCTTGAACCCTCTCAACCAGTGCCTGATCTATGCTTCGTTCGCCCATCCGGGCTGTCTCCCCTCAACCCGCCACTATCCAAATGGACCCTGCCCGTAGCGAATAGTTCAGTGTTAGTGTATAAAAATCAGATGCTTCCACAGAAAATACAGCAACCCGCCAACATATGGTAACTGACAACAGTTTTGATGTCCTGATTATTGGCAGCGGTGCGGCCGGACTCACCCTGGCACTGCACCTGCCCGGGTATATACAGGTTGCGGTACTGGCCAAGAGTGCCCTGAATGAAGGCAGTACGCTGTATGCACAGGGTGGCATTTCCGCCGTCACCCAGGCGACGGATACCTTCGAGTCCCATATTGCCGACACACTGGATGCGGGCGCCAGTCTCAACAACCCGGAAACCGTACGCTTTACCATCGAAAATGCACCGGCGGCGATCCGCTGGCTGGTCGAGCTGGGTGTGCCGTTTACCCGTGGCAGCGACACCGGCGACAGCTTTCACCTGACCCGTGAAGGTGGTCACTCCACCCGCCGGGTTTTACATGCGGACGACGCCACCGGACGCGCCATGGAAACCACCCTTGTGGATGCAGCCCGCAGGCGCAGTAATATCACCCTGCTGGAACACCATATCGCCATTGATCTGATTACCGCAAAAAAACTGGGCCTGGCGCACAATCGCTGTGTCGGCGCCTATGTGCTGAATCGCAATCAACAGACGGTCGAGACTTTCACGGCCCGCAACGTGGTGCTGGCCACCGGCGGTGCCAGCAAGGTATACCTGTACACCAGCAACCCGGACACCTCCAGTGGTGATGGTATTGCCATGGCCTGGCGTGCCGGCTGCCGTGTCGCCAACATGGAATTCAACCAGTTTCACCCGACCTGCCTTTACCATCACAAGGCAAAGTCGTTCCTGGTCTCCGAGGCCGTCCGCGGTGAAGGCGGCCGCCTGCTATTACCCGACGGCACACCGTTCATGGAGCGTTTTGATGTACGCGGCAACCTGGCACCACGCGACATCGTCGCCCGCGCCATTGATCATGAAATGAAACGCCTCGGTGCCGAATACGTATTACTGGATATCAGTCACAAACCGGCACCGTTCATCAAGGAGCACTTTCCGACGATCTATGCCCGTTGCCGTGAACTCGGTTACGATATGGCAATGGAGCCGATTCCGGTGGTACCGGCCGCACACTACACCTGCGGGGGTGTTATAACCGACCTGAATGGCCAAACCGACCTGCCCGGCCTGTATGCCATTGGCGAAGTCGCCTGTACCGGCATGCACGGTGCCAACCGCATGGCAAGCAACTCACTGCTGGAATGCCTGGTGTTTGGTATCGCGGCCAGCGAACATATTGCCGCTTCTCTGGATAGCATCCCGGCACCTCCCACCCTGCCCCCGTGGGACGAATCACGGGTGCGTGACTCGGATGAGGAAGTGGTGGTCAGCCATAACTGGGACGAACTGCGCCGCTGTATGTGGAACTACGTCGGCATTGTGCGGACCGACAAGCGCCTGCAACGCGCCTGGCGGCGTGTTGACCTGCTGCAGCAGGAAATCCAGGAATACTACAGTCATTTCACAGTATCCAATGATTTACTGGAACTGCGCAACCTCGCGCAGGTGGCCGCGCTGATCATTCGCTCCGCACAGTTGCGCAAGGAAAGCCGCGGCCTGCATTTCACCCTCGACTACCCGGAAGCGGACACCAGCAAGCCACCGACCGACACCATACTTACACCGGAACAAGCGCAGGATATCGACCTGGCGGTGTAGGCAGCAATCAAGGGGGACTTTCAAGCTGAGTGCCAGATTTATTATTAGCCACGAAACCCACGAAAGGACACGAAAGAATTCCCAGAAAGGATTTTATTTTTCTGTGTTTTCCGTGGATTCCGTGGCAAATGTTTTTTTCTTTAATCAGGTAATCTCGAAGCAGCTATAGACGGACTCCTCCGGGCAGGTCTCGCACTGCACATCACTGACCGCTGCTTGCGGCGACCCTTTCCACAACCACTGTTGCAATAACTCGACTGCAGGCTGCGGTCCACAGACCGTGACAGCAACCTGCCCGTCCGGCAGATTAGACACCCGTCCGGTCAAACCCAGTGCCTGTGCCTGGTCACGTGTTGAAGCACGGAAGAAAACACCCTGTACACGACCGGATACAAAACAGCGGATACAGGGCATGCGGGTACCAGGATCAGCGGTCGGCAGACGCCGCAGTAGCCGCACCGGGAAACTGTTCCTTGCGTTCAATATATTTCTCAATCGCCTCCTGCGTCACAGGGCCTTCCTGGCGGGCCATGCGCTCGCCCTGCGGAGAAATGATATAGGTCGTTGGCAGCCCCATCACCGGACCAAGTTTGGTCACCGGCACCGGATCCATACGCACCACCGGGTAAGACATAAAGTGACTGTCAACAAACTCCTTCAGGTAATCATTGTTGACCTCTTCATAGTCAACGCCAAGCACCACCAGCTTGTCACTGTTCTCTTCATGCAGGGACACCAGCTCGGGAATCTCATCAAGACAGGGCGGACACCAGGTCGCCCAGTAATTGACTATGACCCATTTACCACGAAAGTCCGAGAGCGAGACAGACTTGCCCTCAATATCCTGTGCAGTAAAATCCACTTCGTCCGCAACAGACGGCGCGACGGCAAACAGCGCCATAATGAATACCAGTAATTGCATGTGTGACTCCTTGATAAGGTTTTGGAGATTATACCCTCTTGCCGGCTTCTGCAGTTGAATTCAGTTACACTAACTAACGTGAACCCTGATTTGCCGGCAATATACGCATGAGTACCATAAGCCAGGATGATTTCATCACCAGTATCTGCGACGCGTTGCAGTACATATCCTATTATCACCCGCGGGACTTCATCCAGGCACTGCATGAGGCCTGGCAGCGCGAGGAATCACCGGCCGCACGCGATGCCATGGCACAGATACTGATTAACTCGCGCATGTGTGCCGAGGGCCACCGGCCCATCTGCCAGGATACCGGTATCGTCAATATTTTCCTTAAGGTGGGTATGGATGTTCACTGGGAATCCGATACCGGCATCGATGACATGGTCAACGAGGCGGTCCGTCGCGCCTACCTGGACCCGGATAATCCGCTACGCGGCTCTATTGTCAGTGACCCGGCCGGCAAACGCATCAACACCGGTGACAACACCCCGGCTGTCATTCACAAGGACATCGTGCCCGGTAACAAGGTCGAGATCATTGTTGCCGCCAAGGGCGGCGGTTCTGAAAACAAGGCCCGTTTCGCCATCCTGAATCCCAGTGACGACATCGTCGAGTGGGTCTTGCAGCAAGTCCCCACCATGGGTGCAGGCTGGTGCCCGCCCGGCATCCTCGGCATCGGCATTGGCGGTACCGCCGAGAAGGCCATGCTGCTGGCCAAGGAAGCGATCCTCGAACCCCTGGACATGCATAACTTGCAGAGACGCTGGCCGGAAAACACACGGGAAGAACTGCGCCTGGAAATTTTTGAAAAGGTGAATGCACTGGGTATAGGCGCCCAGGGGCTTGGCGGCCTGACCACCGTTCTCGACGTCAAGATCAGGGACTACCCGACTCACGCCGCCTCCAAGCCGGTCGCCCTGATACCCAACTGCGCCGCCACCCGGCATGTACATTTCACGCTCGATGGCAGTGGTCCGGTTGACCTTGTGCCCCCACGACTGGAGGACTGGCCGGTAATCACACGCGAGACCAGTGCCAACACCCGACGGGTCCAACTGGATGACATCGATCCGGAAGCTGAACTGGACTGGCAGCCCGGTGATACCCTGCTCATCAGCGGCAAACTGCTCACCGGACGCGATGCCGCACACAAACGCATCATCAATTATCTCGATCGCGGTGAACCGCTGCCCAACGGGCTGGATTTCAGGGGACGTTTTATTTATTACGTCGGCCCGGTGGACCCGGTCGGTGACGAGGTCGTCGGGCCTGCCGGCCCGACCACGGCAACACGTATGGACAAATTCACTGACGAGTTGCTTGAAAAGACCGGGCTACTCGGCATGATCGGCAAGGCGGAACGCGGCCCCGAGGCCATCAAGTCCATTGCCAGGCACAAGGCCGTCTATTTAATCGCCACCGGCGGTGCCGCCTACCTCGTGTCCAGGGCAATAAAAAAGGCACGCGTGATCGCCTTTCCCGAATTGGGCATGGAGGCCGTGTATGAATTTGAAGTCGAGGACATGCCAGTCACCGTCGCCGTCGATACCCGGGGTAATTCCATCCACGAGATCGGCCCACGGGAATGGAAAATGCGTATCGGTAATATACCGGTGGTCACTAAATAAACGCTTACACGAGAAAAATCATGACAGCTGACGTAACCATCTACTTCAATCCAGAATGCAGCAAGTGCCGCCTGAGTATCGAAATCCTGGAAAAAGAAGGGCAGCACGCCGAGGTCATTGAATATCTCAGCACGCCACCGGATGCCGGGACACTGGAATCAATCCTCACCATGCTGGGTATGGAACCGCGTGACCTGATGCGTAAACATGAGCAGGAATACACCGAGACCGGGCTGGATAACCCGGACCTGACACGCGAACAACTGATCAATGCCATGATCGACTATCCACGCCTGATTGAACGTCCCGTTGTTATTAAAAACGGCAAGGCAATAATCGGCAGGCCACCGGAAAAAATACTGGATATTCTGTGAGCACTGAGTGATACCTGACCATGAACGAAATACTTGTCCTCTACTACAGCCGCTACGGCGCCACTGCCACAATGGCACAAATCATTGCACGCGGCATCGAAACCCATCCGGACTGCCAGGCACGCATCCGCACCGTGCCACCGGTGTCCACTGTCTGCGAAGCCACAGCGGACGACATCCCGACCGAGGGTCCACCCTACGCCACGCTGGATGACTTGCGTGAATGTGCCGGACTGGTGCTGGGCAGCCCGACCCGCTTTGGCAATATGGCGGCACCGCTCAAGTACTTCATTGATACCACCAGCAGTCTGTGGCTGGGTGGTGAACTGGCAGGGAAGCCGGCAGCGGCCTTCACCTCGGCGTCAAGCATGCACGGCGGTCAGGAAACCACGCTGCTCTCCATGATGCTGCCACTCATGCATCATGGCATGCTCATCATGGGCCTGCCCTACACGGAGAGTGAGTTATTGACCACGGACAGTGGTGGCACACCCTACGGCCCGAGTCACACCGCCGGCAGTGACAGCAAACGCCCACTGACTGCTGAGGAAAAACATTTGTGCACCACGTTGGGCAAACGCATTGCAGACACGACCAGCCGTCTGTCCTGACCTGCCAGACCTTACACAAACAGCCATGCCCGGCAGCCGCTTTCTCTACGCACTGACCCTGTTCGGTTACTTCAGTACGCTGGCGCTATTGACTGCATGGTACAGCTGGCTGGCTCCGGCCACCCATTTCCCGGCGGCACTGGTGCTACTGATACTGGTTGCTCCCCTGCTGTTTCCCCTGCGTGGGCTGTTGCACGGCCGCAAGTACACCTTTGCCTGGAGTTGCTTCCTCGCCCTGCTCTATTTCACCCACGGCGTCATGGAGGCCTACAGTGATGAACTGACCAGCCCCCTGGGTTTGCTGGAAGTCACGTTCAGCTCCCTCTGGTTCCTGGGTGCCATGGGCTACATCAAGACTCGCCGACAGGAAAGGGGGGTGGAAACTGATGACGACACGCGTCTCCATCCCCCTCGTCATCCAGACTAATGCCGTTAGGCATCCCCGGGCTCGAGACTAAGGTAACCAATACCTGCCGCGGCACCCAGTCCGGAATTGGCCTCGATCGCCAGCGGTTGGAGACTGATATTCTTATTCCCGCCACCAACAAGGATCGCTACACCGGTACCCACACCAACCGTTGCAGAGACCCGGCCACCCAGATAGGTGCCAGCCAGGCCATGGGCACCTGGATGTACATCAGATGAACCGCCGATGACCGCGTAGACAACATCCTCAGTGTGCTTCCAGTTCAGGTCGAGACCCAGGCCGATTCCGGCACGACCGCTATAGTGCTCACTACCTTCCGGATGCGAAAAGACACAATCGACTCCGACGGTCGAGTTGACCAGATAGTATGCGTAGGTACCGGGGATTTTTTTACAGGTCAGCACGCCAATTTCCACACCGCCCGCCCCTTCTGCCAGCACCTCGCCAGTCAGTAAGGGTAGCGATGTGGCAAGTGCCATTATCACACCACCCGTCACAGCAGATAACTGCTTCTTTAACATATTCATGATACTGCCCTCCAATCGTACACATAACAGTTGGAGTCCGGAAGAAAACCATGGTTCTGTAATTACACTTGATTATTGTGTGAACAAATTGCTGTTAAAGCTGTCGCACAAAGGTAGATATTTCTGTATATCTTCCCCATGCGCAAGGTAATTATCTATACTAGGCACCCGAAGCAATCCAGCAATAACAAGAGCCGCGTCCCGTGTATCTACAGCATGCTTCTGCAATCACCCGTATCACCCTGATACCGCTACTGCTTGCCCTTGCGCTGGCTTCCGGTTGTTCAAGCATGGTCGCCAGGGCTACCGGCAACCTCTCGGACAGCCTGTCTCGGGCGGTACTGAACCAGAATGACCCGGAGACGGTCCGCCAGGGTGCACCGACCTTTCTGCTGATGCTCGACGGTTTTATCAATGATGATCCGGACAACCAGGCACTGTTATTGTCCGGGTCCCGGTTGTACGGGGCCTATGCGTCTGCATTTGTTGATAACGAGGAGCGTCAACGTCGTCTGGCAAACAAGGCATTTCACTATGGCCGTCGTGCGGTCTGTGTTTCGCATAATGATTTTTGTGCTGTCATCGACAAGCCCTTTGTAACATTCAAGGAACATGTGACTGATTTCAACACGGGTGATGTCCCCTTGTTGTTCGGTTTTGCATCTGCCTGGGCGACCTGGATACAGGCTAACAGTGATGACTGGAATGCCACCATCCAGTTACCCAAAGTTGCCGCACTTATGGACCGCGTCATCGAACTTGACGAAACCTACAACCATGGCAACGCCCACTTGTACATGGGTGTGCTGACTACGCAACTGCCACCGGAATACGGGGGCAAGCCGGAGGTCGGAAGGCAACATTTCGAACGTGCCAACGAATTGTCAGCCGGACACAACCTGATGGTGAATGTGCTGTTTGCGAAATACTATGCACGGCTGGTATTCAATCAGGAGCTGCATGACAAGCTCCTGAATGAGGTACTTGCCAGTAACACGGAGGCGCCCGAGTTGACACTGAGCAACGTACTGGCACAACAGCAGGCAAGGGAACTACTGGAAGACAGTCATGATTTTTTCTAGCCGCATGCGTGGAAATCCAGGATTGATACTCACGATTTGTGCTGCACTGCTGCTGACACTGTCAGCAGCAGTCGATGCCATCACACTGAAGGTTGCCACGCTGGCACCGGAGGGTACCTCGTGGATGAAACAGATGCGCAAGGGGGCCAGTGAAATCAGCGAGAAAACCGATGGCCGGGTGAAAATAAAGTTCTACCCTGGCGGCGTCATGGGCAACACCAGCACCGTATTGCAGAAAATGCGAGTTGGCCAGTTGCAGGGCGGTGCCTTTACCGGGGCAAGTCTGTCACAGGTTTATCCCGATGCACAGCTATACAGCCTGCCCATGGTGTTTCACTCCCATGAAGAAGTTGCCTATGTGCGGCAGCGAATGGATGACACATTGATAAAGGGCCTGGCAGACAAGGGAATGGTCGTACTTGGAATCAGTGATGGAGGTTTTGCCTACATCATGTGCAAGAAACCATTACGCCGGCTTGGTGACCTGAAGGGTCAGAAGGTATGGATGCCCGAGGGCGACGTCCTGACCGAAGCAATGTTTGAATCGGCGGGTGTTTCACCGATACCCTTGCCGGTTGCGGATGTCTATACAGGTCTGCAAACCGGACTGCTGGATACGGTGGCCGGTGTGCCAACCGGCATTGTTGCCTTCCAGTGGTATACCAGTGTCACCCACCTGACCGATGTTCCCCTGATGTTTCTGTCCGGCATGTTTGCCGTTGACAGCAAGGCCTTCAAACGCATCAAGCCAGGCGACCAGAAAATCGTCAGGAAGGTCATGGGACGCATTTTCAAGGATCTCGATGCAGTGAACCGGGCCGATAATGAATCGGCCAGATCGGCGCTACAGAGCCAGGGAATAGAATTTGTTCACCCTAACAGGGCTGAACGGGACAACTGGGAATCAATCGCAAAACAGGGGCGTGAACGAATGGTCAGCCGGGCAAAATATACACCGGCACTGGTCGACAGGATGCTTGGCTATATCCGGGAATATCGCACACAGCAACAGTGAGTGAAGACGACAAAACCGCATCACCTCCAGCACCGCTATGGCTTCGGTGGCTGCATAACATGGAAGATGGCCTGCTGGGTCTGATCCTTTTTACCATGGTCGTCCTGGCAAGCAGCCAGGTCATCATGCGCAACCTCTTTGACAGCGGCTTCTCCTGGGGTGACCCCCTGTTACGACTGCTGGTGCTGTGGCTGGGGTTGATGGGTGCCATGGTGGCCACCCGGCTGGACCGGCACCTCACGGTGGACGCACTGTTGCGCGTGCTGCCACCTGCCCTGCAGCGCATCACCCGATTCATGACAAAGCTGGCCACGGCCGCTGTGTGCGCACTGCTGGCCTGGCATTCGGCACGCCTGGTCGCCATTGACTATGAATACCAGAGCCTGGTGATTGGCTCCATACCGGCCTGGATCGGTGACCTGATCCTGCCCATCGCCTTTACGGTTATGACCCTACGCCTCGTACTGCAGGCAATCATGCTGTTCAGGGCACGCACATGATTGCCTCCAGTCTCATCCTGATCGGGTTGGCGCTGCTGGGCATGCCGCTGTTTGCTGTCATTGCAGCCGGAGCCTTGTATGGCTTCCATACCGAGGAGATTGACCTTGCCGTTGTCGCCATCGAAATCAACCGCCTGGCCACCATTCCCGTGCTACTGTCCATTCCGCTGTTTACCTTTGCCGGCTACATGCTGGGTGAAAGCAATGCGCCGCAACGGCTGGTACGCGTAACCAACGCATTTCTGGGCTGGTTCCCCGGCGGACTGGCCGTGGTGGCCATCATGGCCTGTGGCATGTTTACCGCCTTTACCGGTGCCTCCGGGGTGACCATTGTTGCACTGGGGGCATTGCTCTATCCGGCCCTGAAGGAAGCCCGCTATCCGAACAATTTCAATCTGGGCCTCATTACAACCTCCGGCAGCCTCGGCATTCTGTTTGCCCCCTCACTGCCACTCATCCTCTACGCTGTCGTGGCACAACAATTGTCACTCGACCAGCCGATCAGCATTGACGACCTGTTTCTAGCGGGCATCTTCCCTGGCCTGCTGATGCTTGCGGTGCTCGCTGCATGGGCCATGCTGGTACGCAAACGCAGTGACAACGATGCGACGACCACGTCTTTCACTGCCAGGGAATGTGGCCTGGCACTCAGGGAAGCGATCTGGGAAATCCCTTTCCCGTTCCTGCTGCTGGGCAGTATCTATACCGGGCTGCTGGCCGTATCCGAGGCCGCTGCCTTGACCGTGGTCTACGTATTCGTCGTCGAGGTACTGATCTACCGCGAGATCCCGTTGCGCAATCTGGCACGCATCACCCGGGAGGCCATGGTCATGGTCGGCGGGATACTGATCATACTGGGTGTATCACTCGCCTCGACCAACTATATTATTGATATTGAACTGCCCGCGCAGCTGTTCGAAACCATCCGTGAAAACATCGACAGCCGCTGGACCTTCCTGCTGTTACTGAACATCTTTCTCCTTGGCGTCGGTATGATGCTGGACATCTTCTCGGCACTGGTCATCCTGGTGCCGCTGCTGGTACCGGTTGCCCTGAGCTACGGCATCCATCCCGTGCACCTGGGCATCCTGTTTCTGGCCAATATGCAGCTGGGTTACTTCACCCCGCCGGTGGGTCTGAACCTGTTCATCGCCAGCTATCGATTCAATCGCCCGATCCTGGAATTGTATAAAGCCACATTGCCGTTCTTTTTCCTGTTACTCGGCGCGGTACTGATCATCACCTACTGGCCACAATTGAGCCTGTTTCTGATTACTTAATCTGGTCCTGCGCCCGCTTAGTCAACAAGGCTGCGGATAGCATCTACAGAACATGTAGAAGGCCCCGAATTGTACTGGGGACCACAGGAGGGTGTCACCGCCTGATGGTAGAGGAATGGCCACCACATCATGGGACTGCTGTTCCGGAAATTACTTGCGCAGCGAGATCAAAAGTATAAACTCCGTTGAGTACCTCGCCTTTTCCCACCGTATAAAACTTCGCTTTATTAATGATCAATGCATCAGAAAAATCAGCCTCTTTCTTTTTATTACCGACCTTGACCGGTGTTGCTTGTCGATAATCGTTCAAGGCCCGCCACACCGTTTGCCCGTCCTCAAAACAAATATTAGGTTCTTCGAATAGCGAATGAAGCACATCGATCATCGCTGTTTTGTCTAACTTGTATTTTTTCCCTTTGAGTGTCCACAGGGTTTCAACCAGCACCACATCTGTTATCAACACAGGTGTAGAGCCATTAATCAACCTGTCAGCCTTTGCTGCTTGCCTTTTGTCATCCCATAGCAGGTAACGAAGCAATACATTGGTATCGACTGCAATCATACCTATCTCCTAGTCCAGGACACTCTGTAGAGATGCTTCGTCGCTTACTGAGGTGTCAGCCTTGACATGTTTGAGAATCCCCTTGGCTGCACCGGGGATCTTTTTGACAATAGTGATATGACCATCAGCAACAAAGCTCTGGTACTCATCACCGGGTTCGATACCGACTTGCTGGCATTGATCAACAGGCAATGTGATTTGTCTTTTAGAACTGACTTTTGGCATGTTCCCACCCTCTTTACTATTAAGCTATTAGTAAAGAATAGCAACGTCTTTACTATAATTCAATATGTAAAGATCTGGCAGTCGTGGCCGGAGTGTGACATTCACACTGATTTGATTGAGGAAACAGATTGAATGCGTACAAAGCCTAAACACGGCTGCTTCTTTCTGAATCCCCAAGAATCAGTTTACGGCCCCAATGTAACCTGGAGGAGTGGCAGCACTGAGACGCACACTGTGTGATCTACTTACAATTCAAACTGTGATGACATCCGCAAGGTGTCTCGCGCCCAAGGCCGCTCTACGGCGAGAATGACCATTCAGCCGGATCTGTTCAGCCCGCATTCAGCGAACATTGCCTATCCTGTCTGTGAACCATGAAAAACAGGAGACAGACAATGAAACGCATAATGACTGTAATGACATTCGGTATTTCGGTACTGGCATTCTCCGGTGCGGCCGTCTCGGGGCATGGCTTCATTGACAAGGCCAGGGTCGTCGAGGCGACACCACTGTATGAAACCGTTGAAGTGGCGCAACCTGTCAGGGAGTGCTGGACCGAAAGGGTCACCCGCAACAGCCATGGGCATGGGTCCTATGTCGCACCGATTGCCGGTGGTATTGTCGGCGGCGTGCTCGGCCACCAGTTCGGCGGGGGGCGTGGGAAAACAGCGCTGACCGTCGCCGGTACACTGCTTGGCGCCTCACTCGGACACGGCTACAGCACCTCCCACCACCAGCCACGGTCCACGGTTGAATACATGGAACGCTGTGAGACCGTTGATCGTTATGAACAGCAGCAACAACGCGTCGGCTATCGTGTAAAATACCGCTATGAGGGACAAACCTACTACACTGAAACCACTGAGCACCCGGGTAAATTTATACCGGTGCGCGTCAGGGTCTCGCCGGCTAACGGCATTTGATGCCGTATCACACACCATACCTATGACCTGGGCACGACTGATTACTGCCTGGCTGACCCTGTTACTGGCCACCGGCCCGGTAATCGCGGCTCCGTTTCATCACCCCCCCCTGCAAATTGCGCAACGCGACAATGCAGGCAGAGGCGGCATCAGCCTGGACGAGGCAGTCGCGCAGACACGGCAGCAACACAAAGGCAAGGTCCTGTCTGCGGAGACCACCCGCGTCGACGGCCGCAAGGTCTACCGCATCAAGATCCTGACGAAGGACGGGCGGGTCAAGCGCACCCGCATAGATGCCCGTACCGGGCAAACAATGTCACGCGGACGTTGAGTCATGCATATCCTGGTTGTCGAGGACGAAACCCGCCTGCGGGAACAACTCAGGAAGCGCCTGCGTGACAGCGGCTACGCCGTCGATGTAGCGGCCGACGGTGAAGAAGGCCTGTACTATGGCGAAGAATATCCACTCGACATGGCAATTATCGATATCGGGCTGCCGAAACTGTCCGGCATCGAACTGATCCGCCGCCTGCGTGCCCGGGACAAGCATTTCCCTATCCTGATCCTGACGGCCAGGGGCAACTGGCAGGACAAGGTGGAAGGCCTGGAGAGCGGCGCCGATGATTACCTGGTCAAACCGTTTCGCTTCGAAGAACTCGAGGCGCGCTTGAATGCCCTGCTGCGACGCGCATCCGGCTGGTCGAAACCGGTGCTGGACTGTGGACCGGTTTCGCTGGACACCGGCAAACAATGCATCACGGTCTCCGGCAGTCCCGTGGAACTGACCGCCTTCGAGTACCGGGTGCTGGAGTACCTGATGCTGCATGCCGGTGAGGTCATCTCCAAGACCGAATTGACGGACAATCTCTACGAGCAGGATTACGACCGTGACAGTAACGTACTGGAAGTTTTCATAGGACGACTGCGCCGCAAGCTGGACCCGGACAACACCATCAACCCCATAGAAACACTGCGTGGCCGCGGTTATCGATTCCGGCTGGAAGCAAACGCCGGCTGATGCATTCCCTGCACAGTCGACTGCTACTGGCTGCTTCCCTGGTACTTGCCGGATTCCTCGGCGCAACCGGTCTCGCGCTCGACAAGGCCTTTCGTGTCAGTGCCGAGGCCGCCATGCAGGACCGCCTGCAGTCTCATGTCTACGCCCTGCTCGCTGCTGCAGACGAAGATGGGGACGGCCGCATGATCCCGGCAGATGAGCTACCGGAGCCACGTTTTTCGAAACCGGACTCAGGTCTGTATGCTGTTATCAGCAACCACGACAGTGAACCGCTGTGGCACTCCGGTTCACTGACCGGCCGGGACTTTGACCTGGGGGAACAGCAAAAACCCGGTGAGCGCCGCTTTAACCGGCTTGCCCGTTCGGGCATGCAACTGTATGCCCTCGCGTATGGCGTCGCCTGGGAAGACTATGCCGGTACGGAATCACTGTATACGTTCACTGTGGCAGAAGACACCTCTGTGTTCCAGGCAGAGATTGACAGTTTCCGCTCCACCCTGTGGCGCTGGCTTGGCGGCATGGCACTGGTGTTGCTGCTCGCGCAGGGTTTCATCCTGCGTTGGGGCTTGCGGCCACTGCGGACCGTCACCGCCGACCTGCAACAGATCGAACAGGGCCGCACTGACCGCCTTGACGGACACTACCCCAAAGAACTCACCGGCCTGACCTCCAGCCTGAATTCCCTGGTCGAACACAGCAAGGCAGTACAGGTCCGATACCGCAACAGCCTCGATGACCTCGCCCACAGCCTGAAAACACCTTTGGCCATTTTGCAGTCCAGTGATGCAGACGACCGCAGCGACCCGGGTGACAATCACGCCCTGGTCAGGGAACAGGTGGAACGCATGGATGAAATCATCAGCCATCAACTGCAACGTGCCGCCGTATCCGGCCGGACCACACTGGCCAAACCGGTGCCGGTCAGCAAGGTCGTGGAACGGCTGGTGCGCTCCCTCGACAAGGTGTACCGGGAAAAACACGTGACGGTTGAGCTGGAACTGGATCCGTCAGTCACCTTCACCGGCGACAAGGCCGACCTGACGGAGATCCTGGGTAACCTGCTGGAGAATGCCTACAAGTACTGTCACCATGCGGTGCGGGTCAGCGTGAGCACTGATCAACAGGCCGATGGCGTTGAGATCAGAATCGAAGATGACGGCCCGGGCATAACACCTGAACAGGTCGACACACTCCTGCAACGCGGCAGGCGCATGGACGAGTCAATACCCGGCCAGGGCATCGGCCTGAGCATGGCCAACGAGATTATTACCGTGTACGGCGGTCAACTGGTATTTGCTGCCAGCCCTCTGGGGGGCACCTTGTTGCGGGTAATATTCAACGATCAATAGGCCTCTGAATGTCGTCATTGCGAGCGCAGCGTGGCAATCTCGTAATGCAGACTGGTTGTTCAGAGATTGCTTCGTCACTTTGTTCCTCGCAATGACGGCGTTTTATTTAAACTGTCAATGCATCGGCGACAGGCTGACATTTACTGGCATCTGCTTACCAGGATCGTAAGACATCCGGGTGGTCTCCGTCTCCCTGCCATAACGATAGGTCACCCGATAAGCACTAATGTGTTCACGGGCACGTTGTTCTGTGACGTTTCTGCAACGGCGCTGTTGCTGCCACAGACGTGCCTGACTTCGGATATCCTCACCGATGGTCGCCGCGACCCCGTTAAACTCACGCGCCGAACTGTCCGGTTCCGTGCACACCCGGCGTGTGACCGGCTCATAGCGTGTCTCAATAATCGGCTCCACGTTCAGCACCGGGGCAAAGGCCTGGTATTCAACGGCGTTTGCGAAACTGCTTATGCAGCTGGTAAATAACAGGATCCCTAGCAGTATTTCAGTTTTCATTTGTCTTTCCTGCAATTAACCCCTTCGCGCCTTGCAGGCGCGAACAAAGATTGCCTGTAATTTTCATTTGCAGCATTTATCCAAATCCCATCTTGCCGAGCAACTGCTGCCCCCTGCTCCGCTCAGCCTCATTGGCATACAACATCACCACGTCGAAACCGCCAGCCGCTCGACGAAACCAGTCCAGGCGCAACTCGCCGAATCCGGGCTGCAGCCGGTCAACAAAGGCGGCCGCGCGGTAGGGACGGGAAAAATGGATAATGAACAGGCGACCCTGTCCCGAATAGCGTTGCCCTGGAGCAGCACGACCTGCCTCGCTACGACCATTCAGGACGTAATCAAGATGCCGCATGATGTAGGCGCTGTACCAGACCGCACCTTCCGGCAAGCGCCCACCGGAAACAGGAATCCGTTCAGGTCCGTAATTATAGGCCGCCAGGGTGCGATTCAGATCGCCATGATAGCGTTGCTGCAATTCCTTCAGGTAGCGCGCACCTGCATCAACATTAGTACAGGGGTCCAGCACCTCGGACAATCGCTCCAGACCCAGGTGTTTTGCCGTGCCGGGCCAGAGTATCTGCATCAGCCCGTAGGCATTGGCCTTTGAACGGGCCATTGGTTTGAAATCACTCTCACCCCTGGCAACGGCCAGTAACAGGGTTTCCGGCAGGTCGTGAGCAATCGCCGCGCGACTGAAACACTGTGCGTATGGAAATTCCAGCGCCGGTTGGGTCTGTTGTGCAGACTTCGCATACGTCTGCCAGCGTGCTTCCAGTACCCGACTATCAATCGACGGATCTGTTTTTGCGTCAACCGAGATAGCCCGCAGCAAACCCGCACAGAGTACCACTGTCAATGAATGCCGCATCATGACTACTCCAGCTCCAGTCCGGTGACGTCCTCAATTTGAGCGACCATTGCCTGTCGCTCACCGTCATCCCGGTAACTGAAGACCACCTGGTAATTTTCCGGCCCCTCGCTGATCACTTCCACGGGCACCCCGGTGGCCAGTGTCAGGCGTCGTGCAAACCCCTGTGCGGCCCACTCACTCCGGAAGGGACTCCAGACCAGGTAATGTGATACCTCCGTGGCCTCATTGCGGTAGGCCGTTTCGTAGCTTGCCATGGATTGATTCCATGACTGCGGTGTAATCTCAATGTCATCATCGTCAACATCCGGCCGGGATTTCTCATCATGGCTGCTGGCATCGGCAGCCGGAATTACCACGTCCCCAATGACGACATCCTCTGCCGGTACCGGTCCGACGGGTATATCTGCTGCGCTGCTGACGGTCAGCTGTACCGGCACCTGTACTGATGATGGAGACATACCGGCACCCAGAGCCAGTAAAAAGATGGCCAGCATCAGCAATGCACCCACAAGCATTCCAATTCCCCGTGTCATGGCAGTCGCCTCGCTGTCCATACCGTGTGATCAGGGTTCGACGCAATCAGGCGGTCAAGCCTGTCCAGCCATTGGTCGCGGTTTTCAGTGCCTGTGTGCAGACCACTGACATCACTGCAGGCATCGGGCACGTCGCTCAACAGCTGGCTGAATTGCCGCCGCTGTTCCACACCCGTGACGGCAATGGCATAGACCGTTGGCCAATCGGACGACGTGAAACGTGATTCAGGAAACCGGTACGCATGTCTACCCGGGTGTGACTGCACGGTGGACGTCGTGTCACAGGCACCGGATAGTTGACTAATACCGTCTTTGCTACCGTGTGCAATCACAAATACCTGCCCGGCCTGCCCGACATCCACTTCCAGTACCGGGCAACCGCGCAAGCCGTCGCTGCAACCGTCACGATAGGCATTACTGCTTGCGTACCGCACCAGTTCCATGCGGCTTATGGTCGGCGTCATGCCGCTGTTTTCCTGTACCACGCTGTGCGTGCCGGGACTGTTGGGGCTATTGCCGGCAGGCGGGATACGGACGTAGGTCGCCGTGTCCATGCCGGCAAGGTGTACGCCGGAGTCCCCGGGATGCAGTACCACCCAAACCTGGTAAAGGTCCGGCTGTATCATGTGGGTCTCACCACGAAGAACAAGGTTCGCTTGCCGGCCTGCATCGGTCACCTGCACCTCGCGGTAACGTGACAGGTTGTTGCCGATCAGGCCCAGCAGGGTGCGCAGCTGTGGCTGATCAGAGCTAATCTGATCGACCTTGATTTTCAGGTCTTCCACATCCTGCTGACGTAGCAGGCAACTCAGGTTGTTGGCCAGGTAAGTAGCGGCCAGGTCCGGCTGTCCGGCACTGAAGGGCAAGACCCTGAGACCCCGCAGTGACTCATCTGTATGCCGCACTTGCAGGGCACGTAACTCACTGCCGGTCAGATTCCCCGACCAGTGATGACCGAAACCGCTGACCCATTCACCCGCCTTGACATCCAGGGCACGCACCGACACCCGAAAGCGGGCCGTGGCTGTGCGTGTTATTTCGATACCAATAAAATAACTGGCATCACGGATTCTGCCGCACTGCACCTGGTCCAGCCGACGATGATGTTGCACCTGCTGTTGTTGCGGTTGCCAGGGCACGTGGACGCCCGGGATTTTCAGCAGACTGTCCATAAGCTGGTCACGCATACCGCGCGTTAAACCGTCAATATCCGGCTGTATATCATCGCCATCGAGGCGCACAATAATCACGGGTTCGCCCTTGAAGCGTGGATGCTGGCCCAGTTGTTGCGACACATAGGGTGCGAGCTCGGTAGCCACCCAGTCCTGCAGCAAGGACTCTGTGCTGTGTCCGGAACGCAAGGGCGTCTGGCTGCAGCCTGCAGTCAATAGCAGGACCAGTAATGCAAACAGGGTGTGTCGCCCGGTCATCATGGCATCACTTCTCCAGTACCACCTGACCGTCACTGCGGATGACCAGCACCCCACCCTGCTGCCCCCGTGTCTGTTCTCCCTGCATAAGCAAGGCAATGGCCGCTTTTGTAGCCACGGGCAATTGCACTCCCCAGACCACGAGGGGCCGGGCGATGCCATCTACCGTGTTTTCAAGACCGTGAATATAATGTTCCGGAACGGTCGTTGCCGACATCTCATGAAACCATCCCGGGAAAGGGACCGGCATAACGACAGGCCGGCCTGCATCCATCGAGAGGCGCCACGCCTGCTGATCGACCATGCCGTACAGCGAAACGCTACCCGCCGTGACCAGTCGGTCCAGTGCGGCATCGGTAGCGAAACGCAAGGTAAATCCCTGCTTGTCGGGTACAGGCCTGGCTACGGGCACGGGCTGGTCTGTATTCTGTTGCGACTGACGCTTGACCGCCGCTATTTCCTCACGGTTATGATCAAGCTGCTCCTGCGTGCTCAGAAGTCGTCCGCTGAGTTGCTCGGGATTGTGTGCTTGCTGCGCCGAATCCTGTTCGATGTCAGCCAGCGCCTGGCGTCCCTGATCAAGCTGACGGTCCAGATTCTCCAGCCGGGTTTCGAGTCGGTCGCGCAACTCGCGCGCCTGTTGAGTTTGCCCGGCAAGCTGTACAAGGTGTTTTTTTGAGTCAGTCAAAACCTGCTGCGTGCGGTCCTTTTCTGATTTCAGTGCCTGCAACTCGGCCTGCAGTTCCCGCAGCTGTTGCTGCTGCGCCCGGATTTCCTGCCGTATCCTTGCCGCCTGTAAGACCAGCGCCGGTTTACCCTGCTCCTGCACCGGAATACCTTGCACCAGCGCAAACACCGCCATCAGACACAGTCCGATAATTGACATGAAGCGCATGACATCCGTTTGCAGGGCATCGGTATCACTGCCTGCAGCAGAGGCTGATAAAAATCTTGCATGTCGACGGCGCCGGATCATTGCTCTTCCTGCAAACCACAGGGCGTGCTGCTGCGTGCACTCGCACAGTCGATAGACTCGCGTATATCACTGAGCAATGCCTCCACCCGGTTGGCGTGGTGCTGTTCCTGTTCCTCGTAGTAGCGACTCAGCCGGGTACCCAACAGCGAACTCTTGGTCACCCGCATCACGTAGCCGCCAATGCCACCCACGATGGTGGTCGTCAGCGCAGTCAGAATGCCGCCTTCCACCAAACGCTGCAGCACGGCAGAGGCACCGGCTTCCGCGGCCGCATCTGTATCACCGAGTGCAAACAACAGGGCACTGCGCATACCGATCGCGGTCCAGATTACGCCAATACCAAAGAACAGACTGGTCCACACATCGTTCAAATGCTCGAGCTGACTGATCTCATCGAGTGGGCGGTTGTCGTCCAGCCATTGTTTCAAGGTCCGCAGACTGTGGATATACAAGCCCAGGGTGATACCGAAAGGCAGCACGGATAACCCCAGATTACGGCGGCTCCACTCAAACAGCACCTGAACCTGTGGCACTTCGAGAACGGATACCGAGATGAGCTCGAGTACTGTCAGCAGGTACACCACCACCAGGCCGGTGATAAAGCTGAGCATCATACCCAGCAACATGCCGTTGAAAAAGCCGCGATCCTTCAGCCGTTTCATTGTTGCTTACTCAATCGGCCCACAGGCCTCGCAGGTGGCCTCCAGTACCAGTTCAGTTTCCTGGTAAAGGTTACTGGCACGTGTATAGTTGAGCCGGTCGACACTGATCCTGAGCAGACCCTGCTCCTTGTCAGCCAGTTCCCGGTTCATGTCACGCATGACCTCGGACTGCTGCGGGCAGGTCTGTGCGCAGACACTGTAATCACTCACCAGGGACACGTACTTGATACCAAAATAACGGTTATAGATTTCCCGCGCCTGACGCTTGCTCAACAGGCCGGCATCATTTGCCCACAACAGGAAGTCGCTGAAACTGGCCTTGTTTTCCTTTTTCGGGTCACCCTCTGCAATCGTCAGCAGGCGCTGGAAATAGGCATCGAACTCATGTTCGCAACCGGTTTCCAGGTCAAAGCGTGCAGCACTGATGGCGTGTTCCAGGTTCGGCCCCTCCGGCAGGCTGCAGGCCGTTGCCCTGGTTGTATTACTGCTACAGGCCGCCAGTGAGGTCGTGATGACAGCCAGCGTGAAGAGTCCGGTCAGTTTTGTTTTCATTGATGCGTTCATGATGGTTCTCCAGTTCAGTTACTGTCACATTTGCAGGGCACTTTCATAACCGCTGTCGGCCGGTCCGGCGGGTGGAATCGCCATCGGAATGACATGGGGTTCTTCACCAAACAGGATGCCCTTGACGCCGGCCACCACTTCCTGCATTTCCGGGGTAATGGTCCCGAAGGACTGGTTAAGCTGCTCCATCAGGGTTGCGCGGGCAATCTCTTCCCGGGTACGTGCAATCAGGCTGGAGGTTTCCTGCATGTCGAGATAGATATCCGAGGCAATCACAGCCAGTGAGGAATTGGTCCTGCCACCGGAGCGCGCCACCAGCTTGTAGTATTGGCTAAACCGGTCACTCAGCCGCATACCGGAGCGCCCGCGCAGCGACGGCTGACTGGCAGTGGCCGATTGACCGGACTCCTCACCAATCAACAGTTCCTGCAAGGTCCAGGACGTTTTCTTCTGACCCAGCTCCTTGCGAATGCGCTTCTCAAGACTGGAAGATGTGGCATTCACCGCAGTTTCCATCTCCGGCAGCCTGGCTGCCATAACATCCAGCATTTCGAGATAACTTTTTCCGAGTTGCCTGGCGATACGTTCACAGCCGGGATCACCTTCATTTCCCTCGCATTTGCTTTCCAGGTAAAGCTTTTGCTGTTCATCCAGCTGGCCGATGACGGCCTGCAATCCGGTTTCCATCTCCGCTGCAACATTGCCGGTATGCCTGATTTCCTCCAGCACAGTCGTCGGGAACAACTTGATAGTCGGTGCGGTCGAACTTGCATAAGCGGCCACCGGCAGTAACAGACACCCGGTCAGCAGCATTCCGAGAAATTGCTGTGTACCTTTTCGTTCACAAATTATTGCTGTAATCATTGGGATCCCCTCCTTGCAGTTATTGATTTCATGGTTCACCTCGATGCCTTCATGTCCCTGTCTTTACGAGCTTTAATATAGGCAAGTGTTCCTGAACAGAACCTGAATGACGATGAAAAGACTGACAGTAATTGTCAACGAGAAAAAAAAGGCCGCGTATAGAGGCAACCGGCAACGGGAAGGAGACTTCAAGCAAACGACACTGGCAGAGAAAACCGTGTCTGGGAATATGAAGGGGCGTCTCCCGTCTTTTAGTAAATTCAGCCAGGCACGATTCCATAGTGCTATTCTATCTGATGCTGTCAAACACAATTGCTCAAAGCTTATTCCCTCCGTCACCTTTTATCCCTATCATTCACCGGTACAGACAACATACCCGGGCGCATAGAATTGAGAAAAACTGTCGTATTTATACTTTCATCCAACTACAGCGGCTCACACTTCCTGTCGCTGTTAATCGGCAGCCACTCGCATGCAATGCACCTGGGTGAAACCCGACGACTTGCCTCATCAGGCAGCCGGGTTGCAAGCAAGGAAGAACCCCGATTTTGCTTCGTCTGTGGCAGCCATCAGGAATGCAGCCTGTTCAGGGGGATACAGGAAGTACCGCTTGAGGTGATTTACAGCCACCTTTTCATGCGTGCAAAGTCAGACACCAGTGTACTGGTTGACACTTCAAAAAAAACCGCATGGGCGCAGCAGTTTGAGAATAACCCTGATTATCGAATACTTTATATCCACCTGGTAAGGGACCCGAGAGCACTGGTACGCAGATGGTCACAATCCTACACAGACTTTACCGACCGGTTGAAACAAAGAAAAAAACAGTTAACAAAACGTCCGGCACTGGCATTTGCCCCGCAATGGAAGATCTATACTCACAAATGGCTGCACCAGAACAGGAAAATAACCGATTTTCTGAGCACAAGAGGAAGACAGGGATACATCGTCTCCTACCATGACCTTGCAGCCTCAACACACAGTACACTCGCAGAACTGATGCAATGGCTCGGACTTGATTTTGAGCCCGGTCAGATTAATTACTGGGAACACGAACATCATGGCACCCAGAAAGCCGACTATGGCTGGATCAACCAAAGTAATAGAACTTTCTTTGACCTGCGCTGGCAGGAAGACATTGCTGAAGAGGTTCAACAATCCATTGCAACCGACACGGATGTGCTTGCCTATCTCGATGGGATCGGTCTTGCACTTCATGATAACGGTCTGACTCGCATCAGGGAAGAAAAAGGGACACAGGAATCAAAAGCTTGCCAACCCTGAATGGCCATTCCCACCGGCGGGCATTCAATTACAACTCTTAACCGGCAGCATCCCGGATCAAAAACACGATATCGGCGGGGTGTTCTTCGTGACGGCCTTCTGCACTTTCAATCAGCCTATTCGAAGACAACCGTCCGGTTTACATAGACCAGGATATTGTGGTGCAGATGGTGCCATACGGCACGGGCCAGCACCATCTTCTCGAGGTCGCGTCCCTTGCGGATCATATCCTCGACAGAATCCTCGTGGCTGACGCGCACCACGTCCTGTTCGATGATCGGTCCGGCATCCAGTTCGGCGATCGCATAATGACTGGTTGCGCCAATGATCTTCACTCCCCGCTCATGCGCGGAGTGGTAGGGCCGGACGCCGGGAAACGCCGGCAGAAAGGAATGATGGATATTAATGATCCGGTCCGTGTAGCTGTCGATCAGCCCGTCGCTCAGGATCTGCATGTAGCGCGCCAGTACGATGAAATCGATTTGGTACTGCTGCAGCAGTTCAAGCTGTTTGCGCTCCTGTTCCACCCGGTTCTCCGGAGTGATCGGCAGGTGCACATAATCGATACCCAGCCGCGCAGCTGCAGTCTGCATATCGGTATGGTTACTGATAATCAGAGGGATCTCGACCTGCCACTCGCCGGCCTCGTAGCGGGCCAGGATATCGTAGAAACAGTGCGGCTGTTTTGACACAAACAGCGCCATGCGCGGCACTTCATCCGAGAAATGCAGCCGCCAGTTCATCGAGAAACGTTTTGCTACAAGGGTTTCAAAATACTCACCGATCTTCCCGTCGGCAATAACAAAATCATGCAGGTCCCATTCGATGCGCATGAAGAAGACCTGGCGCTCGGTATCCACGTGCTGGTCCAGATACAGGATATTGCCACCGTTCTTGAAGATGAACTCGGTAATTGATATCACAATCCCCTTCTGATCCGGGCAGTGAATCAGCAGGATTGCCGACTTCGGTGTTGTATTGTTCACATCGCTTCCCTTGAAAACATCAGGACTCTGCAGTAAATCCAAAGGCCTTGTCGTGAACATAGACAAGCTTGCAGGCCTCCAGATATTTCGCATCGTGAATACGTCCACTGGTGATGTAACCGGTATCACCCTTGTTCAGGATCACGACCTCCCCCTCCGGGACCAGCCCGTCTGCCGTGCGAGTATAGAACCGGATCGCCATCCTGCCTTCCACCACCACGGTCATGTCATCACCGGGATGGGAGTGTGGCGGCTCCTCGCTACCGGCTTCCCATTGTTCCAGCATGACTTCAACGCCGTCAGGATTAGTGGGGACGGTTGTTCTCAGAGAAAAGCCATCCGGAGTATCCGGAATGGTTATATGATTATTCCAAACGGCACTTGTGGATGCAATCACATCAGGCCCCTGGTTGTTTCTGGACATACGGTATCTCCTTTTTTGTTGCGAATAACAGGGTAATGACCATTAATTCAAGCCCCTCTCCCCAACCCTCTCCCGGAGGGAGAGGGAGCAAACAATACAACAATGTGTTGATCATGCAGACTAGCGGTTACTATCGAGCACGGACTTGACGAAGGGTACCGTGAGGCGGCGCTGTTCAATCAACGAGGCCATATCCAGGGTATCGAACAGTGCGAACAGGGTTTGCAGATCACGCGGAAAACGCCGCAGCAGATATTGCGCGGTCTCTTCCGGCAACTCCAGCCCACGCGCCTGCGCCCGACAACCCAGCGCCGCGATCATTTCACCCTCGCCCAGCGATTTCAACACGTAGGTCAGGCCCCAGCCTAATCTCGATACCAGATCGGGCAGCAGAAACCCCGCTTGATCCGGGCGTTTCTCACCGGCAATTAATAACGTACCACCGGTCTGCCTGACACGATTAAACAGGTCGAATAAACCACGTTCCCAGTCGTCATGTCCGGCAATGGCTGACACGTCATCAATACAGACAAGATCCAGCTGTTCAAGGTCATCGAATACAGTCACCGTATATTCAAGCAGCTCCTGTAACGGCAGGTAGCTTGTTGTGCGTCCACTTTGAACGGCAGCGTGACACGCGGCCTGTAGCAGATGCGTCTTGCCCATACCTTCTTCACCGGCCACATAGACAAGCGATTCGCCCACTCCGGTCGCCGACTGCTTCAGCCCATCTACAGTCTCCAGGTTTTGGCCCGGAAAGAAAGTGTTGAAACGGGCACTGTCCCTGAGTGCAAGTCCGAGTGGTAATTGGGGATGACTGTTCATTGAAAAGCATGACGTCATTACCGCTGGCGCGGGCATGACGTGATTATGTTCAGGGACTGATGCTGTCCTGGTGTCCTGTTAATCCTGGCCTCGCTTGTTCAATGCCCGCCGACCCCATGTCCAGACGTAATCAAAACCGCTCCAGAGGGTCGTTGCCAGTACACTGTACAAAATGATGTCCAGCCATAATGGCGGCAGTTCATGGATTCCCTGGCTAAAAATAACGGCCAGTACCAGCAGGATCTGGGCAAAGGTATTCAGCTTGCTGACCATGCTTGGCTCGGCTTCAAGGCGTTCGACACGCATATGAAACATGATGGCACCGCCAACGATAACCAGGTCACGCAGCACTACCAGTGCGACCAGCCACAGGGGTATCCAGCCCATCCACCCGAGCGTCACAAAACAGGATACCAGCAGGAGTTTGTCGGCCAACGGGTCCATCAATGCGCCCAGGCGACTGGTCCAGTTGTTACGCTTGGCCAGGTAGCCATCCAGCCCATCGGATAAACCGGCAACACCAAAAAGAATCAGGGCCGCACCAAAACGTTCATTCAACAGCAGCATAACGACGGGCGGCACCAGTAAAAAACGGAAGCCCGTTATCAGGTTGGGTATATCGCGAGCCTTCACTGGCGCAGACGGTAGCTACCCGGAATATCCGTTATGACCGGTTCCAGTACCGTGCCGATGGTAACAGTACGCGTCAAATCCTCCAGGCTGCCACTGAGCTGCAGCGCATAATCAATTTCTGCACCCGCCACCTGCTCCACCTGTACATCAACCACGGCTGTCAGCCCCCTGAGATAGGCACTGAGGCGTGCATAGTCAGACAACGAATCCACCCCGGACACGGATATGCTGACCGTGTTCAGGTTCCCGCCGCCCCGCGCAACCGCAAAGCGCGATGCCAGTATGTCCGCGGTATCATCAATCCCCTGCTGCGACAGCTTGTCCAGTTGCTTCCGACTGTCCGACCAGGCGGAGGGCTTACCCGCAACCTCCAGATGCCAGCGTGACGACCAGCCACCGGAGGGACTGCGGTTCAGGCGCCCGATCAATACTGCCTGCGGGTTATAGCGTCTGGATGCCGCCATCACGTTTTCAAAGAAACCACCCCAGATGTCCGAGAACCGTACCTGTGACTGGTCCTCAAGATCCATCAATGGAAACACGATGGGCACGCCACGCTGCTTCGCTGCCAGTGCAATCTGCTGATGCACATCCGTGTCATCAGCAGCGGAAACCACATAACGTTTGCCACGATCTTCCACCGCCAGCCACACAAGTGTGTCCGGACGTTCATTTCCCCAGTAGGTTTGACCCTGCTGCTGCAGTGACTTGCGGATCGCATCCCCGTCAAAACGCACCCACAGTTTCAGCAACGGCGGCTCACTCCCGGGCTCGTTAAAATACCGGTATTGCTGTACCAGCGCGTCGGGTTTCTTCAGCATCTGTTTCGCCGTTGCGGTCGTCAGCACCGTATCCTGACCGGCGACCCGTACCAGCACCTCCTGCAGCGCAGAGCGCATGGCACGGCTGCGCACGCCCGTCGTCTGGTTTGGCACCACCACCTCGGCATCGAACAGGTCCTGCGTGGCGGCCCGGACAGTGGCAGCCGGCAGCAACAGTAGCAGGCAGAGAAGACCGGCCAGAAAGGTACTGCTTTGTTGATATTTATCCATGCGTTATCACATCAGGTTAAGGAATGCCGTAAAGCATACGGGTATCTGCAGAATTTGACCATATCACAAACTGCGGTTTACACCGGTTGCAGGCGGCCGCTACCATAGCGCCCCTGCACAATTCGGTATCGGGAGAGTCCGCGCGTGAGCGTACCAGACAACAAACAGGCTTTAAATTACCGGGATGCCGGCGTCGACATCGATGCCGGCAGCGAGTTGATCGAACGCATCAAACCGGCGGTGGCCAGGACCCGCCGCCCGGGCGTACTTGCCGGCCTCGGTGGCTTTGGTGCCCTGTTCGAATTACCGCTGGACCGCTACCGCGAACCGGTGCTGGTCTCGGGTACCGATGGTGTCGGCACCAAGCTGAAACTGGCCATGGAGGCCGGGCAGCATGACAGCATTGGTATCGACCTGGTGGCGATGTGTGTCAATGACATCGTGGTGGCCGGCGCCGAGCCCTTGTTTTTTCTGGATTACTACGCTACCGGAAAACTCGACCTCGATGTCGCGACCGATGTCATCAAGGGCATCGCCAGGGGCTGCGAACTCTCGGGCGCGGCGCTGGTCGGTGGCGAGACGGCGGAAATGCCGGGGATGTACAGCGACGGTGATTATGATCTCGCCGGTTTCAGTGTCGGCATTGTCGAGAAATCCGCCATCCTTGATGGCAGCGCTGTCAAACCCGGCGATACCCTCATTGGCCTGTCCTCATCAGGCCCGCATTCAAACGGTTACTCGCTGATACGCAAGATCATCGAGGTCAGCGGCAGCTCGCTGGATGATGACCTCAATGGACGCCCGCTGGCAGAGTGGCTGCTGGCGCCGACGCATATCTACGTAAAACCCTTGCTGTCGCTGTTCAAGCAGGTCCCGGTTCATGCCCTCGCCCATATCACCGGCGGTGGGCTGTCCGAAAACCTGCCGCGGGTATTACCCGAGAACACCTGCGCAGTCATCGACACGGGTTCATGGCAGCAGTCAGCGGTGTTCGAGTGGTTACAGCACAACGGCAAAGTCGAGACACAGGAGATGTACCGCACCTTCAACTGCGGAATTGGCATGGTCGTGTGTGTCGCAGCAGCGGATGCAGCGACGACGGTGGCACACCTGAAGGACCAGGGTGAGGACGCCCGCATCATCGGCCATGTTGACCAGGGTGAAGGCGTGCCCGTCGTCAGGTTCGACTAGCTGGCGGCCATCCATAAACACCGTAATTTCTCTCGCCAAGGCGCAAAGATCGCAAAGAAAAACATACCGTTAGAACAGTACGATTTTAACTTTGCGATCTTTGCGTCTTGGCGAGAATTATTCTTTCTGGATAGACAGTAGTAAAGCACAGAGCACTTATGACCGACCCTGCAGCCTCTCCTCTCCCTGTTGTCATCCTGATTTCCGGACGCGGCAGCAACCTGCAGGCCATCATTGCAGCCGTTGCCGACGATGCGCTGCCGGTCGATATCCGTGCCGTCATCAGTAACCGTCCGAATGCCACCGGTCTGCAAGGGGCGGCACAGGCAGGCATTGCAACAGCCATTGTCGATCACACTCTGTATACAGACCGGCGGGCATTCGACCAAGCCTTGCAGGCGTGCATCGATCAGTATCAGCCGGGACTGGTGATCCTGGCAGGTTTTATGCGCATCCTGAGCGCGGACTTCGTCGATCATTACCGCGGACGCATGTTGAACATCCACCCCTCACTGCTACCGGACTTCCCCGGTCTGAACACCCATCAACGGGTACTGGATGCCGGCAATGAAGTACATGGCGCCAGCGTTCATTTCGTGACTGCGGACGTGGACGGCGGACCGGTCGTGCTGCAGGCACGTGTACCGGTACATACTGACGATACCGCTGAAAGCCTCGCTGCGCGGGTGCTGGAACAGGAACACCAGCTTTATCCGATGGCAATCCGCTGGTTTGCCAGACGTCGGCTGACACTCGGTGAAAAAGGACAAGCAGTACTCGACGGTGTCATACTGACTGAACCTCGACAACTGTCTGCGATTGTGAGTGAAGCCTGCTGATGAGACGGCTCAACCTGTCACTGCTGCTGTTCACAGGGATGCTACTGACCGTCGCGGCCGCGGCTGCGCCGCTGCCGGATTTCGAGGCCAGTTACAAACTCGAGCAACACGGCCTGCGTATCGGCACCGCCACCCTCGCATTGCACACAGATGAGCAGGGACAGTACCAGTACGAATTTCGCAGTCGGCCAACCGGCTGGATCTCCTGGCTGATTAATAACCAGTTACACGAAAGCAGTCGCGGGAAAACCATAGCCGGCGGCATCCGTCCGGACGAATATCACTACCAGCTCAGTGGTGGCAAACGACGGGAGGCCAACCTGTCATTTGACTGGGAATCCATGACGGTTGAGAATCATGTCGCCGGCAGTCACTGGGAGATGGATATCCCGGCCGGCACACTCGACAAGCTGGCCACACAACTGGGCATGATGATCGCCCTTGGCCAGGGCCGGCAGGATGTCACCTTCACTGTCGCTGATGGCGGCATACTCAAGGAATACCGTTACCGGGTCATCGGCAAGGAGACCCTGGATCTGCCTGCGGGCACCCTCAAGACCGTCAAGGTCGCCAGGCTGCGCAAGGATATCGACCAGGAAACCATTATCTGGTTTGCCCCGTCATTGCACTACCTGCCGGTACGCATCAGGCGACGCGACAGTGATGACGAGGAATATCTAAGCGACCTGGAGGAATTCAGCCGGTCGCTCTGGGGGAAGCAAAACAAGCGTTAGCCGATCCCGTCATTCCCGCGAAAACGGGACAAAAGCGCGTAGCACGTTGAACGCCCAAAGGGCGGCCCGAAAGGGTGAGCATAGCGAATTATCCAGTAACGCATAGAAATTGATTTCTGGATTCCGGGTCTTCGCTACGCTCCGCCCGGAATGACGTATTTCTCTAGGTCTTTGGCAGGGTCACGCCCTGCTGTCCCTGGTACTTGCCACCGCGGTCCTTGTAGGACGTTTCGCAGACTTCATCGGACTCCAGGAACAGTACTTGCGCCACGCCTTCGTTGGCATAGATCTTTGCAGGCAGGGGTGTGGTATTGGAAAACTCCAGTGTGACGTGTCCTTCCCATTCCGGTTCAAACGGCGTGACATTGACGATAATGCCGCAGCGGGCATAGGTGGATTTACCGAGACAGATGGTAAGCACGTTGCGCGGAATACGGAAGTATTCAACCGTACGTGCCAGCGCAAACGAGTTCGGCGGGATGATGCAGACATCCGACTTCACATCGACAAAACTGTTGTCGTCAAAATTTTTCGGGTCCACGATGGCTGAATTAATATTCGTGAAAATCTTGAACTCGTCGGAACAACGAATATCGTAACCATAACTGGAAGTCCCGTAGGACACGATGCGGCCGGCACCGTTTTCACGTACCTGCCCCGATTCAAACGGCTCGATCATGCCGTGCTCCTCGGCCATGCGGCGGATCCATTTGTCCGATTTAATTGACATGAATGCGTTTCCTTGTCTCAGCCAGCTATTCTGCCGAGCGTCGCTCCTGTGAGTGAAAGACAAGGCGAAAATCCACGGGGAAGCGGAGCGTACAAATAGTACGTGAGCATTTTCCGTGGATTTTTAACGCCGTATTTCGCCACAGGAGCGGGGCTCAGTCGTTCTGGATAACGATCTGCGGGAAGCGCGCCGCATAATCCTTGGTCTTCAGGGACAGCTTGGCGGCGGTGCGGCGAGCGATCTCGCAATAGATCTGTGAAATACGCGCATCGGGGTCGGCCACGACCGTAGGCTTGCCGGAATCGGTTTCTTCGCGGATACGCTTGTCCAGCGGCAGTGCGCCGAGGAAGTCGGCATTGTTCTCTTCCGACATGCGTTCACCGCCACCCTGGCCGAAGATGTACTCCTCATGGCCGCATTCGCTGCAGATATGAATACTCATGTTCTCGATTACACCCAGCACCGGCACTTCCACCTTCTCGAACATCTTCAGTCCCTTGCGCGCATCCAGCAAGGCAATGTCCTGCGGTGTCGTCACAATCACGGCGCCGCTGACCGGCACCTGCTGTGCCAGGGTCAACTGGATGTCACCGGTACCCGGCGGCAGATCGACGACCAGATAATCCAGGTCCTTCCAGTTGGTGTCGTTCAGTAGTTGTTGCAGGGCCTGGGTCACCATCGGGCCACGCCAGATCATCGGTGTTTCTTCATCCACGAGGAAGCCAATAGACATGGCCTGCAGGTGGTAACTGTTCATGGGTTCCAGGGACTTGCCGTCCAGCGATTCCGGTTTGCCACTGACACCCAGCATGCGTGGCTGGCTCGGGCCGTAGATATCGGCATCCAGGATGCCGACCCTGGCGCCTTCGGCCGACAGCGCCAGTGCCAGGTTGACAGCGGTGGTGGATTTACCCACCCCGCCCTTGCCGGAGGCGATAGCGATAATGTTCTTGATGCCCTCGATGTGCTTGACGCCTTTCTGGGCAGAATGCGCGGCTATCCTGGTGGACACATCAACAGCGGCGCTATTGATACCGTCGATGGACTCGAGCAGTGCTTTCAGTTTCGCGGCCAGTTCATCGTGATAGCCTTTCGCGGGAAAACCCAGTACCACGGAGACTCCAGCCTTGTCACCATCGACCTTGATCTCCTTGACACTCTTGGTCGAAACCAGGTCTCGTTCCAGATAGGGGTCTATATAGGTTGCCAGTCGTTCTTCAACCTGGGCTTGGGTTACATCGGCCATCGCTACACTCCTCGGGAAATCACACGCCGGCCTGACGGCCGGTGAAAATTGACCGCGCATTGTACACGAACTTGCCGGCACCGTCCCGGCGTCGACAAATACAGACACCACCGCATGTCCGCACGAACGACAGGTCTATGGCATAATTGGCGCCCGAATATTCATACATGTTTCAGGGTTTTATTCCCGACACCCGCAAATGAGTCAAGAAAAGCGCACAATTCTGGTCACCAGCGCCCTGCCCTATGCCAACGGGCCTATCCACATTGGCCACCTGGTAGAATACATCCAGACAGACATCTGGGTGCGATTCCAGAAACTGCGCGGGCACGACTGCCGCTATGTCTGTGCGGATGATGCGCACGGCACCCCCATCATGCTGCGTGCCCGCCAGGAAGGCATTACCCCGGAGGCACTGATTGCGGCATCAGCTCAGGAGCACCAGGCGGATTTTGCCGACTTCAGCGTCGGATTTGATAATTATCACTCCACCCATTCAGACGAAAACCGCCGCCTGTCTGCACAGGTGTTTGAGCGTAACCAGGCAGCCGGGCATATCTCGGAGCGCACCATCACCCAGGCCTATGATGCACAGGAGAACATGTTCCTGCCGGACCGTTTCATCAAGGGTGAATGTCCGAAGTGCGGTGCAGCCGACCAGTACGGTGACAATTGCGAGGCCTGTGGCGCCACCTACTCGCCCACCGAATTAAAGAACGCGGTATCAGCCATCTCCGGTACCACCCCCGTTGAAAAGGAAACCGAGCACCTGTTCTTCAAGCTGACTGACTTCGAGGGCATGTTGAAGGAGTGGATCAAGGCGGGCCACCTGCAGCCGGAAGTCGCCCACAAGGTGGAAGAATGGTTCAGGGATGGCCTGCAGGAATGGGGCATCTCACGGGATGCACCCTACTTCGGTTTCGAGATCCCCGGTCATCCGGACAAGTATTTCTATGTCTGGATGGATGCGCCCATCGGTTACATGGCGAGCTTCCAGAATCTCTGTGAGCGCACCGCGGGTCTGGACTTCGAGCGCTACTGGAACAGTGGCTCCGATACCGAGCTGTACCATTTTATTGGCAAGGACATTATCAACTTCCATGCACTGTTCTGGCCGGCCATGCTCAGCGGTGCGGGTTTCCGCACACCGACTGCAATTTATGCACACGGCTTCCTCACCGTTGACGGCCAGAAGATGTCCAAGTCGCGTGGCACCTTTATCAAGGCACGGACCTACCTGGACCATTTGAATCCGGAATATCTGCGCTACTACTTTGCCGCCAAGCTCGGCAGCGGCGTGGATGATATCGACCTGAATCTGGAAGACTTTGTGGCACGGGTTAACAGCGATCTCGTAGGCAAGGTCGTCAATATCGCCAGCCGTTGCGCCGGTTTTATAAACAAGCGCTTTGCGGGACGCCTGGCAGATGATTGCAGCGAAGCCGAACTGTATCAATCCTTCGTCACAGAAAGTAATAACATCGCCGCTGATTACGAGAACCGCGAGTTCGGTCATGCCCTGCGCAAGATCATGGCGCTGGCCGACAGGGCCAACCAGTACATCGATGCCAACAAACCCTGGGTACTGGCAAAACAGGAAGGCCAGGAACAGGCCGTCCAGGATGCCTGCAGTGTCGGGCTGAATTTATTCCGGGTACTGATAACCTGGCTGCAACCGGTGTTGCCGGTCATGGCAGCCGAGGCAGAAACCTTTCTGAATATTCCAGCCATGACCTGGGACGCCATTGAGACGCCCCTGACCGGTCACACCATCAACAAATTCAAACCGCTGATGACGCGTGTTGAACAGGAGAAAATAGATGCCATGCTGGAAGATTCCAAAGACAGTCTCGGGGACAATGCGGCTCAGGCAGAAGCAACAACGGGTCCACTGAAAGATGACCCGATTGCGGAGACCATCAGCTTCGAGGATTTTGCGAAGCTGGATCTGCGCATCGCACGCATTACCGGGGCATCACACGTCGAGGGTGCCGACAAGTTGCTGCAGCTGACACTCGATATCGGTGGCGAGACCCGCAATGTCTTTGCCGGCATCAAATCCGCCTATACGCCTGAAGCACTGCAGGGCAAACTAACCGTCATGGTCGCCAACCTCGCCCCGCGCAAGATGCGCTTTGGTCTCTCCGATGGCATGGTGCTGGCGGCCGGCCCGGGCGGCAGTGAGCTGTTTGTGCTGCACCCCGACGAGGGCGCACAGCCCGGAATGCGCGTCAAGTAGACAACGTAACTAACTGATATAATGACAGAACTTGCCCTGATCCTTATCAGCACCGTACTGGTCAATAACTTTGTGCTGGTGAAATTCCTCGGCCTGTGCCCGTTCATGGGCGTGTCGCGCAGCGTCGATACCGCCACCGGTATGGCACTGGCAACCACCTTCGTTCTGACACTGTCTTCCATCTGCAGCTACCTCGCCAATGAATATTTACTGGAGCCGCTGGGGCTGGAGTATCTGCGTACCGTGACCTTTATCCTGGTAATTGCCGCCGTGGTGCAATTCACCGAAATGGTGGTGCACAAG
The DNA here is from genome assembly GCA_039714975.1 of Pseudomonadota bacterium. Classification (GTDB taxonomy): domain Bacteria; phylum Pseudomonadota; class Gammaproteobacteria; order UBA9214; family UBA9214; genus UBA9214. The sequence goes on from JBDLIH010000001.1 coordinate 89,300, forward strand.
ACCAGCCCGCTGCTCTACAAGGTGCTGGGTATCTTTCTGCCACTGATCACGACCAACTGCGCCGTACTCGGCGTGGCGTTATTGAACGTCCAGCAACATTTTAATTTTATTGAATCGGCCGTCTACGGCTTTGGTGCCGCTGTCGGTTTTTCAATGGTACTGATTCTTTTCTCTTCCATTCGTGAACGGGTCGCCGCCGCCGATGTCCCGGTACCGTTCCGCGGTTCTGCCATTGCACTGGTAACCGCCGGTCTCATGTCGCTGGCATTCATGGGCTTTTCCGGACTTATCAAAGGGTAAGCGCCGCTTTCTGGTTTGATGTCATGCTAAGCGCAATCATTGCATTAGGGATACTTGCCGCACTGATTGGCCTGGTGCTGGGTTATTCGGCGATTCGTTTTCATGTCGACAGTGACCCGGTGGTTGATCAGATCGATGCCCTGTTACCGCAAACCCAGTGCGGTCAATGCACCTATGCGGGTTGTCGTCCCTATGCAGAAGCCATGGCGGCAGGTGAAGCAGACATCAACCAGTGCCCGCCGGGCGGTGAGGCCACCATCCAGGCGCTCGCCGATTTGCTGGGTGTGGATCCCAAGCCGCTGAACCCCGAGCACGGCGAGCATTCAGAAAAAACGGTGGTGATCATTGATGAACAGGTCTGCATTGGTTGTACCTTGTGTATACAGGCCTGTCCGGTTGATGCCATCGTGGGCGCCGCCAAACAGATGCATACCGTAATCCGCAGTGAATGCACCGGCTGCGACCTTTGCATCCCGCCCTGCCCGGTCGAGTGTATCCATGTCGTCCCGCTTAAACCCACAATTGGCAGCTGGGTCTGGCCGAAACCATCCGGGCAGATGTTGAGGGAAGTACAACATGGTTGAGTCCGCTGTCAGTTTCAGCCGGCCACCCGTGTCGTCGTTCGATCGCCTTTATACTTTCCACGGCGGGCTGAAACTGCCCGGTCACCGGGAAGTCTCTGCAGCAAGGCCGATTCTGTCGGCCGGCGTGCCAGCAGTCCTGGTATTACCACTGCAGCAGCACATAGGAGAGCCGGCTGAATGCCTGGTCCAGCCCGGTGACATCGTGTACAAGGGCCAGCTGATTGCTCAACAGGTCGGTGTAGTCAGTGCCGCCGTGCATGCATCGAGTTCCGGCACGGTCACCGCGGTTGAAGAACGCCCGGTCCCCCACCCTTCGGGCCTGCAGGCACCCTGCATCATCATCGAGACCGATGGACTGGATCGTTACCCGGAAGACGAAATAACGGCACTTGATTATTCCTGCATGGAACCGCAAGAGCTCTGCGCCCACATCCGCCGTGCCGGTATTGTCGGTCTCGGGGGGGCCGGATTCCCCACGCAGGCCAAACTGGGGTGCGGTAAACACAAAATCGACCTGCTGCTGATTAATGCCGTCGAGTGCGAACCCTATATCACCTGCGACAACCGGCTGATACAGGAGCGTGCGACCGAGGTCATCGAAGGTGTCAGGGTACTGCAACATGCCGTGCAGGCAGACAACTGCATCATTGCCGTTGAGGACGACATGACGGCAGCCGAACAGGCATTGCACACGGCACTGGCAGCAAGCAATGAAACCGGCATCAAGGTGACACGGGTGCCGGAAGTCTACCCGAGTGGCGGGGAACGCCAGCTGATCAGGATACTCACCGGACGTGAAGTCCCCAGCCAGGGATTTCCGTCAGACATCGGCATTATTTGCCAGAATGTCGGTACTGCCGCGGCGGTCTACAACGCCGTTATAAAACAGCAACCGCTGCTGTCCCGCATTGTCACAGTGACCGGTGACGGCGTGGCACAGCAACAGAACTTCGAAACACTGATCGGCACACCTGTCAGTCACATGATTGCGGCCGCTGGTGGCTATACGAAAGATGTAGAGCGCTTGCTCATCGGCGGTCCCATGATGGGTTTTACCGTCCCCGTCGACAATGTTCCTGTCACCAAGACCCTCAACTGCATACTGGCGGTCACCCGCGAGGAAATGCCTGCGCCACCACCGGCACAAGCCTGCATCCGCTGCGGCAAATGTACCGAGGTATGCCCTGCCGACCTGTTGCCACAGCAGCTGTACTGGTATGCGCGCAGCAGCAATCAGGATGCTGCCCAGGATTACAACCTGTTTGATTGCATCGAATGCGGCTGTTGCGCCCATGTCTGTCCGAGTCATATACCGCTGGTACAGTATTATCGCCACGCCAAATCAGAAATCTGGATGAAGGAAAAGCAGACAAAGGCCTCAGACATCGCACGGCAACGGCACGAGGCCCACCTCAATCGGCTGGCTCGTATCAAGCAGGAACGTGCCGAGCGCATGGCCAAAAAGAAACAGGCATTATCAAGCGATGGTGGCAGCAGCGATAAAAAGAAGGCCGCCATAGAAGCAGCGCTGGAACGGGTAAAACAGAAAAAGGAAAAGGCCAACACGATACCTAAAAACGTGGAAAACCTGACTACCGAACAGCAGCAGCTAATTGATGCAGTTGATAAACGACGCCAGCATAAAAACGACACTGACTAATGGAATTCAAAACCTACAGCTCACCGCACCTGCCGGTTTCCAACAGCGTCACGACCATGATGCGGCGTGTGATGATTGCACTGCTGCCCGGTACCGTGTGTGTCACCTGGCTATTTGGCTGGGGCATTGTGATCAATATCCTGCTGGCCGGCCTGACCGCGCTTGTTGCTGAAGCCGCAATACTGGCGTTGCGCAGGCGCCCCGTGACGACACTGATGGATGGTAGCGCACTGGTCACCGGGGTACTGCTGGCACTGGCACTGCCGCCACTGACCCCGTGGTGGATTCCCGTCATCGGCAGTCTGTTTGCCATTGTGATCGCAAAACAACTTTATGGCGGACTTGGGTACAACCCGTTCAACCCGGCCATGGCCGGATATGTGGTACTGCTGATTTCCTTTCCACTGGAACTGACGCTGTGGTCTGCACCCGGTGCACATTTCGGATTTACTGATACATTGATCCATGCATTTACCGGCAACCTGCCCGCAGACCAGACGATGGATGCACTGACCATGGCCACCCCCATGGATAGCATCAAGACACGCCTGGGTCTGAGCGAAACACTCAGCGAGATACACGGCAGCCCCCTGTTTGGCAGTTTCGCAGGGGCCGGCTGGGAATGGATCAACCTGTGGTTCCTGCTCGGTGGTTTATGGTTACTGCAAATGAAGGTCATCCAGTGGCAGATTCCGGCCGGTATGCTGGCTGGCCTGGCGTTCATCGCCTTCGTGTTCTACGCCATCAACCCCGACGTCTACACCACGCCGTTATTTCAGCTGTTCAGTGGTGCCGCCATGCTGGGGGCCTTTTTTATTGCAACAGACCCGGTGTCCGCCTGCACCACACCCCGTGGGCGTCTCTACTATGGTCTCGGTATCGGCCTGCTGACGTACATCATCCGTACCTGGGGTGGTTACCCTGATGGCGTTGCCTTCGCAGTGCTGTTGATGAATATGGCGGCACCAACCATTGACCACTACACACGACCACACGTGTTTGGTCATGACGAATAGCTGCCATGCAGTATCGCCAGATAATCATCACCACCATCATCCTGCTGCTGTTTGCCGTGATCGGTACCACCCTGGTGGCCTTCACCTTTGACAAGACCCGTGAACAGATCGCCGCCAATGAACGCGCCACCCTGCTACGTAAACTGCATCGCCTGATCACACCGGACCAGCATGACAACATGCTGCTGGAAGACGCCGTATCTGTCGCGGATGAAGCACTGCTCGGCACTGATAAACCTGTCATGGTTTACCGTGCCCGCAAGGACGGTGAACCGGTCGCGCTGGTGATCGCGGCCATTGCACCGGATGGATACAGCGGTTCTATCAAGATACTGGTCGGCATCAATGTAGACGGTTCCCTGAGCGGTGTGCGCGTGGTTGCCCACCGCGAAACCCCCGGCCTCGGCGACGCCATTGATGAAGCCCGCTCGGACTGGATACACATTTTTGATGGCAAATCACTGCAATCACCCGTCATAAGCCGCTGGGCTGTGAAGAAAGACGGTGGCGATTTTGATCAACTGACCGGCGCCACCATCACCCCGCGTGCCATGGTTAGAGCAGTGCGTAATGCCCTGCTATACTACCGTGACCATCAGGAAGAATTGTTTGCACCAGCAGCACCAGATTAAGCTGAGTGCCGGATTTTTTAATGGCCACGAAATCCACGGAAGAACACGGAAATATTTCTTAAAAGGCCTTTATTTTTTCGTGGTTTTCGTGGATTCCGGGGCTGATTTTTTTGCTTTTTCAGATTGAATCAGTAGAGGCAGGCAGATGAGCGAGCCAGGCTACACACACATTCTCAAAGAGGGCTTATGGGTCAACAACCCGGGCCTGGTACAACTGCTGGGCCTGTGCCCCCTGCTGGCCGTCACCACCAACGCCATCAACGGACTGGGGCTGGGTCTTGCCACCCTGCTGACACTGGTTGCCTCCAACGTGACCGTGTCACTGATTCGTAACGTGGTCCGGCCCGAAGTACGCATCCCGGTTTTCGTACTCGTGATCGCTTCGATTGTCACAGTCATTGAACTGGCAATGAATGCCTGGCTGCATGACCTCTACCTGATCCTGGGGATTTTTATCCCCCTGATCGTCACCAATTGCTCCATTATCGGCCGTGCAGAATCCTTTGCCTCCAGACAGTCCGTGGACCGCGCCTTGCTGGACGGACTGGCAATGGGTGCCGGCTTCACCCTGGTACTGGTCGCCCTGGGTGGCCTGCGTGAACTCATCGGTCAAGGCACCCTGCTGTCGCAGGCCCACCTGATGTTCGGTGAATTCGGGCATCACCTGACGCTGACACTGATCGACGATTACCATGGTTTCCTGCTGGCTATCTTGCCGCCGGGTGCATTCCTCGGTCTGGGCTTCCTGATTGCCGGCATGAATATCATCAATGCCCGCCGCGAGCGCAAGGCTGCGCGTGTAACCGCAACGACCGCGCAACCGGTAAACGCCTGATCGTTTCTGGCAGACCATGAACCGCGCCAGGCGCCAGGAAATCTTCACGCGGCTGCGAGATGCGAATCCGGAGCCGACCACCGAGCTCCTGTATGGCAATCCATTCCAGCTACTGATCGCCGTCATCCTGTCAGCACAATCGACCGACGTGGGTGTCAACAAGGCTACCCGCCCGCTGTATAAAAAGATCAAGACACCGCGCGCCATGCTAAAACTCGGTGAAAATGGTCTCCGGGACTATATAAAAACCATCGGACTGTTCAACACCAAGGCAAAAAACATCATCAAGACCTGTGCCATCCTGGATAAACAGCATGGAGGCAAGGTGCCAGAGGACCGTGCCGCTCTGGAGGCCCTGCCCGGTGTCGGGCGCAAGACGGCCAATGTGGTACTGAACACGGCCTTCGGCCATCCGACGATTGCTGTGGATACCCATATCTTCCGGGTGTCCAACCGCACCGGCATCGCGCCAGGCAAGAATGTCGCCGAAGTCGAGAAACGCCTGCTGCGACTGGTGCCGGATGAATTCAGGCAGGATGCCCACCACTGGTTGATCCTGCACGGGCGTTATACCTGTGTCGCCCGCAAACCACGTTGCCAGTCATGCTGCATCTCTGACCTGTGCGAATACAAGGACAAGAACCTGGACTAGATCAATATCTTTGCAGCTATTGTAACTCACTGATATTCTGCTATATTTGTAACCATCTTCATGAATATCCATCATCACAAGCCATAACTTCAGGCACAGACTTCGCATCCAGAAACTTTTTGATTGAGTCAATGTCGTATTTGTTGACGCAACAACAGGTCGTGGCAAACGACCGGAACACCCGGGGCATCTGCCCTGCTTTATATTAAACTCACATGGAGGCATTTCTAATGTCACAAAAAGCTTTAAAGAAACCCCTGGCCATTGCCCTTGGTGCCGCATTCGTAACTTCTCTGGCCGGTACCCCGGTTGCCAATGCGGCGGAAAACCCGTTTGCCATGTCCGAGCTGTCCAGCGGCTACGTAGTAGCCGAGATGGAAGAAGGCAAGTGCGGCGAAGGCAAGTGCGGCGGCGACAAGGCCAAGAAAGAAGGCAAGTGCGGCGGTGACAAGGCCGCCACTGAAGACAAGGCCACAGCAGAAGGCAAGTGCGGTGAAGGCAAGTGCGGTGGCGAGAAGAAAGTGGAAGAAGGCAAGTGCGGTGAAGGCAAGTGCGGCGCTAGCAAGTAATTTAACCGCTCTGTCTTGTTGTGAGCACTAAAGCCTATCCTGTTACAGGAACGGGTCTTGGCTTGCGGCGGTCCCTGATGGGGCCGCTGCAGGACAATCCACCCGAACCGGTTGATTTTTTCGAGATCGCCCCCGAGAACTGGATCGGTATCGGGGGCAGGATGGGCAAGGACTTCCGCTACTTTACCGAACGTTACCCCTTTATCGCGCACGGACTGTCGTTGTCAATCGGCAGCCCTGCCCCACTGGACGAAACATTTATCCAGCGCGTCAAGCGCCTGCTCGATGAACATCATATTCGTTTCTATTCCGAACACCTGAGTTATTGCAGTGATAACGGACATCTCTATGACCTGATGCCGATCCCCTTTACGGAAGAAGCCGTGCACTATGTTGCCGGACGTATCCGCCGCGTGCAGAATATACTCGAGCGCCGGATTGCAATGGAGAACGTTTCCTACTACGCCGCACCCGGCAAGGAAATGGAAGAAATCGATTTCATCAATGCGGTACTTGCAGAGGCCGATTGTGATCTGCTGCTCGACGTGAACAATATCTACGTCAACAGCATCAACCACCGCTATGACGCAGAATCCTTCATGAAGGCATTGCCGGCCGAACGCGTGGTCTATTTCCACATGGCCGGACACTATGATGAAGCCGATGACCTCAAGGTAGACACCCATGGCGCGCCGGTTATTGAACCGGTCTGGTCATTACTGGAAGCGGCCTACCAGCATTTCGGTGTGGTACCCACACTGCTGGAACGTGACTTCAACATCCCGCCACTGCCGGAATTACTCGCTGAAGTCAGTCACATAAAACGTTTGCAGGACAAGTGGGACGACCACCATGCCAAAGACATCAGTCATGGAATCCACGCCTGAATTTATTCAGCGGCAATATGAGTTTGCCGCGCATATCCGCGACCCGGATCATAAACCTGCACCCGGTGACGTTGAAGACCGACGCATGGCAATCTATCGTGAACTCTTTTACAACAATGTAGAAGGCTTTCTCAGCAACACCTTTCCTGTATTACGCGAACTCCATGACGACGACCGCTGGCATGCCATGGTACGGGACTTCTTCAGCCAGCATCTTTCGCAGACACCGTTGTTCCTGGAGATCCCGCGTGAATTCCTCGCCTGGCTGGAGAACGAGCGGAATACACAGCAGGCAGATCTGCCGTTCATGCAGGAACTGGCCCATTATGAATGGGTTGAGCTCGCACTCTCGATCTCCGAAGAAAACATCACAGCGGCAGCCGCAGACCCCGAGGGTGACTTCCTGACGGGCATACCGGTACTGTCGCCCCTGGTATGGCACCTGGCCTACCACTACCCGGTACACAGGATTGGCCCGGACTACCAGCCAGACCAGCCGGGTGACAGCATGACCTGCCTTGTGGTCTACCGTAACCGTGAAGATGAAGTCGGCTTTATGGAGGTCAACCCGGTGACCAAGCGTTTACTGGAACTCGTCGATGCAGACGAAGGCGAGAGCGGTGAACAGTTGTTGAACCGCATCGCGACCGAGATGTCACATCCACAGCCCGAGGTTGTCATCAACAGTGGCCTTGATATTTTCAAGGGACTTGCACAAAAAGACATTATTCTCGGTGTTAAAACACCGTAATCCCGCCACCGGGATTACACGATCATTACAGCACAAAGGGAGAGTCGCATGATCGTAATACTGAATTTTTTCCAGAACCTGCTGGACAAGTTCCGCGCCCTTGATTTTCTTGCACCACTGGCACTGCGGCTTTACCTGGTACCTATCTTCTGGATGGCAGGCACCATGAAACTGAAAAATGCCGGACTCGACTGTCTCTCCGGTGTCAACGGTCCCTGTGATTTCACACCCAAGCAGGACATCATTGACTGGTTCGGCAATGTGGAGTGGGGCCTCGGGCTGCCCTACCCCGAATTACTGGCCTATCTGGCCTCCTATACCGAATACTTTGGCGCTATCCTGCTGCTGATCGGACTGGCAGTGCGCTGGATTTCCATCCCGCTCATGGTCACCATGGTTGTCGCCGCGGTCACGGTTCACCTTCCGAATGGCTGGCTGGCGATTGCGGATGGCAGCGGCATCTTTGCGACAGCACGTACCGAGGGTGCCGTCGAGCGACTGAATGTTGCCAAAGACATCCTGCAGGAACATGGCAACTACAGCTGGTTAACCGAAAACGGCAGTTTTGTGGTACTGAATAACGGCATCGAATTTTCCGTCACCTATTTCATCATGTTACTGACCTTGTTCTTCATTGGTGCCGGCAAGTACTTCAGTGTTGACTACTTTATTGCGCGCAAGTGGCGTCGCTGACCCGGACATTTTTTTAAAGAACACCCAATTGGCCACGGAATCCACGAAAACCACGAAAAAATAAAAGCCTTATAAGAAATCTTTCCGTGTTCTTCAGTGGATTTCGTGGCTATATTATTTTTTAGTAAGTGATATACGGGGCTTTTCACAAAATGACGAGCGAAATGTTTCCGGTCATTGCGACCATTATGCAGGTCATGGCGGCCCTGTTTGTCACCCTGATCGGCTTCGGTGTACTCGCAGTGATTGTGCTGTTTATCATCGACATCACCCAGACCAAAAGCGCCATCCGCCGCAACTACCCGGTGGTCGGGCGGTTCCGTTATTTCTTTGAGCAACTCGGCGAATTCTTTCGCCAGTATTTCTTCGCCATGGACCGCGAGGAATTACCGTTCAACCGTGCACAGCGCTCCTGGGCCTATCGTGCGGCCAAGGACATCGACAATACCGTCGGGTTCGGCTCCACCCGCGACCTGCGGCAGACCGGCACGGTGCTGTTTGTGAACTGCCCGTATCCGACGCTGGGGGAGGATGCCGTCCCGACCCGCAATATCACCATTGGACCGTACTGCCAGCACCCCTACACGACAAATTCGCTGTTCAATATTTCCGGCATGAGCTATGGCGCTATCTCGAAACCTGCCGTGCTGGCCCTGTCAAAGGGTGCCAGGAAAGCCGGTTGCTGGATGAATACCGGTGAAGGTGGCCTGTCACCCTATCACCTCGAAGGGGGGGCTGACATCGTCTTCCAGATCGGTACCGCCAAGAACGGGGTTCGAGACCCGGCAGGCAACCTCAACGATGACAGGATACGAGAGGTCGCCGCACACGAAGCTGTACGCATGTTTGAAATCAAGATGAGTCAGGGCGCAAAACCCGGCAAGGGCGGCATCCTTCCGGGTAGCAAGGTGACGGTGGAAATTGCCAAAATCCGGAACATACCGGCAGGCAGTGATGCTATCAGCCCGAACCGCCACACAGACATCAACTCGAATGCCGAACTGCTCGACATGATCAGGCGGATACGCACTGTGTCGGGCAAACCGGTCGGTTTCAAGGCCGTGATTGGCGCCTATGGCTGGCTCGACAAGCTGTTCAGGGAGATACTCGAACGCGGCATCGACAGCGCACCGGATTTCATTACCGTTGACAGTGCCGATGGCGGTACCGGTGCCGCCCCCCTGCCATTGATCGATGATGTCGGCCTGCCACTGCGTGAAAGCCTGCCGCTGCTGATCAACAAACTGAACGCGCATGGCCTGCGCGACCGCGTCAAGGTCATCGCCTCGGGCAAACTCATTACCCCGGCCGATGTGGCCTGGGCCTTGTGTATGGGTACTGATTTCGTTGTCTCGGCACGTGGTTTCATGTTTGCACTGGGATGCATCCAGGCCCTGCAATGCAACAAGAATACCTGCCCCACCGGCATTACCACGCACAGCAAGCGATTGCAGAAGGGATTAAATCCGGCTGACAAGGCCGTGCGTGTCGCCAACTACGCGAAGAACATGTCCTATGAGGTCGGTATCATTGCTCATTCCTGCGGCGTCAGGGAGCCCCGCGAACTGCGGCGTTTCCATGCACGGGTCGTCACCAGCAACGGTATTTCCATCCCGTTGAACGAGTTGCACCCGGACGTTACGCCACCCGGAGAGAACAGCAGCGCTGCCTGACACACAGTGGACAGGCCATGGGAACACAACACGCCATACTGATCCTGTCGGGGTTGCTACTGCTTGCCATCGCCGTTCAGCCGCTGGCACACAAACTCCATATTCCTTTCAGTGCCCTCCTGGTTATCACCGGCTTTGCGGCCTCGGAATTACTGGTGCTCTCGGGCATCGACACCGGCATCCGCGCCGACAGTTTTCATGACCTGATCTTTTTTGTATTTCTGCCGGTATTGGTGTTTGAATCTGCCTACAGTATTAACGCCCGGCTGTTGCTGAAGAACCTGTTACCGATCCTGTTTCTTGCCATTCCCCTGATGCTGCTATCGACGCTTGTTTCTGCCGCAGTGATATATATCGGCATCGGTCATGCCTCCGGTTTTCCGTGGATCGCCGCTCTGCTGACCGGTGCACTGCTCTCGGCCACTGATCCGGTCGCCGTGGTTGCCCTGCTACGGCAAATGGGGGTCCCGGAACGCCTCGCCCTGCTCATGGAAGGTGAGAGCCTGTTCAATGACGCCACGGCCATCGTGATATTTGGCGTATTTCTTGCCATGGCAACCGGGACTGAAGGTCCCATGACGGTGTCCGCTGCCAGCATGCACTTTCTGCAGGTATTTTTTGGTGGCCTGCTGGTAGGCACTGTCACCGGCCTGCTGTTCACCGGCCTGTCAAAACTGTTGCAGGAACCCGTCGTTATGGCACTGGCCACCGTAATCAGCGCCTACCTGTCATTCATCATCGCCGAGTCCATGTTCCACGTATCCGGCGTAATGGCAGTCCTGGTCACCGGCCTGCTACTCGGTTACCGAAGTCAGCCGGCCACGGCCGAGTCATCACCCGGGTTTGTACAGCAACTGTGGGAATTCAATAGCTACGTGGCCAATACACTGGTATTCCTCCTGATGGGTATCACGATTACCCTCGGCATGTTCGAAGAACGCTGGCTGGCGATGCTGATCGGCATCGGCGGTGTCCTGGCCGCACGTGCACTCGGCATTTTTACCTGTGTACCGTTACTAAACAGGATAACTCCCATTGAACCCATCAACCGTCCCTACCAGGTCGTCATGTTCTGGGGTGGCCTGCGCGGCGCCGTCACCCTGGCCCTCGCCCTGTCGCTGCCAACCACGCTGCAATACTGGTGGACCATCCAGTCCATCGCCTTTGGCGTGGTTCTTTTTACCCTGTTTGTACAGGCGACCAGCACCGGGCCATTGACAAGGCATTACCACCTGAACAGATAATCATCTTGTCACTGGAACCGTGACAACGATCTCGGTATGAGACCACCCACCAGGGGGACACTGTCATCAACAACGCAGGAACCGGGTTTGCTGGTCGCACACATTGCACACACTTCCCCTGACCTCGTGACAAGTTAGTCCGATTCCTGGCGTTGTTCCTTTAACTGACGTATCACATCCAGCAATGCCGCTGCATCCCACTCCCGACTGCCAATAGCGCGATAGGCAATGGTGCCATCCGGCGCAATCACATAGGTCGTTGGCAGCCCCTTCACCGGCCACTGCTCAATTACCTCACCTGACTGGTCCATCAGGACAGGGAAATCAGTCGGGTAATCCGCCGAGAAAATAAAGATGGTGTCTTCATCTTCACCCATGTTAATCGCCAGCATGGCGATCCCTTCTTCCTCTATCAGGTGCCAGGCACGGTTCATCGACGGCAATTCTTCCCGGCAGGGCGGGCACCAGGTCGTCCAGAAATTGATAATCACCGGCCGGCCCCGGTAATCGGACAAGCGGTGTGTCTTGCCGTTGGTGTCCTGCAGGGTGAAGTCAGGTGCCATGACGTTGCCGGGTATGGGTGTCAGAGTCTGCCCGGCCAGTGCGGGCGTGGCCAGGAACCACAAAACCATAAGATTAACGAAGATTTTCATTTAAGCCTGTCGACATCCGGTGCACAGACAATGTCCCTGATTTCACCACTGCGCTGCACCTCTCCTTCCCGCCAGGTGACCGCAAGATCAAACGTTGAACCGGGTGGTATGCCATAGGCCGTCAGACCCCAGTTATAGTCACCCGGCAAATATTCCTGCTGTGTGGGAAACATCCCCCAGCGAACCACCAGCCTTGCAGCGGCGTCGGCATCTTCATCTGACCACGAGGCAAGCAACGGCTCCTTCTGCAGGATGCCGCTCGTCTTGCCGGCGTGCTGCATGCGCCACTGCGTCAAATCGATGGAGACCGTTTGCCCGGCCCCTGATTTTCCCGTGTTACGGATGATGGTTTGAAACATACAGCTCAGCGCCAGTTGCTCAATTACCTCTCTTGAAAAGGCATGGTTCATGAACAGGGCACGCGTCTGGTCGGGCAGCCGTTGCACCAGCTCGATTTCTATATCACTGTCGATGAAATGCCATTTTTCCAGCCCGTTCTCCTCGTTGACACTGCGTTGCAATTCAGCAGCACACAGCATGGGCATGAACAACAGAAGAAACAGCACCCCGAATGTGCGTTTGCACAGGCAGACATGAGTTAAATACCCGAACATACACCCTCGTCACAATTCATCGCATTGCGCGCTATAATAATAGCCGGCACAGCAGCACAATGCCGGAATTATTTACCTGCAAAATTAATTACAGGGGGCCATTATGCGCACCATCAGTTATTTAACAACCCGAGTCCTCCTGAACATACTGATGACTCTGGTCCTTATTCCCGCCTGCCAGGCAGTTGCCAGTGAACCAACACAGGCGATTACGCTGACTCTGGGTGATTACCACTTCACCCCGGACACCATCGAAGTCACCGCAGGCCAGCCAGTCAAACTAACCTTGACCAATACCGACACCATCACACCGCACAATTTCATTTTGAAGGATGAAGCAACAGGTCTGAACATCGATACCGATGTCTCTGCCGGTAAAACAAAAGCCATTGAGTTCACACCCACCACACCGGGAAGCTATACCTTCTATTGCAGCAAAAAACTGCCCTTCATGAAAAGCCACCAGGAAAAAGGCATGCAAGGCACCCTGACTGTAAAGTAGCCCACATCCATCAGCATTTTGTAATATACTCTCAGCGTTTCGCAGTTTGTGGGTGATGAATCCACCGCCCCATTATGCTGCCAGGTAATAATCTTTCCGGGCCGGTGCTTGTCTGTAACCCTGCTGAACACTGTCTTCCGAGGTCATAATGACAAATAATCGTTCTCATCAATCGACCGGGTTTATTTCCAGGTACCTGCCCGGGCTCACTGCAGTTTTAGCAGCATGCTTACCGTCAGCCCTGTTTGCAAGCGAGGCCACACATGCGGACACGCTCGACCTGACCACGCACACGGTCGGTTACCTTGCCCTTGCGATCTTTGCGCTTGCCTACATCCTGGTGACAGCAGAAGAATTCACCCACCTGCGCAAATCCAAACCGGTCATTATTGCCGCCGGACTGATCTGGGGCCTGATCGGCTGGGTATCAACACAAGCAGGACTGGGGCATGCCGCCGAAGCAGCCGCACGGCACAACCTGCTGGAATATGCGGAGTTAATGCTGTTCCTGCTGGTTGCGATGACCTACATCAACGCCATGGAGGAACGTCAGGTGTTCAATGCACTGCGTTCCTGGCTGGTACGCAAGGGATTCGGTTTTCGCACACTGTTCTGGTTGACTGGCATCCTGTCATTCTTTATCTCGCCAATCGCCGACAACCTGACAACGGCCCTGTTGATGTGCGCCGTGGTACTGGCCGTTGGTGGGGACAATGCACGTTTCGTCACCATTGCCTGCATCAACATCGTGGTCGCTGCCAATGCCGGTGGCGCCTTCAGCCCGTTTGGCGACATCACCACCCTGATGGTCTGGCAGAAAGGTGCGGTGGATTTCTGGACCTTCTTTTTGTTGTTTGTACCGTCTGTAGTTAATTTCGTTGTGCCCGCTGCCATCATGCACTTTGCCGTACCTGCCGGGCAGCCAGCGACCAGTGATGAAGTGATCCACCTGAGACCCGGTGCGCGGCGCATTATGTCATTATTCATCCTGACTATCGCTACTGCAGTGTCATTCCATAATTTTCTCGGGCTGCCGCCGGTCCTGGGCATGCTGACCGGACTGGGTTACCTGCAATTATTCGGCTACCTGCTGAAGCGTATGGAAACACGCATGCTTGCCGTGAGTGCAACTGAACGTGACCACGCAGGCAAACTGGGTGATGTGGTTCCCTTCGATGTCTTTAACAAGGTTGCACGTGCCGAGTGGGATACCCTGTTGTTTTTCTACGGTGTTGTCATGTGTGTCGGCGGCCTGGGATTCATCGGCTACCTGGCCATGGCCTCGGAAGTCATGTACACACAGTGGGGCGCAACAAGTGCAAACATCAGCGTAGGTGTCCTGTCAGCCATAGTCGATAATATACCCGTGATGTTTGCCGTGCTCACCATGAATCCGGATATGTCCCTCGGCCAGTGGCTACTCGTCACTCTGACCGCCGGCGTCGGTGGCAGCCTGCTGTCAATCGGCTCGGCTGCCGGCGTCGCACTCATGGGCCAGGCACGTGGCATGTACACGTTCTTCGGACATTTACGCTGGACACCTGTGATTGCCCTCGGTTACGGTGCCAGCATCCTGGTGCACATGTGGATTAATGCCGCACACTTTACCTGATATCATGACACATTGATTTATTACTGATTTTTTCAACACCAGAAGGAGAACTGAAGATGCATCATTTACTTTCATTCATTGCCAACAGAAAAGCCCTCCCTATTGCCGCAGTGTGTACCGCCCTGCTTGTCCTGTCTGCCTGTTCGGATGACCAGAAAGAAGCCGTAGACGAGGCCATTGAAGACACCCAGGAGAATGTTTCAGAAGCAGCTGAAGGCACCGGTGAAACATCCGGCGATGCCTGGGACAAGACCAAGGAAAAATCCAGCGATGCCTGGGACAAGACCAAGGAAGCGTCCAGCGACGCATGGGACAAGACCAAGGAAGTGTCCAGCGACGCCTGGGACAAGACCAAGGAAGCGTCCAGCGATGCCTGGGACAAGACCAAAGAGATGGCTAAAGAGCCTGCTGCTGAAAATGAAGAAAAGATGGAAATCGAGGATCGCTAGTTTACTGTCGTAATTTATTAACACTGTTTTGCAGGAGCGGCCATGCCCCAGGGCAGCCTCTCGGCGCAAGCGCCTCATCTTCAGGCCGCTCCTGCAGTCTCCGCCTGCGTTTAGTGATCAGCATTCAATACACAGCTCTCGTAATGTTTGTATCAGCGGCAATCGTTACTTCAGGTTGTTCCCAGAAAAGGCCACCGGTCGTTCCCGTACCGGTACAGTATTATGAATCCGGCAACAGTCCATCCACGACCCTGCTGGTGCTGTTACCCGGCATCCATGACCCAATCGACAAATTTGAAACCCATGGTTTTATTGATGCCATGCGACAGGCTGAACAGCCCTGCGACCTGATCAGCGTTGATGCCCATTATGGTTATTACGATACCGGCACAATCGTTGAACGCTTGCACAATGATGTCATCATCCCGGCACAACAGGCCGGATATTCTGACATCAGATTCGTTGGCATTTCGCTTGGCGGTTATGGTGCCCTGCTCTATGCGAGCCAGTATACCTCAGAGGTCAGTACACTTGTTTTGCTGGCGCCCTTCCTCGGCCATGACGGGTTAATCGACTCAATAACAGCAGCGAATGGTCTTGAGCACTGGCTACCGGATGATGGCCCAGCTGATGAAACATCATCACAACGTTTCTGGCTGCAACTAAAGGAAAACTCGTCATCGTCCACCAGCTTTCCCGAGTTGTATCTTGGCTATGGCTCGGCGGACAAATTCCGCCAGGCCCATGCACTCCTTGCCGAAACTCTCCCGGAGGACCATGTCTTCATGGTTACAGGCGGACATGGCTGGACATCATGGAAACAACTCTGGGAACACATGCTGGAGGAAAATATCCTGTGTGCAACTTCTTTAACTACTGATACGTATTCTTCACCAGTTTCGAATTCAGCCCCAGTTCAGCAATGACACCGCGGTGATCTGAAACGGCATCGGAAACGACCTGGTGTTCAATGAATTCCAGTCCGGAGGATACCAGGATCCAGTCCAGGCGCTTGTCGCTATAGGGAAAGGTATTCTGCCCCTTCCCGGTCGGGTCGAATGCTTTCAGTGCCAGCGCATCGGCTATCAGCTGAACAGTCGTGCTTTTGTCACTCCAGTCAGCATTAAAATCACCCATGACAATCATTGGCCGGTTTCTTTCCTGCATCAATCCGATCAATTCAAGCGCCTGCTGCCGACGCGTGTTACCGCTGGAGAAATCCAGGTGAAGCGACACCACGTCCACCTGCACATGCGGTTGGCCCGGCCAGTCGAGGGTTGAAACCACAAAGCCCTTGGGCGTCAGTGCAAGATCCGGATTGAAGGTAACGGCCTCCGCGTAACGGAGGTCTGCGTTTGACAGCAGCGCGGTCCCGTATTCAAGCCCCAGCCCGCGAACATAACTACCATTGACCGCACTCGTGAATGCACCCTGCCTTGCCAGGTAGTCTACGTGGTGAAAATTTCCGCTCCAGTATGACGGCCCATCGGCTTCCTGCAAGGCAACCACATCCGGTTGTTCCCGTTTCAGCATTTCCGATATCCTATTCAGGTTCTGAATGGTCGTGTCGGTGTCCTGTAGCAGCTGATGAAATGCTTCTCCACGCCCATGAGCAACATTCAATGTCATTACACGCAAGGTCGAAGCATCGCCTTCAGCCATCGCGATAGATGCCACCGCAGGTACTTTAAATGAATGTACCGCAGGCCGGCTGCGCAAATCTGCTGTGGCACAGCCCTGCAGGACAAGGGCACTACCAAGCAAACCGGCACCACAGATGCATGCCCACTGAACATAGCTCCAATGCGCTGCTGCCTTCATCTCAGTCTCCACTCCTGTACTCCATGTCCCGTACACAACTTATTTACTGCTCCCCATTCTGAAGCCGGTAGCGCTTCAGCTCGGCATTTAGCCACTCGCCGGCGGGTATCTCCTCGCCCTGCTCGGTTATGACCATGTACTTTTTCCCGGTCACCAGACTGGCAGTCGCGCTCAGCTCAATAAATTTCTCGGGCGTATCGATCTCGTCCTTGAAGTGCCGGTATTTATTTTCAATATGCTCAGCTGCCTCAACCGAATCGTGGCTGCCAAAATTACGTTCGAATTTCACACCCGATTCCCTGACATAGGTAATCAGGTACTGAATGGTGCCATCAAGATCCTCGGCTTGCTGAGCGGTTGCACTGTTAGATGCTGTCAGCAGCAATACAAATGGCAGGGTCAAAAACAACAGCCAGTGAAATACAGTTTTCGGCATTACCTGCCGGGAGGTGGCTATCACACCGAGTGCCCATCTGTTACGTTTTTCAGAAACCATAATCGTTTCCCAGCCCCCTATAATTTAATGTCGAATTATTCATAAATTCAGCGGCTTGCAACATGACCCTGCATGCCAATCAGCAGGCTTCAGGCACCCGGAATGCATGGAAAAATCAGCGGGCCGTTACTGTCCCTCTGCGCAATTAAGACAGTCTACTTTCACCTGGATTCCCTGCAGCTGTCCATCCCGGGAGTTGACAGACCGGCCAATGCCACCCTGATGGTCTGAACGCGTCGTATCCAGCCCGCCGAGATTTATCCATTCCCCGAGCCGGCCATGTACCACGGTATCGATACGCTGCGTATCAATGACACCGTAACGGCGACCGGGTTTATCATCATGCTGTGCAATTTCCAGGGTGACAGTGTCACCGCTCACACGTGGCACCACATAAAATCCACGCGTGACATCATGCAATTGCGTGGTACTCCGCTGGTAGGGAACGCCACCACCGTTATAGCGTTCCGTTGTCTGCAGTGGTACACGCAACCCGCTGCTGATCCAGGCTGGCTGGCCTTCCATTGCCTGCACGAACTGCTGTGAGGATTGCGTCGTGGTTGAATTCCTGTCATGCAGGCGAATGCGCGCGCGTGAACTGTCGACAGGCATCCCCGGTGAGTTGATGCTGATCTGGCTGTCACCGGCCCTGATATCAGCACTGGCGCGGTAGCCACTCGAATTGCGCGCCCTGTCTTCACCTTTCCCGACAGTAATCCGCAGGCGTTTCGGAGGATGATCGAGATCGGCGACCAGTCGTTTGATCTCACTCAGCTGCGCTGGCGCGACCTTGACCACCAGATTGTTTCCCATTCCGGTAACGGTACCGTCACTGCCGACAAAGGGCTGGATCACTGGCAGGATTTCCTCGTAGCTACGCGACTTCAGCTCAATCACTTCAATGGGATAATCCGCGAATACAGGGCTGACGCCTGCGGTGCCGAGCAGCAATGTAAACATCAACAGCGGTAATCGTTTCATAACCTGTTTCATCCGGTCAGGCAGGAAACACGCCCGAGTAAATAACAGTACAATCTTTTCGATTATAATAGGAAATTATCAACACTCCCGGCGTATATTCTGACAGGAATCACCCACATGACCAGTATTGGCACCCCTTTATCCCCTGCTGCCACCCGTGTGCTGCTGTGTGGTGGCGGTGAACTCGGCAAGGAAGTCGTCATCGAACTGCAGCGTTTCGGCGTAGAAGTCATTGTCGCCGACCGCTATGACAATGCCCCGGCCATGCAGGTTGCCCATCGCAGTCATACACTCTCGATGCTGGATGGCAACGCGCTGCGTGCAATTATAGAACGTGAAAAGCCTGACTACATTGTGCCGGAAATCGAGGCGATCGCGACCGACACCCTCGCCGAACTGGAATCGGAAGGTTACACCGTCATTCCCACCGCCCGCGCCGCACAACTGACCATGAACCGGGAAGGCATTCGCCGGCTGGCTGTGGAAGAACTTGGCATCAAAACATCACCCTATCAATTTGCCAAAAGCCGCGAAGAGTTCAACGAGGCAATCAGTACCATCGGCTTGCCCTGTATCGTCAAGCCCATCATGAGTTCCTCCGGCAAGGGGCAGAGCACCATCAGAACTACCCCGGATATCAATCCCGCCTGGGAATATGCACAGCAAGGCGGACGTAGCGGTGCAGGCAAGGTCATTGTTGAGGGTTTCGTCGACTTCGATTACGAAATCACCCAGCTCACGGTTCGGCATGTCGGTGGCACCCTGTTTTGTGAACCAATTGGTCATATCCAGGTAGCTGGAGACTATCGTCAGTCCTGGCAACCACAGCCGATGAGCGAACAGGCCCTGGCCAGTGCACGTGATATCGCAGGAAAAGTGACTGATGCACTGGGTGGTCGCGGCATTTTCGGTGTGGAGCTGTTCATCAAGGGTGATGAAGTTATTTTCAGCGAGGTCTCACCACGCCCTCATGACACCGGTATGGTCACCATGATTTCACAGGATTTGTCACAGTTCGCGCTGCACGCCCGGGCCATCCTGGGGCTGCCAATCCCCTCCATTCGCCAGCAGGGACCCTCCGCTTCCAGCGTCCTGCTCATCGAGGGTCAGTCCACACAGGTTTGTTTTGAGAACATCGAATCCGCGCTCATTGAACCGGATACACAATTGCGCCTGTTCGGCAAACCAGAGGTCCATGGTCAACGCCGCATGGGAGTAGCGCTGGCGAAGGCTGACACCATTGAGGCCGCTATCGAGAAAGCCCAACAGGCATCCGCGGCAATCAGCATCACACTGTAGCAACCTTACCCGAAGGAAACAGGAAAAGGCATGAATGACAATGATCTAACCACTCGCCTGGAGTCACTGGAAACCCGACTTATGCACCAGGAGGCCTCAATCGAGGAACTGACGCGGACATTGCTCAGGCAGGAACAATTGATCAGCTCCCAGGTGGCAGCCATCGACCGCCTCCAGGCCATGATCCGCTCGCTGTCCGGGACACACGATGCACCCCCGGGTGAAGAACCACCACCTCCTCATTACTAGTGCACTGTAATGGAAACGTGATCCATGCACGCCATGGCTTATGCCACCAGCCTCAAGCTACACAATACATACGCCGATAGAGGTTCATACTATTTACGGACGTGAATCTTACCCAATGAACACCCTTCCCCTGGTTGCCCAACTCGCCGGATTCACTACTCTCGTTACTTTCATCTGGCTTCTCGCCCGCGCATTTGGCAAACACGCCGGTTGGGGCATGGCCGTTTTGTTGTTCTCCCCGATCAGTGCCGTCATCTTCGGCATCAAGCACTGGAAATATGAAAAAGTACCCTTCCTGGCATACATGACAGCATCGATTACGACAATTGCACTGTTCCTGTATCTATTCACCGCCTGGGGTGGCTGGGAGCTGCTACGTACCAGCCAGCAGGTGCAGTGGGGTATTTCATCACAATCACTGACCGAACGTGATGTACAGGCATTAATGACAATCAGCCAGTCATTTGATGAACAGTCCGGGTTTGATATGCAATCCTCGCCGTTATTGCTGCAGGCACAAAGGAAGCTGGTCATTCAGGCAGAGCAACAGGCTGCCGAAGCAGCCGCAGAGGCTGAAGCCGCCAGGAGAGAACAATCTGATTCCAATAACATCACCTGGCAGACAGAACCCGCGCAGGAACGCTACCGTCTCGCCTATGTGACCATCAATGTCTCGGATGCACCAAACTACGTGGGTGCTACTGTGAAAGTCACACGAAAAAATGTCCTCGAAAAAGAGTACCGCCTGATTGGTGCATCGGGAAACCGGCTTGAATTTTCACAGAAAGCCGGCAGTGGCTCATATACCTTCAAGTACAGAAAGAATGATATTGAAAAAATCAGGGTCCTCACCAAGCAACCCTACTAACCGGGGTTGACAGACCTACTCCCTTCTGAAAGACTCGGCTCCATGAATATCCGCCTGCACCACCACATGATTGCCTGTAAACGCCGACTGCCAGTATGGCATGTCGCACCGCGTGCCTGTGGTACCTTGAGGATAGCAGTCGACCAGTAACACCGATCAAGCAAGCAATCTTCAAAGGCCGCAGGGTGAAAATCCTGCGGCCTTTTTGTTTTTCTGGTTAATTATACAAGTCACGGAGGCGTTAAAGTGTCAGTCCCGGCAGCCTACATTGGCATCATCCTTATCTGGTCCACCACGCCGCTGGCTATTCAATGGAGCGGCGCTGAAGTGGGTTACCTGTTTGGCATTACCAGCCGCATGCTGCTGGGTGTCGTGGTGGCCCTGCTGGTAGCCATCATGTTCAGCATCAAGCTGCCCTGGCACGCAGAGGCACGCCGAACCTACCTTGCTGCGGGACTGGGGCTGTTTTTCGCAATGACGTCTGTGTACTGGTCATCCCAGTTCATCCCCTCCGGGTGGATGTCAGTACTGTTCGGGCTGGCGCCTATCATCACCGGTGTCATGGCATCCCTGTGGCTTGCAGAACAGGCACTGACGATTTCGCGAATTATCGGCATGCTGCTGGGGCTTGCCGGCCTGACAGTCATGTTGCTGGGTTCACAGGCGCTGGGCCCGCAGGCCGCTTATGGCATCGCAGGCATGCTGTTTTCGGTTACCGCCTATTCTGCCAGTGCGGTGACGATTAAACGCATCGGTGCAGATGTGCCGGCACTTGCGACCACGGTCGGCGGTTTAATCGTGACTGTGCCGTTACTGCTCGGTATCTATCTTGTTACCGGCGAACCCCTGCCAGCCATAGTGCCACCCCGTACCATCATCGCCATTGTCTATCTCGGCGTCGTTGGCTCTGTTCTGGGATTCGCGCTGTACTATTATGTACTGAAGCACGTGGATACGACCCGTGTCGCCCTGATCACGGTCATCACGCCCGTTATCGCCCTGATGCTTGGTCACCTGCTGAATGGTGAAGCCATACAAACGGAGGCGCTGATTGGAACCGCAGCCATTCTGTCCGGGTTATTGCTGTTTGAATACGGACAAAAGGCAGGGAAATGGGTGCGGGACACCATGATTGGCTAGGCATGTTGTTTTCGTCAGGTGTTTTTCTCAGGGAAAATAATCAGCAAAGGAACCATCGTGACAACCGGCCGGCAAATGAAAAAACAACACTTATTCATGTTAGTCAATAACTTGTAGACTCGCCGATGCCCGTCGCCACAAATACTCTTATAATGATGCAGGTTGTATTTACAGCCGGATTTGGGAATGATGGCGCTTCTTTATCGCAACCAATGGATCTCTCTGGATAACATGAGCGGCACAACGGGCAAAAAGGCAGCACAGGCGGCCCCAGCAAAGACAAAAAAACGCAACACCCGGAAAAAAGTTGCTAAAACCAGCAACGGTAAAACCCGGGGCACTGCCACGAGCATTAAAGAAAAGCCGGTTATCAAAAAGACAGCTGCAAAAAAGACGGCCACAAGGAAAACCTCTAAAAAGACTGCCAGCAGTAAAAAAGCAACCACCGCTCCGCGAAAAAAGACGCGGAAACCTGAACAGGCAAGCACGGCATCTGATACTAAAACACCAGAGGACACCAAATCCCTGTCCTGGATGTCTGCCCAGGCAGCCAGTGCACTAAAGGCGGTCAAAGCCAGTCAGGCCGAAAAAGGACATACAGTCCTCGCGAGGACCAGAAAACAGTCTGCAGAAAAACATATCGATGATGAAAGCCTGATAGAGATCGCCGCAGGTATGCCCGTCGATAACGATGCTCTGATTGAATTCTCAACAGAGGAACCGTTTGAGGATCAACCCCGACAGGTTGAGGCAATATTATCAACGCCGGAGCCCGTCGAGGATGAAGCAAGCAGTATTCCTGCTACATCTGCTGACGGTCCTGTCGAAGCCGAACCAGAGGCTGACCTGGCAGATGAAGTGGTTGAGACGCCTGTGGAACCTGTACAACAGCCCGGCATACAGCCACCACCACCTCAGCAAGCCAAACGCAGCGTACTCTTTCAGCCCGCCCTGGCAGCCGGCATCGTTTTCGCCGCACTATTACTGGGTTACTACTTCTGGCCCGGCGGGAGCGACACCGGTTCGATTGATAATGACGCCACCGTGGCAACTCAGGAAAGCACTGTCATTGAGACACCCGCAACAGCGGCCGAACCCGCCCCCATCGAGCCAGAAGCCACAACGGTGGAAGAGGTGGCCACTACACTGGTTGCAGAACCAGATCAGGAATCAGCTGAGAGTAGCAACGCGTGGACACCGGCCGGCATCCCCGAAACAAAGAAACCGTCAGGCCATCCACAAACAGCAGTTGCTCCACCCGCGCCTGAACCGATAACGGAACCGGCACCAGTGGACCTGCAACCAGCGGTAACACAAAAAGCACCACCGCCGGCACAACCGGCTGCGCCCGTACAACGCAACTACCGCGCACCTGTTTACGGTTCCTACCCGCAACAACGCCAACCGGCCTACCCGCAATATTATTACAGGCAATGATGCCAGCCCTGCTTACCCTGCTACCGGATTACGCAACTCGCCAACCCCCGTCACATCCACAACCACTTCATCACCGGGTTGCAGGTATTTGGGTGGCGTGAACCCCATGCCGACACCGGCAGGGGTCCCGGTCGCAATAATGTCACCGGGCAACAGGGTCATGCCTGCTGACAGCACAGAAATCATTGTCGGCACATCAAAGATCAACCGGTCGAAAGTATCACTCTGACGTAACTCGCCGTTGACAAAACACTTGATTTCGATGTCTCGCGGCTCCGGCATAATACTGCGGTGCACGATTACCGGACCCATCGGGGCAAACCCGTCAAGGCTCTTGGCACGAAACCACTGGTAGTGGCTCTTCTGCAAGTCACGGGCAGAGACATCGTTAATCGCGGTATAGCCAAACACGTGATTCCAGGCATGCTCCGGTTCAATGTCTCGTCCGCCCGTACCAATTACCAGTGCCAGCTCGGCCTCGTAGTCCAGTTTACTGGTATAGGCCTGGTAGGCCGGGATCGGCTCACCCGGTGCAATCACGGCCGTGGTGGCCTTGGTAAAAATAATCGGTTGCCGGGGTGCCCCGGCCGACACCTTCATCTTTTCCGCGACCTCCTGCGCATGCTCCAGATAGTTCTTTCCCAGGCACAGAATATTGCGTCGTGGCCATGGTATGGGTGCCTGTGGCCGGACCTCGCTGAGCGGGCGGCAGGCGCAATCCACTGCCCTGGCCTGCTGTGCCAGCGCCCAGACCGCTCGCGCTGCCTCGTCCCCGGCAGGCACCAGTGCTTCGAGGGTATCGGCCTCTGGCTGGACCGACAGGGTCCTGCCTGCCTCGACGACATCAATCACGGAGTCATCAAGCAATACCCCCAGCCGGCCATTCTCAAGGGTTAGAAATTTCATGAGTAATTATTGTTTTCCTGTTGATTATATTAAGTATTACTTGTTTTCTTGTCGTTACACCCGCCATACCTCGTGGTTATATTTAATCGGAGCCAAAGGTATCGCAGTCAGCGACATCACCACTTTCGATCCCTTGCCGGAACCAGTGCACCCGTTGTCTGGATGTCCCGTGCGTAAACGACTCCGGTACCACGTAACCCTGCGCTTCTTTCTGCAGGCGATCATCACCAATCGCACTGGCCGCGTTGAGCGCTTCCTCGAGATCGCCCTGCTCCAGCACATGGCGACTGCGGTCAGCATGGTTACCCCAGAGACCGGCAAAACAATCGGCCTGCAATTCCAGGTCCACTGAAAGTTCGTTGGCGCCGGACTTGCCAAGTCCGCGTTGTGCCTTTCTGACCTGGGTGCTGGTTCCAAGCAGGTTCTGCACATGATGACCGACTTCATGGGCAATCACGTAGGCCTGCGCAAAATCACCGGCGGCACCGTGACGGCTTTTCAGATCATCAAAGAATGCCAGGTCGATATAGACCTTCTTGTCTGCCGGGCAGTAAAACGGGCCCATGGCCGCACTGGCCATCCCGCAGGCGGAATTCACCTGGCCGGTAAACAGCACCAGGTTCGGCTCCTCGTATTCGTAACCGGACTGCTGAAAGATGGCACCCCAGGTATCCTCGGTATCGGCCAGCACCACGGACACAAAATCAGCCTGCTCCTGCTCCTTTGCCGTCGGTTGATAATCGGTCTCGGTGCCAGAGGGTGCAACGGCCTCCTGCAGCTGAAACACGACGCGCGGATCGATGCCCAGGAAATAGGCAAGCCCGAGGGCGAGCACCACCGTGCCGATGCCCCCCTTGAACAGCCCCCCGCCCACCCGGCTACCACGACGATCTTCAATATGCGAACTTCTACGTCCTGTTTTCCACCGCATAACAGCCTCCTGACTCCATAGCTACCGCGATATTATAGTGCAAGATTGGGGGATCCCGGCAGCAATCCAGCCGATTACCGGCTGAAGGTTTACTGTCTTAACCTTTTCAGTCACTATTCAGGCATGAACAACGATACCGCCGTGAATACACCCGGGAAAGGCCGTAGCGGCCTGCAGATTTTCTTCATCGTGCTGGTCACCATATTCGTGACCGCTGCCCTGACCTTCTGGGTCGTACGCACCTATATCTTTCCCGCCGAATTCAAGCCGGTTCAGTTATCCGCCAGTGAAGAGCAGGTGCTGACCCGCAAGCTGGAACGTATCGACAACATCCAGTCGCGCAGGACACGTGGTTCTGCCAAGGCAGCGCAGCGTGCAGAAGAGGCAGCAGCCGAGGTTCTTGAACCCGAGGCCTACAGTGAAGAGGGCGCCAGTCGCAGCGTCACCCTGACAGAGCGCGAACTCAACGGCATGCTGGCGAAAAACACCGACATGGCGAAGAAACTGGCGATCGATTTATCCGAAAACCTGATGAGCGCCAAACTGCTGATCCCGGTCGATGAAGACTTTCCGATCATGGGTGGACAGATCCTCAAGGTCCGCGCCGGGATGGAGCTGGCCTACCGGGACAGCCGTCCGGTTGCCATCCTGAAAGGCGTCAGTGTCATGGGTGTACCGATACCCAATGCGTGGCTGGGTGGCATGAAGAATATTGACCTGGTTGAGTACTACGGCAGTGAAGCCGGCTTCTGGAAGGCCTTTGCCGACGGGGTGGAAAATATCCATATCGAGGATGGCAACATTACCCTGTTACTGAAGGAGTAGGCCCACCTGACAAACAGGTAGTCCCGGGCAATACACGTTTACAGGATATTCCCGCATGCAGATTAAAACATTTGGCACCGCCATCGCCCTGGCTCTCGCTGGATGTTTTGTTGCCTGGCAGTTCGTCAACCCTGCTCCACCTGACACCATCACCATCGCCACCGGCCAGCAAGGCGGTGCCTACCTGTTGTTTGCCGAACGTTATCAGGCGGTGCTCGCCCGGGAAGGCATCACACTGAACATACTGGAAACGGCGGGCTCTGTTGAGAACCTGCACCTGCTTGAGAAAGACACTGACAGCGTCAACCTCGCCTTTGTCCAGGGTGGCGCCACAAGCAAAACAGCTACCCCGGACCTGACTTCACTGGCGAGCCTATACTACGAACCGCTGTGGGTGTTTTATCGGGGGGCTGGCAAACTGACCCGGCTTACACAACTACAGCACAAACGCATTGCAGCGGGAAAACCGGGCAGTGGTACACATGCCGTGGCCATGACCCTGCGTGAAGACAATCAACTGCAGATAAATCCTGCTGACATCCTGTCAGTGGGTGGCAGGGAAGCCGCAGATGCCCTGATTACCGGCAGGGTAGATGCCGCATTCTTCGTCGCTTCGGTCCAGTCGCCCCTGGTACAGGAATTGTTACGCCGGCAGGATATCCAGCTCATGTCATTTGAGCGTGCCGACGCCTATACCCGCCTGCACCATTTCCTGTCCCGCATTACCCTGCCCGAAGGCATCATTGACCTGCAGGAGAATATTCCACCCACTGACACCGTACTACTGGCAGCGACAGCAAACCTTGTCGCTCATGATGACTTTCATCCCGCACTGATCAGCCTGGTACTGCAGGCCGCAGAGGAAGTTCACGGGGATGGCAGCCTGTTTGCACAACCCGGCTACTTTCCCAATGATCAACACCTTGAATTCAGGCTCGACGATGGTGCCCGTCGGTATTTCAAACACGGACCACCTTTTCTGCAGCGTTACCTGCCCTTCTGGACCGCCAACCTGCTTGATCGCCTCAAGGTTATGCTCATTCCGTTGCTGACCCTGCTGATCCCGCTGATCAAGATCATGCCCCCTACCTATCGCTGGCAGGCACGCAAGAAGGTATATCGCTGGTATCGGGAGCTGAAAGCCCTCGACTTTGAACACCCGGGACAGCTGTCGGCAGAAACGCTGCATGCCACAAAACAGAAGCTGGATGCCATGGAAGAAGATGTACGAAAAGTCACCGTTCCCCTGTCCTACTCTGATGAGCTTTACAACCTGCGCCTGCATATTGACCTGGTGCGCAGCAAGCTGCAGAAAGGACTAGGGAACAGTGGGCAGGCTGTACACCGCGCTACTCCCGATCATATTCAGGAATAAACCTGTTTTAAATATTCATTGATCCTGTCATGTACACCCTCCGGGAACCTGACGATATCGTGTATCAGCCTGAAGAGTGGGTAATCTGCTGTGTTAAACAACTGATGGCTACTCACCATCCCGAGCGTATGGACACCTTCCCCCTTGATACCACGGACCTCTTCTCTTGCCAGCATGCGTCCCAGCTCATGATGATGTGAGTCCTCACTGGTGGCAGTCGTGATCAGATCCCCCAGTCCTGCAAGATGATAAGGGCTGCCCGCCTTCCCGCCCATTTTACGTACAATCTGGTCCAGTTCCCGCAAGGCCGCGACAGAAAGATAACCGCGCATGTTATCACCCAGCTGCAATTCGTCCGCCATGCCAAACACCATGGCATAGACATTTTTCAGAACCACCGACCAGCTGATCCCGGCAATATCCGAAGTATGCTCAATATAAAGACGTGTATCCCGATATAACTCGCGCGTCTTGTTATATATATCTATATCACCACAGCCCAGTTGTGCAAAAGCGTAACGATTAGCGCGGATCTCCTCGGAGATCATGGGGCCATACAACAGGCAATAGGGCTGCTGTGATCCAAGCACACCGGAAAAGATTTGCGCAGCGGTTTGACCCGTCTCATCCAGTCCCTTGGCAATACTCAAA
Source organism: Pseudomonadota bacterium (assembly GCA_039714975.1). Taxonomy (GTDB): domain Bacteria; phylum Pseudomonadota; class Gammaproteobacteria; order UBA9214; family UBA9214; genus UBA9214. Next base: position 117,605 of record JBDLIH010000001.1, read on the forward strand.
CATAGACAGGTGTCCTTGAGTAGCGGCGCGATTTGTTTAACGACCTCCCGGTGAGGATTCACCGGAAGGCAAAATAACACGACATCCGCACGGGGGGCTGCATCCTCAAGGACCACGGACTGGAAGTTGTCCTGCGGATATTTCTCCCAGATCTCCAGCTGCTGCCGTCCCTTGAGAAGGTGCTCCATGGCATGGCCCATTTCACCATATCCCAGGATTAATACCCTGAACTGTTCAGTCATAGCACCACACCTTTTCGCCTTTATAGAATTGCTTGATATCCTGAAAAAATACCTGCGGTATTCCCCCCGGTCATGATGGTCCAGAAGCAGAGGTTATGCAGCCTCTTTCAGTTTCTGATGCGGGGTGATGCCTCCCAATGCCATACCGGGTCATTTGGTATTATATCGCCAGAGCCATTGTGATGCTGAGACAGCCATTCATACCGTGCTGTCCGGTTGAACCGCTTCACATACGCATACTGCTGTTGCTTGCCCGGGGTAACGTTATGATTTCCCATTTCGAACCAATGAATCGCCCCGGGTTCTCCTGAGACCCGGGGCGATTCATTGCTGGGTGCGCCAACCCCTTTTGCGTAGTGTATGGCAAAGTCTTGATCAAACTTCCGCCAGGGAATAACACAAAATAATTTGAGCAGGGGATCCTCGGGATCAAGCTGTAAAAGCAAATCTCTGCCAAACAGACTGGTCTGGTGTGCATCAGGGCGGGCGGTGAGCATTTTGTTCGCCATTTCAACCGGAAACTGTGCCGGTATTGTAACTTCTCCGGTCGAAACAGTCACCCGATTACACGCATTTTCCTTTTTATTATCATCGGGTTATCCTGTTTTTAAGGACCGACTGATTACAAATCCGTAAGTAATACTCCGTCTTCTCAGGTGCTATTATTACCCATATTGACATGCGTCAATGACTCAGGAAATCTCATTTGATTAAGATGCCATTCAATAATCGAAAGCACCGTTTGAAAGGGAGAATAAGGATGAAAACTGTCAACATTAGTGTCCAGGCGGTGGTATTCACACTTACCGCGACCGGGTCCGCCGCAGATTCGGAGGGATTCAAGACCTGTCCCAAGATAGTGGATTTCGGATTCGTCCAGGACCAGGCAAGCGTTCCTTGCTGAAAGGATATCGTGATCGTCGATTCCCGCCCCCCGTTTGTTAACAAAACCTCTACAGGAGAAACATGATGAAACAAAGCATACTCAACCTGGCATTGTCCTCATTAATGCTCGTTGCCGCTAGCGCACATGCCGGAGATAACGTTGACTACCCGGATGGCTATCGCACATGGACTCACATCAAGACGATGGTCTTGCATAAGGGACACCCACTGGAAAACCCCTTCATGGGCATTCACCATGTCTATGGCAATGAAAAGGCTGTGGAAGGCACGAAGTCCGGGCAGTTTGGTGAGGGCGCAGTGTTGGTCTTTGACCTGCTTGAGTACATGACGGCTGATAATGCCTCTACAGAAGGCGATCGCGTACTGGTGGGAGTAATGGTCAAGGACAACAGCAAATATCAATCAACCGGTGGCTGGGGCTTTGAAGGATTCGCCGGGGATAGTCCTACCAAGAGACTGGTGAACGATGGTGGAAAATCCTGTTTTGACTGCCATGCATCACAGCAGGAACATAATTATGTCTTCACCCGCTGGCGTGATTAAACGGGCTAAATTGAATTCAACAGATTTGCAATCTATCCCCGGGCATTCCTCTCATGACGCAAGTCAGTGATGAACCCGGGGTCTTTGCAAGAGCATTTTGCTCGTCTATCCAAGTATCCCAACTGCAAAGTCAGCAGAATTGATTGTTGAATGTCAGTTATCGATTGCATGGTTGCCGTTCAGGGGATTTGCATGAATGACGGGAACGGGACAGCAGTTGTGTATCAGATACCAGTCATCGCTCTTACGATGACGCACTGTACTTCCTGGCTCGGTCCAGACTAATGTAATTATCCTCAAGACACGTGCCACTTTAACGCGCTCCATTTTGACTCCGGTGGGGCACGTTTCTTATGATCAAACAGAGAACGGCGACCTACGAATCAACGAAAACCGTTAATTGTAGATTATATTCCACCTGCGTTGTTATATGGGACCGATCAATCTGGCTTGAAGATTCTGCGCGCTAACCGCACCCAGTACATCTTGTGAGGAATACTGATCCCTATCGTACCTCACCAGCATCAGGTGGTAGCGCAGAGGGCAGAATTCAGCGGAGACAATGCCATCTTCTTTTTCCAGCGCAACAACCAGATTGTTGCGTTGTCTGTCTTCCAAACTCTCGGAAACATGCACTACGATTTCAACAGTATTCTTTACATCATCAAGTTTAGGCATATTTTGTACTACCTGATCCATTGTACACCCCCGTTAATTTGGTTTTCTGCGTTCTTGCTTAAGCCGTACTGTTTCTTGAGTACGAGCTATAAGCCTAAAGATAGCAGAGAACCATCAAATTAGAATGTGAATAATTACCATTCAGCACATCAGCATGTAACGATATTCTGATAATTAACAAAGGGAAAACCGGGAAGGTTTTATGCATCAAAGGTCTTAGCCGCATCAATCCACGCCGAATCGATTAGACGAATGCGTACTCCCGGGCAAAAGAGACCTTTGGCCACAGCAATAACAGCGACAGGGACTTGATTATTGCCACTCATACGTATGATTACTCTTTTATGGAGAGACACACTCAATGCAAACATGGCAATAAAAACGACTGCTGGAAAAAACATGCCTGTCAGGGGAACTGATAATAATTCCTTCATGAAAATAGTAACCGCGGTGGCTAACAGTGAGAATACATAGGATACAGCGACATGAAGGGACTGATATGGAATAAATTCATACGCGCAAATGGCATCAGCAATAAACAACATTCTGATGAGCGACTATGGATACATCTTACCTTTTCGTAATCAGACTTAAAGGTCTGCTTTGTATATGGACTGATCTTACCCCAGTTTAACGGACAGTTAGTTAGTGACTGGTTGTCATCATCTCATAAGTCAGCGGGGCCTGCTGATCCAGATGCGAATGCCGCCGCTGACGATTATAGAAGACCTCGATATATTCAAAGATACTGGTTCTTGCTGCATCCCGGGTACGGTAATCCTCATGGTGTACCAACTCGGTTTCTAGAGTATGGAAGAAGCTTTCGGCCACGGCGTTATCCCAGCAGTTTCCCTTGCGGCTCATGGAACACCTAATGTTATACATCTTGAGCATGGTCTGATAGTCAGCCGCCGCATACTGGCTGCCCTGGTCAGAATGCAGTAATGCTGGTGTCTGGCCGCCTCGGCGTGACAAGGCCATCCGCAACGCATCAATATTCATTGTGCTGGTCATATGCCGGTCCATTGACCAGCCCACGACCATGCGTGAAAACAGGTCAAGAATAACCGTCAGGTACAACCAGCCCTCGCGGGTTGGTATAAGCGTCATGTCAGATACCCAACATCTGTTTGGCGCGATGATTATAAAGCCTGACGAGAGAGAGGAAGGCAGCCGTCGTATGGGCCTGCCTGTTGACTATCCATTAACTGATAGTCAGGGAGTTATTGTGATTCAGGATCGAAGACGATTGCCTGATCGACGAAAAACAAAACATAACCGCAGAATTCTGAAGGTTATGCTCTCGAAAATAGTCAGTGACTAATTGGCTTAACAGATTTGTTTTCCCCACGATGGCTTTCGGGCTGCCGTTTTTTTGTGCTGCAGGTCCGAGTTTGCCGACAGGAGACCTTCCTGAAATATGGAAACCCCGCCTCAATGGGCGGGGCTGTTAGGTTACTTCTCAGCATAGACAGGTTTCAACTTATAACTGATTGGTCTTTTGAGATCGATATCCAGCAATTTGGCAAGCTCTTCAGCATCGCTCCAGACCTTGTTGACTGCGTCATACCCTGCTTCAAGGCTGAATTCTAATACCTCGTCCGGGTCGACAAAACTCTGCAAGTCTTTTGCACTGTCAATGGCCTTGCCCAAACCGATTGAGGTGGCTGCTGTCCTGCTGACAGAGTAGATTGATTGCAGCAGTTCAGCCACACGGGGGTTGATTGATTTACTCACGCCATTGGCCTCCACAGACTTGGGAGGCTCAACAATTGATTTATTCATGCTATTGGCCTCCAAAGGCTTGGGAGGCTCAACAACAGAATGTAGAATGGAATCGGCCATCATGATCTCCTTAACAGGTTGTGTTGGTTAGCTTGGCTGGAGCATTGACGCACTCCGATCAGGCGCTAATTATCCTACCTATCCGATCAGGCTGTCAAAACCATCCGTCAATCATCCCCACATATACCATGATACTGTCGGCCACGGCTTGCCGGACGGTTTTGTTTGCCTGCATTAATCCGGGCCAATACGTCATTCACCAGCCAGGACACGAACATCGGATTAACACTGAAATCTGTCATTTCGTCCACCATATATCCACTGGATTCCACGTCCAGTATGCTGCAGGTCAAGTACCGGTATCTGCTTCGCATCTGTGTATTAGGCGGGTAATTGAACAACGATTGCGTCATTAATCCGGGGGGCTGGCAACGACGCCTTAAAGTTGCCGGGTAGTAAACTTTTAAAGTTGGTAAAAGGGGCCGCCACAGGGTGGCCCTTTTTAATTCTGGCAGGTGGGCTGACAACTCCTAGAAAATGCCTACATCCACATAGGAGCGAGCCAACTTGGTGAGGGCGATTACGTAAGCCGCTGTGCGGTAGTCTTCAACTCTCTCCTCACTGTGGCGTTTTTCTATGATGTCCTGCAGGGCCAGGCGCATACTATCGTCAAGGCCGGAACGAACCAGGTCAAACTCGTCCGCGCCCTTGGCAAGCTTGTCAGTAACACCATCGGGCAGTATTCCGCCAAGGGTTTCCAGCGCCTTTATCAGGAAATGTCCTTTGGACTCCTCGTACCGTCTCTCCATCCTGCCAAAACGGATATGAGTCAGATTTCGAATCCATTCGAAATAAGACACAATAACGCCGCCGGCATTGATATAGGCATCCGGCAACAGGGTGATGCCACGTTTTCGGAGAATGCCATCCGCTTCATAGGTTACCGGTCCGTTTGCTGCCTCCACGATGAGCCTGGCCTTTACTCTGCCGGCATTACCCTCATGGATTACACTCTCTATTGCGGCAGGAATAAGGATGTCACAGGGCGTCTCCAGGGCCTGCTCTCCATCACCATGAAATTCCGCGTCAGGGAAACCACGTAAACTACCATGTTCCTGCAGGTAGGTACGGACGTCTTTGACCGTCAGGCCATCCTCATTGAACAGCATGCCATCGCGTTCAGCGATGGCGATGATCTTTACGTCGTCCTCTTCGCTCAGAAATAATGCCGCATGATATCCGACGTTTCCAAGCCCCTGGATGACGACGGTTTTTCCGCCCAACCCGCCTTTGAGTCCGGCGGCCCTGACTTCTTTCGGCTGGCGGAAAAACTCACGCAGACCAAATTGTACACCCCGTCCTGTGGCCTCTGTCCTCCCCCTTATCCCCCCATGGACGACCGGTTTACCGGTAACACAGGCGCTGCGGTTTACGTCCTCGGGGTAAAGATGTTTGTAGGCATCGGCAATCCAGGACATCTCCCGTTCTCCGGTGCCAATGTCCGGTGCAGGTACATTGGTGGAGGGGCTAAGAAAACCCCTCTTGGCCAGTTCGGACGCGAAGCGTCGGGTGATCATCTGAAGTTCGTCGCGCGTGTAGTTGCCGGGATCGATATACAGGCCGCCCTTGGAGCCACCAAACGGCACGTCGACAATGGCACACTTATATGTCATCAGTGCGGCAAGTGCTTCGATCTCCATCTGATTGACAGAAAGGGAGTAACGGATACCACCTTTGGAAGGGAGGCGATGAATACTGTGTACCGCCCGCCAGCCGGTGAATATCTCTATCTGACCCTGAATCTTTACCGGAAAGGAGACCTGCAATACAGAGGTGCAGGCCTTGATGGCCTGTACGACACCAGGGTCAAGGTCCATGACCTTGATGGCGCGATCTACCATCTGATCAACACTCTGCTTAAATGACAATCCCGCAATATGTCTTGAATTAGCCATCGGTCTCGGTTATTCCTTGTTGTCTGGAGAAGGCGTCCTGCATTTCATACTCTGCAAATTATACACTCTTGCAGCAGAGTCCCCATTTCCCTTGCAGGCAAACCTGTTCATGCACTTTTATTTGACGCCATGATTATCCAGCGGGATAAGGGTTGTTGGGAGACAGACCGGCAGCATCGTGATGATGACGCGCCTGGCTACGGTTATCCAGACATGGCGCTGCACCAGGCTATGGCAGTGCTCCCGCATACAGTGCGCCAGGAACCGAATCAAAAGAAACAGAAATCATGCGTTTGAAAGAACGCATCAGGCAACCCGAAGGTGGTGTGAGGCAGGTTTATACCGCGTTAACAGCGGCTCCTTCACCCCTGTTAGCTAATCTTGGTAACGTAATAAAGAATCACACTGACAACAACCCAAGCCACCGGGTAGATAACCAGCAACCGGAAGAGTTTTCGCCGCCTTTCCTTATGCTCTTGCTCCTGCATAGCCATCACTTTTTTCTCTTCATGTTTCGACGCTGACGACGGGGGTGGGTGATAGTAAGAAACCGCCGCCTGATACTCATGTTTGAGCGACCTTAACTAATTGAAAACACCAGTCTGATAATAAGATAAGAATTCTCATTTTGCTACCTCCCAGGCGTTCAATCAATAAAACTGAACTTCTGGCATGGGTCACCTCCCGCCTGTTAGTGAATTCTTATCCCGGAATCAGTCACTTCGTCTGAGTACGGCACATACCTTTAGCACAATGTAAAACGGCGACCACCGAATGAACGAAGGCCGCCGCCGTTGGTGCCAAGTTAACCAATCCTTGATTTGACCTGGCATGGTGATATTACCAATGGAATACTACAGTTTTATTATGAAAGAATGCGCAATGATGTCACGCAGTCAAAATGACGGGAAAGTCCATTATTCTGACAATCCAGCGCAAGGCATCGAGAAAAACATCACATACGCATCCAGTGTGATGGTGTCGACGTTCGGACATAACGCCGGAAATTTTATAATCGCCAATAAGTTGACGGATTAAAAAGTACACTAACCATCAGTAGAAATACGTACTCATGTGACCGGAATTGGCTTCGTAAAAAGACTCAAAAGGGGTCGCCCCACTCTGATAAGCTAATTTCCCCTTTGGATTCTTTCTGCAGGGCTGCTACCGGCCAGAACCAATAAACCAAGTAGGCGTAGATCGGGTTATAAAGCACTGCAACCTGAAGAGTCAGTCGGATGACGCTTGGCTAATCTGATCTGCAGACCTTTCCGCTATTTCGCAACGAACGTCCATATAACCCGGCATCATAATCGCCACGTGATTTGCAACCCGTGTTCTGTATATTCTGGTTGACCCTGATCAATATTCGCACCTTGCCCATTTGTTAAAATGGCTACGGTTTTAAAAGTTATTAGCAACCAGCAGGGATCAAAGTTAGGCAGAGGACGGGATGTTCTCGTTGATGCGGAGGATTAATGTTCATAACCAAAACAAATCTTATTGTCGGCGCAGTCCTCGCAGTTTCAATAATTGGGACTGTCCAGGCCAAGCTGACAACCGGAAATGATCTGATGCAGCACTGCATAGCTGCGCCCGACGGTTTCTGTGCTGGCTACGTCGGGGGGGTGATAGATACGAGCCACTCACTGTTTTGTTTTCCTTCCGAAGTAACCAAAAGGCAGATAATAAACACCACTATTATGTATCTGCGCGACCACCCGGAAAAGCGGCACCTGTTCGCTCCCAGCCTGGTAATCAAGGCAATGCGAGCTACATTCCCGTGTAAGGATGGCAGATAGCCTGTATCGCACGGTGCGGTTGTAAAGTTCGACACAGGCATTCTGTTGTGGATCACTGTTTTTTGCCAAGCAGCTCTATTTGGTAACCGTCAGGGTCTTCAATGAATGCAATGATTGTTGTACCTGCATTCATTGGTCCTGCGTCACGTATTATCTTGCCACCCCGCTTTTTTACTTCATCAGCGGCTGCATACACATCGTCGACCTCGATTGCAATGTGACCGTAGCCTTCTCCCGGGTCATAATGCTCCGTGCCCCAGTTATGGGTGAGTTCGATGACGGTATTTTTGTCTTCATCTCCGTAACCGACGAAGGCCAGGGTGAACTCTCCATCCGGATAGTCCTTGCGCCGCAGGAGTTTCATACCGAGGACACCGGTATAAAATACGATTGATGTATCGAGGTTGCCGACACGCAGCATGGTATGGAGAAGTCGCATGAGAAGAATAGTCCCCGGGGAGAATTATTTTTTCCTCCGGTCCAGCGTCTTCTGGCGTCCGGCAATGCGCATGCGCAGGGCGTTCAGTTTTATAAAGCCTTCCGCATCCTTCTGGTTATAGGCACCGGCATCATCCTCGAAGGTGGCAATGCGCTCATCAAAGAGGCTGTCGGACTCGGACATCCTTCCGACCAGGATGACGTTGCCCTTGTATAGCTTCAGGCGCACCCTGCCATTGACGTGTTGCTGCGAGGCATCGATCATCTGCTGCAGCAGTCGCCGTTCAGGACTCCACCAGTAACCATTGTAAATCAGGGTTGCATAGCGCGGCATGAGGTCGTCTTTCAGATGCGCGGCTTCACGGTCCAGTGTCAGGGATTCCATGGCACGGTGTGCCTTCAACAGGATAGTGCCTGCGGGCGTTTCATAGCAGCCGCGTGATTTCATGCCCACGTAGCGGTTCTCAACAATATCGGAACGGCCAATGCCGTTCTCGCCACCCAACTTGTTCAGTGTTTCCATGATCTGGCCGGGGCTGTGCGACTTGCCATCGATCGCCACCACATCACCCTGCTCAAAGGTCAATTCAACATAGACGGGGGTATCCGGTGCGTTTTCCGGAGACACCGTCCACAACCACATGTCTTCTTCCGGTTCGGACCAGGGGTCTTCGAGGATGCCACCCTCATAGGAGATATGCAGGGAATTGGCATCCATTGAATACGGTGATCTTTTGCCCTGCTTCATCTCCACCGGAATGCCGTGTTTTTCAGCATAGGCCATCAGGGTCTCGCGTGATGTCAGGTCCCATTCGCGCCACGGCGCAATGACCTTGATGTCCGGGTTCAGTGCATAGGCCCCCAGTTCAAATCGCACCTGGTCATTACCCTTGCCTGTTGCACCATGCGAAATCGCATCCGCACCGGTCTCTTTGGCAATCTCGACCAGTCGCTTGGCAATCAGGGGACGGGCGATCGAGGTACCCAGCAGGTACTCACCCTCGTAAACGGTATTGGCGCGCAACATGGGAAACACGAAGTCGCGTGCAAATTCTTCCTTGAGTGACTCGATGTAGACTTCCTTGACACCCATGGCATGGGCCTTTTCGCGTGCCGGTTCAATCTCCTCGCCCTGCCCGACATCCGCGGTAAAAGTGACGACCTCGCAGTCGTAGACTTCTTCCAGCCACTTGAGGATGACGGAGGTATCGAGACCACCGGAATAGGCAAGTACAACCTTTTTAATATTTGACATTATTACGCCCTTGTCTTTTTTCTGCTGCGGCGCAACCGCGACAGCAACCGCCGCGCCATGTCTCCAAACAGTTCCGTCTGGGTCGGGTGCGGGTGAATGGCCTCACCCACCTGTTCCAGTGTCAAACCGGCAGACACCATCATAACCGCCTCACCGATCAGCGTATCTGCATGGTCAGCGAGGAAGTGCACACCAATGATGCGCTGTGTTGTCTTGTCTGCCACGATCTTGATCATGCCATAGGTTTCATGATTGATCATGGCCTTGGCATCGATACTCATCGGGACTTTCACCTCGACCGCATCGATACCCCTGGCCTTCGCCTGTTCGACCGACAGGCCAACGAAGGCAGCCTGCGGTCGTGAGAAGATCACACCACAGTCCTTGTCCTGGTCATATTTCATGTTCTCGCCGAGGATGGTTGCTGCCGCCACCCGTCCCTGCTGTGCAGCGGTGTGCGCCAGCATCAGGCCGCCAACCACATCACCCACGGCAAAGATATGCGGCACACTGGTTCGGCTACGACTGTCCGCCGTAATAATGCTGCGCTCATGGGCAACACCTGCGTTGTCGAGATTCAGGCCGTCCAGTACCGGTCGCTTGCCGGTCGCCATAATGACGTAATCAACCGTAAGGCTGTGCTTCTTGCCCTCGCTGTCGGTATAGGCAAGTTTCATCGCCCCCGGTTCGCCGCTGATCCTGCTGACAGCGGCCGAGGTATACACATCCAGCCGCGTTTCATCCGCGAGGATGCCGGCCAGGCCGTTGGCAATCTCCGGCTCGACCTCGGCCAGGATGCGCTCCTGTGCTTCCAGCAGCGTGACCTTGCTGCCGAAGTCCTGGAATATCTGTGCCATCTCCACACCAATGGCGCCGGCGCCAATCACGGCCAGTTTCTTTGGTGGAGCAGCCAGCGCCCATACGGTGTCAGATGTCAGCACACCCCCGCTATCAAGCCCTTCAGCCGCACCGGGGATGGGTGGAATAAAGGGCGGTGCACCGGTGGCCACCACGGCACAGCCAAACGTAATCGTCTTCTCCGCTTTACCCTCCGGCAGGGCTGCACGGCTGTGCGGGTCATCCTGATTCGTCGATGTATTCAGCGCCAGTGTGTGCGCATCAATGAACTGACCAAACCCCTGCAGGTAATTAATACGCACACCCTTGTCTGTCTTGAGCGCCATTTCGCCGCGCGTTTCCAGCACCTGGCGACGGTGTGCTTCCAGATCCTTCCAGACCAGTTTTGCCCGGTTGGTACCGGTCACACCGAGCTGTGCATCTTCGGCACGGTCCCGCATGCGATCAGCGGCCGCGCGCCAGGCCTTCGAGGGAATACAACCCCGCCACAGGCATTCGCCACCGGGAAACGGTGAGTCATTGACCAGTGCAACCTTTAATTTGTGTGCCACCAGGTCACGGGCACAGTCTTCGCCACCCGGCCCTCCACCAATCACAACCACGTCGTAATCCCAGTCCCCCTCCGGGATGGCCGAGACCCCCGGCCCCATCCAGTCGGCGGGTTGCTCAATCCGGGACTTCAGGGTTTTCAGGAACAGGGCCACGTCAGCACCATTGATCACACGATGATCCGCGGTAATGGTAAAGGCACTGCCCTTCTCTGTGTTTGAGGAGATCGCAAGTATTGCTGCCAGCCCGGGCGTAGCGATGGCATCAAAGTAACTGACATCGAACATACCCATGTTGGAAATCTGGAAACTGGCACCGGTAAATTCTTCCGGTTTCAGGTGACGGCTACGCGCACGGGCCACCAGGTCTTTCCAGTCATTATTCAACTCCGACAATTCGCGTGACTCACAGCCACGCAAGATGGGCACAACCAGCCCGCCATCGTCAGCAGCCACGGCCATACCAATGTCGACCTGGCTGCGTTCAATCAGCTTGTCATCCGGCTGGTAACACCAGTTCATCTTCGGGTGTTCCAGTATCGCCAGGCCACAGGCCCTGGCAATCGCCACGGTGACCGAGATACCGGCCGACTTGGCCGCACTCATTAAAGGTCCGAGATGGATATGTGTCGTTACCCGGAAGGTCGGCATGGAGATGGAAGCAGCCATGGCCTTCGAAATGGCTTTCTCCATCGACTTCATCGGTCGGCCGTCACCAGGCACCGCCACTTCGAACGGCGCCGGGGCACGCTGAATATCATTTGCAGTGACCACGCCACCGGGTCCGGAGCCGCTAATGCGGTCGATGTCGGCACCCTGCTCCGCCGCCAGCTTGCGTGCCAGTGGCGAGGCCTTGTTGCCCTGCGGCCGGGGTGTCGGAGCGGCGCCCGGTGCGACGGCCGATGGCGATGCCTGTTGTGCTACTGGCGCTGCAGTTGCTGCCACCGGTGCAGTATCAGCAGCAGGTGCAGCCGTTTGTTCAGACTGGCTGTTATCGACGTCATCGCTGGAATCAACCAGGTAGGCAATCGGGTGTGTGACTGCCACGACCGAATCAACCGGTGCAATCGGACCGGAGAGAAACCCGTCACGAAAGACTTCCACGTCCATGACGGCCTTGTCGGTTTCCACCGTGGCGACAATATCACCACGCTTGATTTCATCGCCGATATTCTTTTCCCAGCTGACCACGACACCTTCTGTCATGGTGTCGGAGAGTTGCGGCATCTTGATTACATAGGGCTCAGACATTCAACAGTTGTCCTTAATTAAGGGGCGAGCAAAGTGTTATGTTCATACTTTAATAGCACTGACTTAAACCAAAACCACCGTCATTGCGAGGAACGCAGTGACGCGGCAATCTCCAAATGATGTTGCATAAGGTCAAGAGATTGCCACGCTGCGCTCGCAATGACGGCCATTGTTCAGACGCCAAAGATCCCGCGCACGGCTGTCACGACGTCATTTTCATCCGGCAAGGCGGCCTTTTCCATGGCATGGTTGTAGGGGATCGGCACATTCAGTGCCGACACACGTACCGGCGCGGCATCCAGCTCGAAGAAACATTCCTCATTGATGATCGCCATCACCTCGGCGCCCACACCGACGGCCGGTTCGGCCTCCTCGACGATGACTGCGCGGTGGGTCTTGCTGACCGAGTTGCGTATGCCTTCCCGGTCCAGCGGACTCAGCGAATACAGGTCAATGACCTCTGCCTCGATGCCATGATGCTTCGACAACAGTTCAGCGGCCGCCAGGCACCAGTGCACGGAAATGTTATAGCCAAACAGGGTGACGTCCCGGCCTTCACGGGCAATCTCGGAACCTTCCAGCGGATGAAAGTATTCTTCATCGGGTACTTCGCCCCGCATGTTGTACATGAGTTCGTGTTCGTTGATAAACACGGGATCGTTACAACGCACCGCGGACTTCAACAGCCCACAGGCCTGGCGTGGATTGGAAGGTGTCACGACACGCAATCCGGCCACGCCCATGAAGACCTTTTCCATGCGTGCGGAATGTTGTGAACCGAGCTGGTGCGCTGTACCGCCCGGTGAACGAACCACGATCGGGGCTTCCAGCTGGCCGCCGGACATATAGCGCACCTTGGCTGCCGTATTAAAGATCTGGTCCATCGCGAGCCAGGCAAAGTTGACCGACATGATCTCGATAATCGGGCGCACACCAAGAAATGACGCACCGATGCCCAGACCGGTATAACCATTCTCCGAAATCGGCGTATCGATCACACGCGCTTCACCGTACTTGTCGTACAAGCCAGTTGTAGCCTTGTAGGTACCACCCACGACACCGATGTCCTCACCCATGGCAATCACCAGCGGGTCATTCGCCATCTCTTCATCATGGGCGCGCCTGATCGCTTCCCAGTACATGATCTCAGTCATGACTGCACCCCACCCTTGACCCACGGGTCATTCTCGGCAAGTACATATTGCCCAACTTCCGACATGTGTGGTTCGGGCGATTCAGTTGCAAAACGAATCACCTCGTCTTCGATCTCGTCGAGGATGTCAGTATCCATATCCTTGAATTCATCCAGCGTCAGTTCGCCGGCCTCAATCAGTCGGTCGCGTAATATAATGACCGGGTCCCGGCCGCTCCACATGCGCTCCTCGGTCTTCGCCCGATAGGCATTGGAGTCCGACATGGAGTGTCCGCGATAGCGGTAGGTCATCAGTTCAAGGAAGTACGGTCCCTTGCCGGAACGCACATGCTTGATGGCCCTGGTGGCGGCCTTGTTCACCAGGTCAAAGTCCTGCCCGTCTTCCTGGGCCGACGGAATATTGTAGGCAGACACACGCTTGTACTGGTCAACCACGGCTGTGGAACGGTCAATGCGGGTACCTATCCCGTAAAGATTGTTTTCACACACGTACAACACCGGCAGATTCCAGAGCGCGGCCATGTTCAGTGATTCATGGAAAGTGCCCTGGTTGTTCGCGGCATCGCCGAGAAAGCAGATACAGATTTCATCACCGCCCTGCATCTGGATACCCTTGGCAATACCCGCGGCCAGCGGGAAAGGCCCGCCGACCAGGGCATAGCCACCCATGAAGCGGTGTGCCACATCAAATATGTGCATGGAACCACCACGCCCCTTGCTGACCCCGGTCTCCTTGGCAAACAGCTCGGCCATGATATGGCGGGGATCGCTACCCGACTTGATGGCATGTACATGGTCACGGTAACTGGTGATGACATAATCATGACCGGGTTGCGCCGCTTCCAGCACACCAAAGGCACAGGCCTCTTCACCAGGATAGAGGTGCAGGAAGCCGCCAATGTTACGTTCCACGTAGGCCTCGTAGCAGCGCTCTTCAAAGCGGCGGGCAAACAGCATTTCGCGCAACACGCGTTTTTTATCAGCGTTTTTCATAGTTTAGGGAAACAGCAGTATCCGAATCACAGCAAGCGCGATATGATCAGCGTTTTGCGTTAACAGGTCAAGGCAAAAAGCATGCAGATACCCTATGATCACAGTGAAAAAGTCAAGTTAAATCAATATACAAGCAGCCCTGAGAGCCGGCAGCTGGATAGCGCCCGGGTCGCGCTGGTCATTACCCCGGAGCAACCGGGCAAGGCCGTCTGGGAGCAACTGGCCTACGCTGACACCCTGAAGTCACGCTACCTGCGACAGAAACGCCAGCACAGGGATGCCAAACGACTGCGCACAGATCTGCCCAACAAGACCGGCACGCATGTAATCCTGCAAGCAATCGATGAGAACGCCAGTACTTTTGAGTTGCTGACTACGGCACGTGAACTGGCCGCCACAGTACATAAACTGAACCCGGCTGCACTTTTGTTGCAGCTGGCAGGTTTCGAACAGGCAGCGGCAGCCCGATTACTGGAGATACTGTCAGCCGCCCTGCTCGCTTCGGTATGCCCGATGCCCAGTTACAAATCTGACAAGGAAAATCCGTCTATCCTGAAGCGCATCGATATCTACGGCCTGGCAGAAAAGACCGATCTTTCGCAGGTAACAGCCGAGATTGCCGGCAACCACCTGGCACGCTGGCTGGCCGCACTGCCACCGAATGAACTCACCCCCGCCAGCTACCGGAAGTTTGTCACCCGACTGGCAACGTCCGAAGGCTGGAAAATGGAATTCCTGGATACACGGGCACTGAAGCGCAAAAAGGCAGGCGCCTTCCTGGCTGTTTCCCAGGGCAGCCCCACCGATGATGCCGGTATCGTTCACCTTACCTACACACCCAAAAAACGCGGTGCTGTTAAACGCAACACCCGCAAGCTGGCACTGGTCGGCAAGGGCATCTGCTTTGATACCGGTGGCGTCAATATCAAGCCGGCCAAGTACATGAACGGCATGCACGAAGACATGCAGGGCAGCGCCGTGGCCCTGGGCACACTGCTGGCATTGTCACGCCTGCAAGTCGATTACCCGGTTGATTGCTGGCTGGCGCTTGCCGAGAACGATATCGGGAACAAGGCCTATAAACCCAACGACGTGGTTTTTGCCAGCAACGGCACCAGCATCGAGGTCAAACACACCGATGCCGAGGGCCGCATGGTGCTGGCCGACACCCTGGCGCTGGCCGGCAAGGCAAAACCATACGTCATGATCGACTATGCCACGCTGACCGGTGCCTGCATCTATTCATTGTCTTCACGATACAGTGGCGTGTTCAGTAACCGGGAGACCTTGCACAACACGTTGACAATGGCCGGGCGCGACAGTGGCGAACGGGTGTGGCCCTTCCCGCTGGACAAGGATTTTGACGAGTCACTGAAATCACCCGTTGCCGACACCCTGCAATGCACGCTGGAAGGCGATGCCGACCACATACTTGCCGCGCGTTTTCTGAACCGCTTCATCGACGATGACATCCACTGGATTCATATTGACCTCGCAGCCAGCAATCACAAGGGCGGACTCGCCCATATCCCGACCGACACGACCGGTTTCGGAGTACGCTATACCCTGAACCTGCTGCAGCAACAGGCGGTAATGGATAACACATGGAACTGACACTGACACGACCGGATGACTGGCACCTGCATGTACGTGATGGTACAGCACTGGCGTCAGTGGTACCGCACACCGCACGCCAGTTTGGCCGCGCCATTATCATGCCGAACCTGCAGCCGCCGGTCACCGCCACCACACAGGCTTTGGCCTACCGCGAGCGTATCCTCTCCGCAGTACCGGCTGGCATTGACTTTACGCCCCTGATGACGCTGTACCTGACTGACAAAACGACACCGGATGACATTCACGAGGCAAAAGCCAGCGGCCTGGTTCACGCAGTCAAACTCTATCCGGCCGGTGCCACCACACATTCCGATGCCGGCGTCACTGAAATCAGCAAGACCTGGAATGTGCTGGAGGTCATGGAACAACAGGGCATCCCGCTGCTGGTCCATGCAGAGGTAACGGACACTGACGTTGATATCTTCGATCGCGAGAAGGTCTTTATCGATCAGCATCTGGAGCCGCTGACCGTACGTTTCCCGGCACTCAAAGTGGTACTGGAACATGTCACGACGCGTGAAGGCGTCGACTTTGTTGTAAATGCCGCCGACAACATTGCTGCCACCCTCACCGCCCATCACCTGCTGTTAAACCGCAATGCCATGTTCAAGGGCGGCATACAACCCCACGCCTACTGCCTGCCGGTGCTGAAGCGGGAAACACACCGCAGGGCACTGCTTGAAGCCGCCATCAGTGGTAAGCGGCAATTTTTCCTGGGCACCGACAGTGCACCACATACAAGGAACCGCAAGGAAACGGCCTGTGGCTGTGCCGGTATCTACACGGCACACGCTGCTCTGGAACTCTATGCACAAATATTTGAAGAGGCCGGTGCGCTTGACAAGCTGGAACCTTTTGCCAGTCATTTCGGCGCCGACTTTTACGGGCTGCCGCGAAACAAGGAAACCATTACCCTGAAAAAACGGGATTGGCAGGTACCGGACAGCTACCCGCTGGGAGATTCGGAGGTCGTGCCACTGTTTGCCGGTGAGACATTGCACTGGCGGGTGAAAAACAATACCTGAAACCACAACGGCTTGTCCGGCCAAAATATTCGCGCCTGCAAGACGCTCCTACAGGCGTGTCTAATTGTGTAGGAGCGTCTTGCAGGCGCGATTAATAAACCCGCCGGACGGTATAACCCTGCTGTTCCAGCAGATCCAACAAACCTTTTTCACCCGGCAGATGTAAGGCACCCACCGCGACAAAGGCCTTGCCCTGCTGCAAGTACTGCTGCATGCGCTCCGCCATGCGCTGGTTCCGGTCATCGATGACACGCCGCTGGAGGTCCTTCGCCAGTTGTTGATCACCTGCCTGCATCGAGGTTTCATTGATGGCAAGCAAACCGTCCAGGTCACGTTGCTTGTAGGCTGCCAGCAGCTCCGCGTGCATAGCATCCAGTTCCGGGAGATTATCGACCGCATCCTTTAGCAAGGTTACCTGATCTGACTCAGGCATGGAGTCAAACAGGTCCAGTTGTTCACGTACTGTCTCCAGCCCATAGACAGCCTTGTCCTGCTGCAATGCATCCTGATACAGCACCAGGTCCAGAATCTGACCTGTTTCAAGTGCCGGCATTGACAAGGTGACTGCTGCTGCCCACGGCTTCATCCGGTTCAATACCAGCTCCGGTATACCGCGTGATGCAATGGCCTCGGTTACTCTTTTGTACAGGGGCATGCCAAGCACATCAGGCAGGGAACGGCCATCCAGCATCAACATGGCCGTACTTGAATACATCATGGCCTCGGTATCCATCAGCATTTCAAGCACGACACTGTCTGCAGCATCAAACGCCTGCCTGACCGGTGCTGGCAGATCCACGACTTCAGGATCTTCCGAATGGATGGTGCCAAACAGATATGCCGGCTCCTGACCTGGCTTGCTGATTTCCCACAACAGGCCGTGACTTTTGTCTGTTTCCGCCCGGGTTATGGCTGCCAGCAAGAAAAACAGCACCCCAGCAAGCAATACCGCCGGACCCGGTCGACGCATCATAAAGACACCCTGGCTATGCATACTCAATACTCCCCTGGTCCGTTAGCGCATCCTGGCAAGACTCGCCATTCTAGTCTGCCAGGCAGGCCGCGCCTGAACAGCGGTCACATTATGCAACATCGCCAAGTCCAGAACGATTCGGTATGCTTGTTCCATGAATGACATTGAAGAAAAAACGCTCATCGCCAGGCGATTCCGCGGCTTCCTGCCAGTCGTTATTGACGTGGAAACAGCGGGGTTCAACGCCAAACGTGACGCCCTGCTGGAAATCGCTGCCGTAACACTGGAAATAGACGATGAGGGAACCATTCGTCGCAAGGAAACCATTGCCTGTCACGTAGAGCCCTTCCCCGGCGCCAACCTCGATCAGGAATCCCTGGAATTTACCGGTATTGATCCCTATCACCCGTTTCGCATGGCCAAACCCGAACACGAGGCACTGGAGCATATATTCAAGCCGATACGCCGTACCATCAAGGACAGTGGCTGCAACAGGGCCATACTGGTAGGCCACAATGCCGCCTTTGACCTGTCATTTCTGAATGCCGCCGTCGCCCGGACCAGCATCAAACGCAATCCGTTCCATCCATTCAGTACCTTTGACACCGTCAGTTTCGCCGCACTGGCCTATGGGCAAACGGTACTGGCCCGCGCCGTCAAAGCCGCCGGTTTTGACTGGGATAGTGAAAAAGCGCATTCCGCTGTTTATGATACGGAGCGAACAGCCGATCTCTTTTGCGCCGTCATTAACCGCTGGCATGAATTCAACCCGCACCAGCCTGATAATATTTCACCAATCTAAAGGTACTAGCACCATGTCACAACCTGATCAACAAGAACAGATCCTGCAATCCCATGCAGGCCTTATCCACCGTGTCGTCATGCATTGCAATAACCCTGGTTCAGTCCCGGACATGGAACAGGTATTGCAGATGGCCGCAGATAATGACTGGACAACCCTTGTGACGGCCATCCGTGACATCATGTCAGGCAATCGCGATGAGTCCATGCTGCAGTTACTGGATGATGAAGACCGTGTCATTATTGAATCGATTCTGCGAGGCCTTCAGGATCCGAGCACCCTGCCTGACCTGAATACCGATATTGATTCCACCATGGCTGCGCCCGGTATTGCAGGCCTGATACACGCCTCCCGCAACGGGAATGCCCAGGCCCTGCAAATCATCGGCAACATGGCCAAACAAATGCTGGAAGCCGGTGGTGACATGGGCATCCTGGCAGGCCGCATTCGCCCGCTGGTGGAAGGTGAACGCGACGCCGACAAGCTCACGGAGAAGATGGGCGATAAAGGCCAGAAACTGATGCTGGAAATTATTGAAGAACTGCTGAAACTGGAAGCGAATTAAATTCAGGCGCAGGTGCAAACCCAACCTGAACCCCTTCGCGCCAGCAAGGCGCGAAGGGGTTACTGTACTATTCTTTCCCGACGGCCTCTTTGACCATCTTCTGCAACTCACCCTTCTGATACAGGTCCAGGGTGATATCACAACCTCCTATGAGTTCCCCACCAATATACACTTGCGGGAAGGTTGGCCAGTTGGCGTAGCGTGGCAGGTTCTGGAAAACGTCAGGGTCCGCCAGTACGTTCACGTGCGCAAATTCCTGGCCACAGGCAGCCAATGCCTGCGCGGTTCGACTGGAATAACCACACTGCGGAATCTGCGGAGTCCCTTTCATAAAAATGACCACCGGATTTTCCTTCACTGCTGCATCAATTCGTTCCATTACATCCATTCATCTGTCCTCGGTTACTACGTTAAAAAGCTGTTACCGGTTATTGTAGCCCTGACCCGTCACCGGAAAAAGCGACGAATCAAAGGGATTTATCCACATTTCGCTGCAGCCAGATTTCAAGCAGGGCCAGATGCCATAACTTGCTACCCAGCAGCGGCGTATGTGCCTGTTCAGGGCTATCCAGCAAGGCCCGAACATAGGTGCGATTGAACAGCCCACGCTCCCTGCAGGCCCGCGAGTCCAGTACCTCACGCATGAACTCCAGCACCTGGCCACGCACAAACTTCAGCGAAGGTACCGGGAAATACCCCTTGGGACGATCGATGATCCTGTCTGGCAACAGATCCCGTGCAATCACCTTCAGCGGATGTTTACCACCGGATTTGATTTTCAGTGCAGCCGGCATACGGGCGGCCAGTTGTACCAGCTCCTGGTCCAGGAACGGTACGCGTGATTCCAGGCCCCAGGCCATGGTCATATTATCTACCCGCTTGACCGGGTCGTCTACAATCAGGGTAGTGACATCGTAGGCCAGCACCCGGTTAATAAATTCATTTGACTTGAACTGCGACAAGCCATGTGTGACACGGGCCGAGGTATAGTCAATGCCATGGTAGCCGGAGGTAACGGTATGCTGAAATTCATCATGTGTCCGATCGAAATACAGGTGCCGAAAACGCTCGATGTCTGTACCGGCTGCTGCCTGCATCTGTGGATACCAGAAGTACCCACCAAACACCTCGTCGGCCCCCTGCCCGCTCTGTACGACCTTGACCTGTTGTGAGACCTGCTCGCCAAGCAGGTAAAAGGCCACGGCATCCTGCGCAACCATGGGCTCACCCATATTGTCTATCGCCTCGGGCAAGCGCGCGAGCACCTCATCATTGGGAACAACAAAACGATGATGCTGCGTACCATAGAGGTCAGCAACCAGATCCGAGCAATCAAACTCGTTGCCCTTCTCTTCCGGTTCATCTTCGAATCCCACCGAGAAAGTCAGCAGATCACCACCGCCTGCCTCGGCAAGCAGGGCAACCAGCAGGCTGGAGTCCAGCCCGCCCGACAGCAGAATACCGACCGGCACATCCGCAATCGCACGGCGTCTTGCAACCGCCTGCCTTAATTCCGTATGGATTGCCTCTATCCATTCCCATTCACTCAGATCATCAGCTGGCGGGGTGGGATCAAGCTGCCAGTAGCGGCGTAACCGGCGTTCTCCACGCAGGTTAAAGGTCAGACTATGGCCCGGACGCAGCTTGCGCAGACCTTGCAGCAGTGTTCGCGGTGCCGGCACCACGGCATGCAGGGTCAAATGGTGATGCAGGGCGACCGGATCGATAGCGGTATCAATCTCACCCCCGGCAAGCAGGGCCTGGCTGGTAGACGCAAAGCGTATAGCATGTCGGTTAATGCTGTAATAAAGCGGTTTAACGCCAAAACGGTCCCGTGCCATAAACAACTGCCGGGTGTGCGTATTCCAGATAGCAAAGGCAAACACGCCCTGCAGGTGTTGCGGGCAGTCCTCTCCCCATTCCGCATAGGCCTTCAGGATGACCTCGCTGTCACCCCCGGAAAAGAAGGTGTATCCCTTGGCACGTAACTGTTCGCGCAGTTCCGGGTAGTTATAAATTGTACCGTTGAACACCAGCACCAGCCCCAGTGCAGCATCGACCATGGGCTGACTGGAGCGCTCGGAAAGATCAATCACAGAGAGACGCCGATGGCCGAATGCCAGCGGTCCGGAAAAATATTCACCACTGGCATCGGGTCCACGACGCGCCAGTTTATCGGTCATTTTAGCCAGCTTTGTTTTATCAGGACTTAAGCCGTCAAAACGCAGTTCACCGCATATTCCGCACATGAGTTAATTAGTGTCCATCCGAAAACCGATTCCTGTAGCCCGGATGGAGCTTGCGTAATCCGGGAGCAAACATTCAAATAGCCTCATACCTTCCCGAATTCCGCTATGCTCCATCCGGGCTACAAACTGTTGTGCTCGGTGCTCCCCAGCCACCGCCACCCGGGGTACAGACAGTCAGACATTCACCCACAGAAAATTCACCACTGATCTTGCCAGGCAATGGCCGGCCATTACGGCGATTCTCGCCCGGCTGACCGGGTGCGCCTGCATGCAAACCCCAGGGCGGATGCCGTCGACGTTCTGTCAGCAGTGTCACCGTGGCGGGTGCCAGGAATTCAAACTCTCTTAGCAGCCCGTCTCCTCCGCAGTGCTGACCGGCACCACCGGAACCCGACCGTATCTGGTAGCGACGCACCCGCAACGGGAATTCCATTTCCAGCACCTCGATCGGTGTATTCAGGGTATTGGTCATGTGTGACTGGGTGGCATCAAGTCCGTGCTGACTATACCCTCCACCCGTGCCACCCCCCATCGTTTCATAATAATCCCAGCAGTCGTCACCCGTGCGCGCACCCATGGCCAGGTTATTCATGGTCCCCTGGCTGGCAGCCGGAATTTGCTCGGGCAAGGCCTGCGCCAGCGCCCCCATAACCACGTCCACAATGCGGCTGCTGGTTTCAACATTACCGGCGGCGACAGCTGCAGGACGTTGAGCATTCACCAGACAGCCTTGCGGTGCAGACAAATGAATATTGCGAAAGCTGCCGGCACAGGAGGGGGTCAGTGCCGGCATCAGACAACGAAACACATAGAATACGGCGGCGGCCGCAACGGACAACGGACAATTGATATTACCGGCCACCTGAGCAGCCGTACCTGCAAAATCGACCGTTATATTGCCGTGTTTCACCAACAGCGTGACTGCAATGGGAATATCCGTCTGTCCAAGCCCGTCATCATCCATGACATCCCGAAAGCGATAACAACCGTCGGGTATGGCACACAAGGCACTGGCTGCCAGGCGTTCACCATAGTCATTCACCGCGGCCAGTCCTGTGCGATAACCATCAAGACCCATACTGCGGGCCAGTTCAATCAGGCGCTCGCCGCCCGCCCGGTTCGCGCTCAACTGTGCAGCCAGGTCGCCCTGCATCTGCAAAGGATTGGCTGTGGCAGAAATAATGTCCTGCAGTATCCGCCTGTCCGGTTCACCACCCTGCACCAGACGCATGGGCGGAATCACCAGGCCCTCTTCATCGAGGCTCATTGATATCGGCATGGAGCCCGGCGAGTCGGCACCAATATCGGCATGATGCGCGCGATTCGCTACGTAACCCAGACAGGCATCACCCAGGAATACTGGTGCGATCAGGGTAATATCAGGCAGGTGTGTCCCGCCCAGGTAGGGGTCATTCACAATCAGCACATCGCCCGGCGACCAGGCGATCCCCGACACCAGGTCCTGCATGGCAAAGGCCATGCTGCCGAGATGGACCGGGATATGCGCGGCCTGGGCACACAACTGCCCGTCGGCATCGAATACGGCACAGGAAAAATCCAGCCGGTCCTTGATATTGGTCGAAAAGGCAGCACGCCGCAGGACAGCTCCCATTTCGTCACACACGGCCGTCAGACGGCTGGAAAACAGGCTCAGTTCAATTGAATTCAATGTCATAGATCAGCCAGGCAGGGGTTCAGTATGTTCACGTGTGCTTGTATTATATTATACTTATATTTCAATATGTTATCCATTATAAATAGACGCATTTTATAGTTTGCAATATCACAAAACCTGCCGTATCCTCCCATTCCCGAGTAATTTAGTCGCCTATTTCATTCCTGCGGATTTTGCCCCGCAGACAACGAGGAGTAAATAATGAATCCCTTAACCTCTGTGCTGGGTACTATTCTTTCAGGTTTCGTGCTGGCCATACTGATTATGATGGGCCTTGGCATCACGGGACTTAACGTCTGGGCGATGGAAGTCTGGTTCCATGTACTGGCTGGTATCGTCTGGATCGGTCTGCTGTACTACTTCAACTTTGTACAGGTACCCGCCGTTGGCGAGGCTCTTGGTGATGAAGGCGGCCCGGGTCCGGCCGCAATCAACAAGTATGTTGCCCCCCGTGCCCTGCTATGGTTCCGCTGGGGTGCCCTGGCTACCTGGCTGACCGGTGTTGGTGCTCTGGAAAACCTGCCCCATGGCGAAGGCTCCGGCTTCATCATGGCCTTCACCTTGCAGGAACCGCTGCTCATCATCGGTATCGGTGCCTGGCTGGGCACCATCATGCTGTTCAACGTCTGGGTCCTGATCTGGCCAAACCAGAAGAAGATTCTGGGTATGGTTGAAGCCAGCGCCGATGAGATTGCCGGCGCCAAGAAGGTTGCACTGATGGCCTCGCGCACCAATACCCTGCTGTCCATCCCCATGCTGATGTGCATGATCGGCCATGGTCACGGGCTTCCCTTATAGACAGGTCTGTTTAACACCTTGCCTGATGCACAAACCCGGTCACTGGCCGGGTTTGCGCTTTTCAGGCAACACGCTATAAAATCAGGGTTAAACAAGGCTTGGCAGTCTGTAACGGCTGCCTTTTCTATTTTGGACACTATAAAAATGGCAGATCACATTATGTCGACCTACAACCGTCTTCCGGTGCAATTTGAACGGGGTGAAGGCATCTGGTTGTGGGATACTGAACATAAACAATACCTGGATGCCCTGAGTGGTATCTCTGTGTGTGGCCTCGGACACGCCCACCCTGCCGTCACACAGGCGATAGCGGATCAGGCCGGTAAACTGGTACATACATCCAACCTCTACGGTATCGCCCTGCAGGCACAGCTGGCTGACAGGCTATGCGAACTGTCCGGGATGGACCGGGTATTCTTTTCCAACTCCGGTGCAGAGGCCAATGAAGCGGCCATCAAGATCGCACGCCTTTTTGGTCATGGCAGGGATATCGATAACCCGGCCATTATCGTCATGGACAGCAGTTTTCACGGCCGCACCCTGGCGACCCTGACGGCAACCGGTAATCGCAAGGTACAGGCCGGGTTCGAACCGCTGGTTCAGGGCTTCATTCGCGTACCCTACAATGATCTGGATGCAATCCGGACCGTGGCTGAAAACAGCAGTGACGTGGTTGCCGTACTGGTAGAACCGGTACAGGGTGAAGGGGGTATCAATATACCGGACGCCGGGTACCTGGATGGCATCCGCAACCTCTGTGATGACAACCACTGGCTGATGATGCTGGATGAAATCCAGTCAGGCATGGGGCGCACGGGAAAATGGTTCGCCTGGCAGCATAGTAATGCCGTACCCGATGTCACCACGCTGGCCAAGGCACTGGGTAACGGCGTCCCCATCGGTGCCTGCCTCGCCAGGGGCAAGGCTGCCGAAGTCATGCAGCCGGGCACCCATGGCAGCACCTTCGGCGGCAACCCGCTGGCGTGTCGTGCAGCCATCGCGGTACTGGATGTGCTGGAACAGGAACAACTGGTCCAGCACGCTGCCAGTCTCGGCGAGCAGTTGCTTGCAGGATTCACCACTGCCCTGTCCGGCCTTGAGGGCGTCACCGAAATCCGTGGTCGTGGGCTGATGATTGGTATCGAACTGGATCGTCCCTGTGCTGAACTGGTGAGCAAGGCCATTGAGCAGGGCCTGTTGATCAATGTCACCGCAGAACGCGTAATACGGTTACTGCCACCCCTGATCACCACTGCAAAACAGGCTGACATGATCATTGAACAGGTCAGTGAACTAATACGTGAATTCCTCGCCGGGTAAATCATGAACCACCAGAATTTTCTAACACTGCTTGACCTGACACCGGAGACACTCCGGAAGCTGGTTACACGTGCCGTCGAACTCAAGAATATACAAAAAGCCGGAACACTGCATGAGCCGCTAAAACACAAAATACTGGCCATGGTGTTCGAAAAATCCTCGACCCGGACGCGCATGTCATTCGAGGCCGGTATAGCACAACTGGGCGGCCACGCCATCTTCCTGTCCCCCCGCGATACCCAGCTGGGGCGCGGTGAAACCATTGAAGATTCTGCGCGTGTGCTGTCACGCATGGCTGATGTCATCATGATCAGGACCTTCGAACATGAAAAAATCGAGCGTTTTACTGCCTGTTCGCAGGTACCTGTTATTAATGCGCTGACAGACCTGTATCATCCCTGTCAGCTGCTGGCAGACATGCAGACCTATTTTGAACACCGCGGCGATATCAGCGGCAAAACCGTTGCCTGGATCGGCGATGGGAATAACATGTGCCATTCCTATATCAACGCGGCGCGTCAATACGGTTTTACGCTGAACATCGCCTGCCCCGAGGGATACGATCCGGATGCAAGCATACTGCAGGCGGCCGGGTCCAGTGCGGCTATTATTCGCAACCCCCTCGATGCAGCTTGCAATGCCGACCTGGTGGTCACTGATGTCTGGGCCAGCATGGGACAGGAAGAGGAACAGGCAAAGCGCGAACAGGCCTTTGCCAGCTACCAGGTTGATAAAGACCTCATGCAGGCAGCCGCCCGTGACGCCTTGTTCATGCACTGCCTGCCGGCACACCGGGGTGAGGAAGTCGCTTCCGCGGTCATAGACGGGCCACAAAGTGTCGTCTGGGACGAGGCGGAAAATCGCCTGCATGCCCAGAAGGCCTTGCTTGAATACCTGCTTCGCTAGCGTGCGATAACAGGACCATGTGCCGACTCGCTGCCTACATTGGACCTGACATCACCCTGCAGCAGTTTCTGCTGGCCCCCGATCACAGCCTGTATAAACAGTCATGGGAACCACAGGAACTGATCTATGCAAAGTTAAATGCAGACGGTTACGGTTTTGGCTGGTATAGCCCGGATGGCTCACCTTCAACCTATACCAGCATCCTGCCCATCTGGTCCGACAGTAATTTACCTGCACTCGCACGCACATTAACGAACCCCCTGTGGCTTGCAGAGGTACGTAGCGCAACGGTGGATAATCCGGTCCACCAGTTCAACACGGCACCCTTCTGTGACGACAAGCGACTGTTTATTCACAATGGATTCATCCGGAATTTTCATATGCAGGTGCTGCCGGAGATCACCACCCTGCTGGCACCGGAAGTCGCTGCTGATATTCGTGGTAACACGGACTCCGAATATCTTTTTGCCTGCCTGCGCCAGATCCTGCGGGACAACGGAGATCTCAGCCTGGCTGAGGCCCTGATGCGATTATTTGACTGGTTGGCAGAACGGCTGAAGGACCAGCAAGCACTGATCAATATTGTTATTACCGACGGTGAACGCCTGTATGCAAGCCGCCATGGCTTTAACCATGAATGCGCATCGCTCTATTACACCACGAATGATGAACAGTTTCCCGGCGGGCAGCTGATTGCCTCTGAACGATTTTCAGAGGACAGTTCCTGGCAGCCGGTGCCTGAACATCATCTGCTCATTCTTGACCTGCACAAGCCACCCGAATTGCTGCCCCTGTGAATTCTGCAGCACTACTGAACGAACTGCGACTGGCACAAGACCTGGTCACGGCACTGGTCGAATCGCTGGATGACGACAGTCAGCGACAGCAGTACCACAGCGAACTGAGCCCGCTGGGCTGGCACCTGGGTCACTGCACCTACACCGAGTGTTACTGGCTGCAGGAAATTGTGCTGAATGACAGCAGCTACACTGCCCCTGTTAAGAAGCTTTACACACCCACGCTGACATTAAAGCCGGCACGCGGCAAACTGCTGCCGCCACTGGATGCCCTGTTACAGTGGGTGCTCGGTATGCAGGCCATGAACCTGGATATTTTAAACACAGCGTCACCGCGACTCGCAGGGCACCCGCTGATGCAGGATGATTACCTGCTGCATTTCCTGATTCAGCATTACAGCCAGCACTATGAAACCATGCTGTCTGCCTTCACGCAGCGCGCACTGCTTGAGGACACACAGGCATTCCGGGTAACAGCGCCCTTCACCGCAGTGCAGCCGATAACAGACAACGTCGACATGCAACCCGGTCATTACAGGGTCGGCGGCAGGGCCCCGATGGCCTATGACAACGAGTTGCCGGCACAACAGGTCACACTGGGACCCTATAGCATTGCACGCAAGCCGGTAAGCAACAGTGAATACCTTGCGTTCATGGAGGCCGGCGGCTACAGCACGCAATCACTCTGGAGCGACGCTGGCTGGCGGTGGCGACCACAGCTCACGGCAAGCTGCCCGGATCACTGGCGTCGGGATGAAGCCGGCCACTGGTACGGCATGGGCGTGCGGGGCGCCTATGAACTGGACGGAACGGATGTCGTACACGGCATCTCACACCATGAGGCCTGCGCCTATGCGAACTGGGCCGGTGGTCGATTGCCACACGAACACCAATGGGAAGTCGCCTGTCGATTACACAATCTCAAGCAAACAGGACGTGCATGGGAATGGTGCCAGAACCCGTTCTATCCCTACGAGGGGTTTCAGGCCTTTCCCTATGATGGCTATTCCTCCCCCTCATTCGACAATGGTCACTACACTCTGCGTGGCGGCAGCGTTCACACCCGTCCCGCCATCAAGCGCCCCGGCTTCAGAAATTTTCATGAACCCTTCAAGCGGCATATTTTCGCGGGACTGCGGCTGGTATATTGAAACTTCAGATGAGCAATTCGGACAAATCAGCAAACGCTTCAAAAACGATTGGCCGGGGCATGGTCATTGCTGCATGGATCATTCTTCTGCTGTTGCTGACGATGTTCTTTAACAATCGCCTGGATAAACAAAACAATCCCAACCACAGGCTGTCCACTGTAACGGAAGATGGCATCCCGGAAGTCCAACTGCAGCGCAACCGTTACGGCCACTATATCGCTACCGGGTTCATCAATGGTCAGGCCGTTGAGTTCATGCTGGATACCGGCGCAACTGATGTCTCGATACCCGCTAAAGTTGCAGACAGCATTGGACTGCAACGCGGCCGTGCCACGACCTATCAAACAGCCAATGGTGCAATAAGTGCATGGCAAACCACGGTCAATGAGATCCAGCTCGGGCCATTGCGCCTGGGACCGATACGCGCCAGCATCAACCCCAATGACAGCAGTGGTGCTGTGTTGCTGGGCATGAGTTTTCTCAGGCACCTGGATTTTAGCCAGCAAGGCAATACCCTCACGCTCAAATACCCGACCCTGGAGATGAATTGATGGATCTTTTTGCGCAACTGACAGAGTGGAGTGGCCAGCTCTCCAGCCTGCTGTGGGGAAGCCCGCTGACCCTGATCGCATTACTGGGCACCGGTCTTTACCTGACCATTCGTATGGGCCTGATACAGGTGCGCGGTTTCGGTCATGCCGTTGGTCTCCTGTCGGGAAAATACAGTTGCCGGAGTGACCGCGGTGAAGTCTCCCATTTCCAGGCATTGTCTACGGCCCTGTCAGCAACCATCGGTACCGGCAATATCGCCGGTGTTGCGACAGCCATCACCCTGGGCGGGCCGGGGGCCCTGTTCTGGATGTGGGTCACGGCCTTCTTCGGCATGGCAACCAAGTTTACGGAATGCACCCTGTCACTGAAGTTTCGTGAAATCTCACCCGATGGCGAAGTGGCCGGCGGCCCCATGTATACCCTGCTGCACGGCCTGAAAATGAAACGGACAGCCGCACTGTTTGCGGTCTTCGCCCTGGTTGCCTCTTTTGGTATTGGCAACATGGTACAGGCCAACTCGGTCATGGATGGTCTTGGCTATGTGTTTCCTGAACTGGGTGAATATAAATGGCTGGGGGGCGTCATCCTGGCAACATTGGTCGGCATGGTCATCCTGGGTGGCGTCAAGCGTATCGCGCGTGTCGCAAGCACGATCGTACCCTTCATGGCCATCATCTATATTTCTGCTGCACTCATTGTCCTGCTCAATCATGTCAGTGAAATTCCGGCGGCCTTTGCACTGATCTTCGACATGGCACTGAACCCGTGGTCCGTGGGTGGCGCGGCTGTCGGTGAGGCCATTCGCTGGGGTGTTGCCCGCGGCCTGTTTTCCAATGAAGCGGGACTTGGTTCATCACCCATGGCACATGCAGCCGCACGTACCAATGAACCGGTACGCGAAGGACTGGTTGCCATGATGGAACCCTTCGTCGATACACTGGTTATCTGTACCCTTACCGGTCTCGTCATCGTGGTCACGGGCGTCTGGCAGGAAAGCAGTGATTCACTGATGGGCGCCGCATTAACCGCACATGCCTTCAGCAATACAATCGGCAATGCCGGCGCCATGGTCGTCGGCATCGGCCTTACCCTGTTCGCCTATTCGACCATCATCGCCTGGTCATACTACGGTGACCGCTCGGCCTACTACCTGTTTGGTGAGAAGGCCGTCCTTCCCTACCGGGTTGTCTATACCTTGCTGGTTGTCGTCGGTGCCGCCGTACCCTTGAAACTGGTGTGGAATGTAGCCGATGTCACCAATATTCTGATGGCCCTGCCCAACCTGCTGGGGCTAATATTGCTTGCAGGACTGGTTAAGCGGCTGAAGAACGAGTATTTTTCACGCCCACATGTAAAATCCGGGTAAATCAGCTGCAGGAAACAACCATGACAGAAATCACCACCGACTCCGGTCTCCGCTATACCGATATTCAGACAGGCAGCGGCGAAACCGCTACCGGCAAGGGTCAAACCGCCATCGTGCACTACACGGGCTGGCTGGAAGATAACACCAAGTTTGATTCAAGCCATGATCGCAATGAACCATTCAGCTTTCCGATTGATTGCGGCTATGTCATTCGCGGCTGGGATGAAGGCGTCAAGGGCATGCAGGTCGGCGGCATCCGGCGCCTCGTGGTCCCTTCAGAGCTGGGCTATGGTGCACAGGGTGCCGGTGGTGTCATTCCACCGGATGCAACCCTGGTGTTTGAAATCGAGCTGCTGGAGATTTCATCCTGAATGTTGCTCGACGTTCTTGATGAGGGCCTGCTGCACACGGTTCGCCTTGCACTGGCAGAGGATATCGGCAGCGGTGATATTACTGCAGCACTGGTACCGGAGCATCAGACTGCACAGGCCACCGTCATCAGTCGTGAACCTGCCATCGTGTGTGGCATGGCCTGGTTCAATGCCGTATTTGCGGAACTCGACAGCCGTGTAGATATTGACTGGCTGGTTCGTGATGGTGATGCCGTTCACAGCGATCAAGCTCTCTGCAAGCTGTCCGGACCCGCCAGATCACTGCTTACCGGAGAGCGAACAGCATTGAATTTCCTGCAGACATTATCTGCGACGGCAACGCTCTCCCATCGTTATGCCGAGACCGTAGCCGATCTGCCAGTCAGTATCCTGGATACGCGCAAGACCATTCCCGGCTTACGCAATGCCCAGAAATATGCGGTACGTATCGGTGGTTGCCACAATCACCGTGCCGGTCTGTATGACGGTATTCTCATCAAGGAAAACCACATTGCAGCCACAGGCTCAATCATCCGCGCTGTCAAACAGGCGCATACTGATAATCCCGGAATACCGGTTGAGGTAGAAGTCGAAAATGAATCACAGCTGTTGCAGGCACTGGAAGCCGCCGCGGATAGACTGCTGCTTGATAACCACTCACTCCCTGAACTGAGCGCCGCCGTGAAGACGGTAGCCGGCCGTGCCGAACTCGAGGCCTCCGGCGGTGCCACCCTCGATAATCTCCGCGATATTGCCTTGACAGGTGTTGACTACATATCCACAGGCAGCCTGACAAAAGACATAAAAGCCATTGATTTATCCATCATATTCAGTTAGTTATATACATCACTCCATTATCGACCAGGTTGCCGTGACAGAGAGATGAACCGACACCAGCCCGTGTTCAAAAAATACCAGCAGCAGTCGATACATTCTGAGCGGAGAGTAGTGCTTACACTGTACAAATCCATCGACAGGTAAATAGTATGGAACAGAATAAAAAACCCGGGGGGTTCACGCTTCCCGAGCTCATGATTACGATGGGGATTATTGCGATCGTATTGTCCACCGCTGTCCCAAGCGTTAATTCAATGATCAAGGACAACCGCCTGGCAACCCGGCTCAATTCAGTGGTCACACACATCCACGTAGCACGTGCCGAGGCAGCCAAGCGGGAGGTACGCGTCATCCTCTGCCGGAGCGCATCACCCAATGCAACCACACCTTCATGCGGCGGTAATGCCAAAATCTGGGAAAGTGGCTATATTGTATTCGCTGATGACGGTAACAACAGCAATCAGGTATACGATGCCGGCACAGACACCCTGTTAATACGTGGCCAGGTTTCCCCGGATATAAAAATGCGTACCAACGGGACCTGGGACAACCACCTGGAATTCAACCCGGAGGGATCAACCAATGAAAACGGGTTTACTGCCCTGATGGCGTTGTGTGACGATCGCGGCAACACAAAGGGGCGCCAGATCATTGTCGCCCCAAACGGCATACCAAGAATGCACGCAGATAACATATTAACCTGCTATCCCTGAGCATTACCCACAACAAGAGATGTTGCCTTATGATGTTGTTTGAGCAATTGCATAAACTGTTCGGCAGGTAGCGGTTTGCTAAACAGATAACCCTGTAATTCATCGCATCGCCACTTGCGCAGCAGGTTCCATTGCTGTTCGGTTTCTACACCCTCCGCAGTAACAGCAAGCCCCAGCTTGTGTGCAAGTACGATGATTGACGAAGTAATTGCCTGTGCACTTGCATCTTCCATCA
Organism: Pseudomonadota bacterium; assembly: GCA_039714975.1. GTDB lineage: Bacteria > Pseudomonadota > Gammaproteobacteria > UBA9214 > UBA9214 > UBA9214. The sequence continues at coordinate 149,964 of JBDLIH010000001.1, forward strand.
AGGTTTTAACAAATGATTGATCAATCTTGAGGATATCGACCGGGAGTTGTCTCAGGTAGCTCAGTGACGAGTAACCAGTACCAAAGTCATCGACTGAAATACACAAACCCATATCATGCAGCCTTTTCAGCATACCGATGGTGCGGTCAGTATCGTCCATAATCATTTCTTCCGTGACTTCGAGTTCAAGCCTGGAAGGGTCGGTGTCAGTGCTTCTGAGTATGCCAGCGACATTGGCTGCAAGGTTCCCATCCCGGAACTGGCGCGGGGAAACATTAACCGAGACGCGTATTGACGGGAGTCCTGCATCGTTCCAGACCTTTGTCTGGGCGCAGGCACTTTGTATTACCCAGTCACCAACCTTGCTGATCAAGCCGGTTTCTTCAAGAACCGGGATAAACTCGAATGGTGAAACCAGTCCTCTTTCGGGATGATTCCAGCGAATTAACGCCTCGGCAGCCTTGAGATAACCGAGTTCACCATCCACTTTGGCCTGATAGTACAGTTCAAACTCATCGTTTTCGATGGCATCGCGCAATTCCTGTTCCAGCTCCAGTCGACGTAATGTTTTCGCATTGAGTTCCTGAGAATAGAACCGGTAACATCTGCGCCCCTGATCCTTGGCATGATACATCGCAGAATCGGCATTCTTGATCAGTTCGTCCGCTATCTTCCCGTCCTTTGGATAGATCGAGATACCAACACTCATATCAACATGTACACTGTGGTTCTCAAGCAGAATCCCCGGTTGGGTTAGTTCAAGTATTTTATCTGCGACAACGCCCAGCTCGGTAATGACATCTTTCCCGTGCTCAATATCGGGAATAATGACGATAAACTCATCACCGCCAAAACGCACCACCGTATCTACATCTCTCACGCTGTTTACCAGCAGCTGTGCCATCTCTTTGAGCAGCAGGTCACCTGAGCTGTGCCCCAGCGAATCATTTACCCGCTTGAAGTGATCCAGATCAAGAAAGATAACGCCAACACAGGAACTGTTTCTTTGCGCCCGTGCAATGGCTTGATTGAGCCGGTCTTTCAGTAATGCACGGTTAGGAAGGTTGGTCAGCGCATCGTAATGAGCCTGATGGTACAGTCTTTCTTCCCAGCCGGAGTTGGACAGCGCGACCGCAACATGATCGGAAAACTCGCGCAAGTGAACCCGTTCTTCTTTACTGGCATCGAATTCGCTTGCATATCCAAACATCAGGACCGCCGCCAGCTTCTGCTTGATAAACATGGGGAGCAACAGCACAGTACGGACATCCTGGTTTGCCATTGCGGTAACATAAGCCGGGCAGCCATCAGCACATGTTACGAAAAGATCATGGGGGTTTTTGTTTAGTTCATGAATATCGTCTGCTGATAACCGGACAGATTCCTCAATCAACGGAGCCTCCGCCTGACTTGACTTGACCGAGATCAATCCGGATTGTGAATGGTCTTCATCAAGCCTGAGGATCGCGGTAACAACGCACGGGGTAAGATCACTACTACGAGCTAACGCAGTCGAGACAATATAATCGGCATCAAACGAGGAAAGAATCAGGCGATCAATCTCCGCCATAGTAGACAGACTTGAGAACAACCCCCCCAGTTTGCTTGTCATTGTGTTGAATGCGTTGCCCAGTTCACCAAGTTCATCGTTGCTGGACGCATTGACCTTGCCGTTGAAATCCCCGCCTGCAATACGCTGTGTGGCATCCCTGAGTTCTACCAGCGGAGCCAGTTTCTTGCGGATCAGATAAGTCACAGCAAGGGACATAATGAGTACCATTAATACCAGCACCGGTACATAAATCGACCTGAAGCCACTCACCGCTGAAAGTGCATCACTCTCTGTTTGGCTGACCACAATAGTCCAGTCATGAATAGAAAATCTACCTTCGGTAAAAAGGGACCAGTAACCCGCAAGATATTTGCTGCCCGCCACACTCCAGTCGAAATGACCGGACGTTGCTGATAATGATCTGATATCGAAAAACCGGGCATCGTCTTCCCGCCCGGGCAACGAGTGATACAAGACGGTATTTGATGAACCCAGAACAGTCAGCCCGCTGGAAACAGGAAGCGTATCCCTCACATTCCAGAGAAACGTCTTCTTTATCTTACCGGCTACCAGACCTTTTTCCCGGTTATCCGGATCAAACATGTTCAGAACAAGGATATCAACAGCGCCTTCTTCGCCTGTCTGGATAGAAACAACACTGCTTCCCTGGGCAAGGTGATTCTTCTGTCTGATGGTAAGCGCGGGCAGATAACCGAGGTCACCCTTGAGGTTTTTAATCACACCGGTATTGGAGACAATCGCAACCGATTCAAAACCGAGCAACATATCGGCGTTGTTTCCCAATAGTGGAATGCCCCAGGCATGCTGCGAAGTCCGGAGTAAATCAGCTACCCTGTCGAGCCGGGAAGCAGCCAGACTAAGGCGATCAAATAATTCCATGCCGATCGCCTTACTGGCCTGGCGGGATAATTCATAGCTCTGGTCACGCAATTGCTTGACCACATGACCATAGGAAAGGAACCCGATAACGACGACAGGCAGGAAAGCCGAAGCAAGGAAGAGCTTGAGAATTTTCCGGGATAATTTACCGCGAGCGGTATCGAAACGTATCATGGTCCGAATACCGCTTAATAATCTTTCGCAGTCCCGACATACCTGCCGTTGTTTGCGCGAACGACATCATCGAGGCTGTTCGGGGCGGTGAGGGGAACTGAACTACTCCCGTCCTTGCCCATGCTGTATAAATCATAATCGGAATTAATCGGAACCAGATTATTGTCCTTGCGCGCATTCAGCTGCGTCCTGAAGCCACCGCCCAGGATCAGCAGATACTGGTAGGGATTCCCCCAGGGATCACGCATGCCGTCCATATTGATTTCTGCAAGACTGCCTGGATAGCGATTTTTGTCGATGAAAAACAGTTCCAGACGTGGTGAAAGGGTGTTTAAATCTACACCGGCCTGAGCATTGTCCGCGCGGTCCACGTATTGTCGATAGGACGGTATTGCGATCACAGCGATGACGGCTACGATTGCAACGGCTATCATCAGCTCAATAAGCGTGAAACCAGCCGGTCGCAAGCTCGGCTGCCTCCTGGTCTGGAAAGGTCGTCGGCCCTGTCTGTCAGAATTGACTTCGTGGTGGAAATGTTTCATCAGCCCAGGCGAAAATATCTTCTTGATATCCCATGTGTTTTTGTCCGATAAATCTATCGGGATAATCTGCCTGTAACTTTAATGGAACGTCTGCGCGTTTGCGGCACGCGCCTGGCCGACGCCGGTCATTTGCTCACCCCCTCATATGTACGTAATATGTTAGACATAGCAAGCATTAGTCAGGCCATTGCTTTCTGGCTATATCTAACTGCTTGCTTATGCTAACCGACTGAATATAAAGTCGTTTAGCGATATATATTGCTTGTTTTTACAGGCACTACCATAAGCCACCAGAGCTTTGCACTGAATAATAAACAGGGAACAGAGGAAAATAATAATGAAGTTACGTCTATTGAGCGCTGTGTGCGCCTGCCTGGTTAATGTGGCGCAGGCTGCATCAGTGAGTTCCGCAACATTTGACTGGACTACTTTTACAATCACCGCTGACGGCGCCGATGTTACCAGCAGTATTTTCTGGGGAGAACAGGCAGATTTTATTGATACCCGCTACATTGAAGGTGCCACTTCAGGAGCCACAGTCGAGACTATTCATGATATAGATCCGAATACGGGCTGGACGATGAGCCAGCTAATGAATGATGGAGAGATTGCAACAGATGCAATTACGTCTGTTGCTCCAGATCTGGTGTCTGCAGCGACAGAAGTTAACTATACAGGCCGTGCGGAGTCCAGTGTAATCAGGTTCGGGGTATTCACAGTTTCTGCTGACGCGACATTTTCGTTTAGTGTTGACTACAGTCTTTCCGCAGAAGTGAATATGACTAACAGTGAAACGGGCGGCGGCGCTAATTCCCTAGTTGCAAATCCTTTCGTTGATTTAGATATTCGAAATTTGACCACTGGTCAGTTCGGTTTTTTATTTGAGGGCTCGGTAGGTGTATCTAATGAATTCGGAACGGATTCAAACAGCGGAACCCTAACAGTCTCACAGTCGAATGACGATGGCCCCCTGTTTGCTTTTAAAGCAGGTGATCAAATACTAATCGGTGTAACTGCAACTTCACTATCAAAAAGTTATTCCTCAATGCCTCCTGCTCTGGTGCCTGTGCCACCTGCGATAGCCCTGTTTATTTCGGGCCTGGGCGCACTGATGGCTTTTGGGCGCAGAACAAGGTCTGCAGTGGTGTGATCAGCCGGAAACCGATTCGATTCACAAAGCAACTGGCCGGGACTCAGGACTGGGGTGCACAACCACCCTCCTCTAACCAGCAACAGCTACAGGCTCCTGGCTTCGTGTGCGAATTCCATAAAAGCAGTTCCGGAAAAAATAATTCTCAGAAAGATTTCAGAAAAGTGGGGCCATGTTTCCGTCCAATTCACCCTTCGGCCAGTGGAACTGGCGGGGCGCCTGTCATTGATCCAAAATCCGGGGGCTGAATTCTTAATCCTGAAATCTGCTCGACTGAGCCCCCTGGAATTTTCTTTCGGGTTGCGGTGGGGAGCAGCCTGGTCTCGGGCCTCTGTCTGGGAGTTAAATAAAGACACCCGAGACATATAGTCAGTACATATATTTCGGGTGGTGACTCACGGAAGATAAAGGGAGCATGCAAAGCCACTAACCCTTTGTTTCATATGGTGCCGGAGAAAGGAATTGAACCTCCGACCTTCTCATTACGAGAGGCTTCTTAGGCTGTATGAGACATACTGGCGCAGGCTGGTTTTCCCCGTTGCCGGCCACGTCAACAATCGGTATTCAGAGCACGCCGAAGGACAAGTAACTGCCAGAAACAGGACATTCCTGGGATAAGCGGCTGTATTTTCTGCTAAACGCGTACAACCGACCCGTTCCCATTATTCAGGCTAGATCCTGGGCAAGCTCCAGTGTCATCAGTTTCACATTGATTACATCACCTGCAACAGTAGGGAGTGCCAGCAGCTGACACAGCAGCCATAAGGTAAACACAAAATACGTCCGCCTCGAATTAGTCATTCATCTTACTTCCCTGTTTTGAACCACCTTGCAAATCGGTTTTTGCACCGGATTTCGATCCTGCTGCACTGATACGGCCCAGCACTATTTCGTCCGCATCCAGCAATCCAGCCTGTACCAGCCGCGGCAGCAACTCACGCCAGCGTTCATCATTCCTAAAAATACCGGCAAAAACCGTTACGGCTGCATCTACACGACCGGCATTGACCAGCGATACGGCATGCCAGAACTTCATTTCCAGATTATCCGGTTGCAGCGCCTCGGCCTGTCCGTATTCCTCAAGCGCACCGTCGATATCACCGCTTTCCAGCGCATGATCACCTTGATTCATGTGTTCATAGGCGGTATTCAGCATCAGTAACCGCTGCAGTTCCTTCACTGGCTGCGGATTATCTTCAACATGCAGATCTACCAGGCGGTCTTCCCAAGGCCGACCACTGGCTGTACCGCTCACGACCAGAATGGCAGCCGACTGCTTGCCACGCAGGTCACCACCAACTGCCTGGGCAGCTTTCAGTGCCGCCAGCATGCGTGCCGCGAGTGGGCCTGTTGCCTGCTGAAACGCCTCTGCCATGGCTTGCGGCACACCTGGCCTGATCATCAAATTCGACTGTACCGAAAAATTCTCACCCGCCATGTGAGCCGCATACTGGATACAGTTTTCGCCGGTGTGAACGGCGACCTGGCCGTCCGAGTCAATCATGGCAACCTGGCGAACACCGGGACTGGCGTCTGCTGCCAGCAGTGCATCCAGGGTGCGTTGTGCACTCAATCCGGACGCCATCAGATCAAGACCGGATGTCCCGTAGCGCACTTCGACGAATGACTGTGTGGCGATCGCACCCACCCCTGCCTGTGCCCAGGGGACCAGCGAGCCGACCGAGAACCAGTGTGACTGAACGGCCACGCCCAGTTGACCACTTTCCGAATCACGGGCAACAATGGAGTAGGTATGTACCGGTCGGCCGGTGACAGGCGCTGAGCCTTCCCCAGCCTGCGCGCCGGACATTACCAGCATATACACAATAAAGGTAACGAGAACCCTATGCATACCTTGTTCTCCTGCTACAAACTGTGCAAACTCGAAACGAGTCACGCATTACAGAGCCATGGTATGCGAATCAGAATGCAATATCTAATCACTGTACAGTCCTTGTGCGGGGTACTGCTCGGCACACTGCTGGCCACGCCCGCCTTCGGTATTGACCAACCTTACCCCGGTCCGTTTGTTGAAAATGACAACATGCTCATGGTGCTTATACCGCATACTCCCGAACAAATGGCGGCCTTTTATGAAGCACGCGGTTTTCCAAAAGAGTCCTTGGAACTGATTAGCAAGGTCTGTTTTATAACGGTCCATATAGAAAACAAAAGTCAGCGGGTGATCTGGCTGGAGACAGCGAATTGGCACTTCAGCAGTAACAACCTGGCACTCCAGCGTCTGGGTAAAGACCACTGGGATACCCGGTGGGACGAGATAAATCTGCCACTGGCCAACCGTGCAACATTTGACTGGACCCAGTTGCCAGTGCAACGCGATTTGCAACCTGATGAGCCGGTTGGCGGAAATATTGTGCTTAAAGGTAACATCAGGAAATTTAACCTGGAGGCACACTTCCTGACCGGCAGGGATAAACGTGGTGGCATGCTGGAAGTTCGTTTTCAGGGTATTGAGTGTCCAGAAGAGGAACAGCGCCAGTGAAAATCATGCACATACATAGCTTATCCGCATGCCTGCTGGTGACGTCTGCCGTCACGGCTAACGCTGAAACCTTGCCACCTGGTGTCATGCGCATCAACAGCACACCAGCACCGGCATTGAGGCTCGACAACCTCGACGGTGAGGCCTATGACCATGCTGTTCCTCGATGACGTCTATGTGGGGGGGTGCCAATGAAATCCCCGCACAGTTTCGCTGGGTTAAGGCACCGACGTGTACTGACCGCTTACAGGATGAACCTGTCGTTCATTGGCCGCCCGTAAAGGGCAGGAGTTGGCCGGTTCTTGTCCTCAGTGAGCATGGCTGCAATCAGAGAGAGGGTTGTGAGGAACGGCAAGTATCCGACCGGAACCGGTCGTTTAGCAAATAACTATCTGATAATTAGCTAAAAGACCGGAGTCGGTAGAGTCGAGATGTGGCGCGGTGGTCTAAGGTTCTGCCTATCTGTTGCCGCCCCTTTCGTCTGGCGGTGCCTCAATAGCTGAACCATCACTCCGTTTCCACATCCCGCTCATCAAACCGGACATGCAGATTTCCCGCATCCGGCTTTCGGACAAAACATCACGCCTTCGCCCACGGCACGTTGCGCTCCAAGCAAGACAGACGAACGAGACGTAGCGTCTCGTAGAGGTACACATCAGGATAAGCCGTGCCCCCACTGCGTCTGACCTTGTGCTTGTTGCGTAACCACCGACGCAACCGCATCGTGGTGTAACTGTCTAGCGCACGGTATGCACGGCTAACACTCCCTACTTGAAAGTAGTTTGCCCAACCCCGCAACATGCGATTCAGCTTACTCACCAACGCTGTGGTCTCTTGCCATACCATCGCTTCAGCGGTCAGCGCATGGATCTTTCTCACCATGTGCTGGATACTTCTCTTCGATGGTCGGTAGCCAAGACGAGCCTGCCCCGTGCGCATCGAATACATCCGCCCAAACGTAAAACCCAGAAAATCGAACCGCTCTTCCGGTACCTTGCATATGCGTGTCTTCTCCTCGTTAACCGTGAGCTTCAGCTGCCCCATGATCTCGCGCATTCTCAGCTGGGCCTCATCGGCCTTGCCGCGTTTGCACAGGATCACCAGGTCGTCTGCGTAGTTCACGATCCGACTGCCAAGGCGTTGCCCCAACCCGCGCTTCTCCCATGCCAGCACAAACCGACGCATATACAAATTCGCCAGCAATGGTGACAGGGGTGAACCCTGCGGGATGCCGCAGCGACTGTCTTTCGCCACCGTGGTGCGCCGTTTCCGTCCGCGCCCGTCGGTTTCTTCCACGGGGCATTCCAGCCACTGCTTGATCAGGTGCAGCACGCGTCGATCAACGACACGGCGTGCCACTGATTTGAGCAGTTCGGCATGGGGGATGCTCCCGAAGTAGTCCGCGAGGTCGGCGTCAACGACGTCCGGGTGACTGCGGAACAGCACCTCTCCCACCTCGACTACTGCCTGTTGGGCATTGCGGCCCGGACGGTAAGCGTGTTGCTCTGGTGGAAGGTCGGCTTTAAAGATCGGTTCCAGCACCAGCATCGCTGCTGCCATGCAGACCCGATCCCGCAGGGTGGAGATACCCAGTGGCCGAAGCTTGCCATTGGCCTTGGGGATAAACACACGTCTGATCGGTTCCGGTCGATAAGTCTCCTCTCTGAGCGCAAGCGCCAGTTCACCCAGCCACCGTTCTCGCCCGTACGCCTCGACGTCCGCAAAGTCCTGACCATCCACACCCGGTGCGCCCTTGTTGGAGCGGCACTGGGCATAGGCATGCGCCAGGATGTCTTCCCGGTAAATCTTGTCGTACAGGGCATAGAAGCGGAAGTCAGGCTCAGCCTTCGCTTTCGCGTGTAACGCCTTCTGCAGTTTCTGAACACTACTTGGAGTTGATAGGTTACCCAATCTCCTGTCCTTTCCTACGTCCTGCGTTTGTCTTGAACTGAGGTCCCTTCCCTCCACCGGCATTACCCGGCTTCCCC
>JBDLIH010000002.1:0-154909 GCA_039714975.1 Pseudomonadota bacterium
TCTTCGAAACCATCATCGGACTGGAAATCGTCGATGAAGGCGATTCAACGACCGACATGCAAGCCCATGCACGGCGACTGTGGCGCAAGCGGGCAAGAGCGATGGGCATCGATGCAGAGGAATAGTCTGCCGTGCAACCAAAGGGGACGTCCACGGAATATCAGGAAAAAATGTGCTCTGACACCTATTCTACTACCGTGTCCTGCCAAACAGCATATTCATAAAGCGCTTGCGGGTTGAATCTGTCGGGTGACGTGTTGAAAGAAACAGGGCGTGATTATCAGGATTGTCAGGGTTGAGGCGAATGCCCCACAGGGGTTCGACTTCGTCAGGGAGCAGTGAATAGCGAATGTCACCGATCATTAGCGGATCATCGCTGTAGTGTGCTATGTAGCCACTGGAGAACCAGCGAAAACGCTCTATGTCCTGCGCCTGGACAGATTCGGGATTCAGGCCGTTGACTTCAATATGGCTGGACACGGAATCTCCCGGTATCAGCTCGATTGTGCGCCCCACACGGGCCGCATCGATATAGTAGCGGCCGTCATGTTCGTAAATCAGTTTCCACAAGTAGAGGTTACCGAGGGTGGGTTTCACGGTCAGCCTGTTGACCGTGTGGTTGCGTTCGCTTGCCAGCAGGGTTAATGCCTGCACGGCACGTTCGTGCTGGAAGTAACCAAATGCCAGATATACCAGGCCATAGAGCAGTGCGATACGCGGAAACCGCTGGCGGCCGGTTGCGATACCGGCCAGCACCAGCAGCATGATCGGCACGGTAAACAGGGGGTCTATGATGGATATGATGTCCCAGGCCACCCGGTAATCGCTAAAGGGCCAGAAGAGTTGCGTGCCATAGGAAGTGCATGCATCCAGCAGGCCATGCGTGGCATAGCCAAGCAGACAGTAGATATAAAGCTGGCGAAAATCTGTTTTGTTGCGCAACAGCAGTGACACAACCACGGCACAGATCAGGGCACCCAACGGAATGAACAGCAGGGAATGGGTGAACTGACGATGATACTCGAGGAACAGCATTGAATCAGTGCCAGAACGGATAAGCGCATCGAGATCTGCAGCCATGCCCGACAGCGCACCGGCAAGGAAGGCCACCTTCTGGCTGTTATCTATCCGGGCCAGCGACTGCGAAAAGGTTGCGCCGGCAAATGCCTGGGAGACTGGGTCCATGGTTAGTCAGAATAACTTTCGGGTCAGATCCTGAATTGTGCTGATACTAGTGGAAACTGCACCCCACCTGCCATTTCTTGCATAGAAAAAGGTTGCCAGAGAGCAGTTAGGCACAACATTAATAAAATAGCTCTGACGCACTTTTATTATATATACGAAAATGTATCCGACCCCATTTATTAGTATATTTCCTTGTATTACCTTGAATCCTCACTAAAAGCTGTAAAATCAGCTTTGTGAAAACGGGGGCTGTCCCCTATTATTCTACTGTTGTATATTAATTGGTATTCCTTCATTACTGGCCGTTGCGAGATATCGAGATGCTAAAGAAAACCGTGGTTATTTTTGCTGCAGCGGCGTTCTTTGGGGAAGCAGTACCGACCCAAACCGCCCAGGCAAGGGATTATTATGATGATGATGAAATTTGGGATCTGATGAACCCCTCCTGGTGGGCTGACGAGTTTTTCGATGATGATGACGATGACTGGCGGTACTACCAGCACCGTCCTTACAATCCCTACTGGGGTCCCCCCTATGCCCAGCATCCCCGGATTATAGTGATACAGCCAGAGCCGGAAACGAAGAACCAACCCCCCGAGATCAGGGTGCCCGAATAAGCAGAACTGCACCAGGCATCACGGAAGGTCTTTAGTTTGTGGAATCAAGGGGGTCAGACTTGATTGATTTTGATTCGAGACATCACGAAATCGTGGTCTGTCCCCTATTACTCCGCGCTTAGACCCCATTCATTCAGTCGACGCACCCTATCAAGTTGAGCAGGACATATCCTGTCCGCAACACATGGGTGACTTCACCATGCCATGACCGTCCGGGCACTTCGAGACATGGACGGTTTCTCCGTCATCCGTGGTTATGGTGTCATGCACCAATTCCTTGCCACACTTACCGCAAGTCATAATCCCAACACTCATGCCGCAAACCTCACAGATATAAGCTGCCATGTTGTCCTCCATGTTGTAGAAAACCGTGATGGTACACCATAAATCTGGCTACGAATTGACAAATCAACCAAGTCCGACCTCATTTACTGCATTAAGGGCCGGATACATTTTCTGGCAAGATCACCAGGAAAACGTGGTCTGCCCCCTATTATTTTCTTGTTCTTCCTTATTATTGGGATTTAATCTATCCGGCCCCTTTATCTGATATTTTTTTAATCGGGCTCCACCTCCGGTTATCTAAAGTATCTCAATCTGGGCAGAGTGTTGGCATAATACCTCCCATGCTGGAACTCATCGAACAGTGGCTGTCACCCCTTGGCCTGGGAGCCCCCTGGGCCAACCTGGCTGCCCGTGCCATATTCCTTGGCGTCATCCTGGCGCTTAGCCTGGCGGCCGATTTCATTGCGCGCCGGGTTATCCTGCGCACACTGTCGCGATTAATTCAGCGCTCACGCTGGAACTGGGATGATGCACTGCTGCAGCGCAAGGTGCTCAAGCGTATCGGGCATTTTGCACCGGCCGTCGTTATTTACTTGCTGGCACCGGTTGCACTGGAGGGATACGACAGTGCCAGCCGGTTTGTCACCCAGCTGGTATTGATTTACATGATTGTGCTGGGTCTGCTCGTACTGGACGCGGTACTCAACGTCATCGTCGATGTTTACCGCTCGCAAGAGCGTTCCCGGTACGTACCCATCCGCAGCTTTATCCAGGTGATCAAGCTGGTCACGGTCTTCATCGGCATCGTCTTCATCGTGTCGATCATTCTCGACAAGACACCGTTGTATCTGCTGAGCGGCTTGGGCGCACTGACCGCGGTCCTCATGCTGGTCTTCAAGGATGCCATCCTCGGCTTCGTCGCCGGCATCCAGCTCACCGCAAACCGTATGGTGGCACGCGGTGACTGGATAGAGATGGCGAAGTACGGTGCCGACGGTGATGTTCTGGATGTCACGCTGACCACGGTCAAGGTGCAGAACTGGGACAAGACCATCACCACGATCCCCACCTATGCGCTGATCAGCGATGCGTTCAAGAACTGGCGCGGCATGGCCGAGTCGGGTGGCCGACGCATAAAACGAGCCATCAACATCGACATGAACAGCATTCGCCTGTGTGACGATGCCCTGCTGGCGCGCCTGGAGAGAATTCACCTCCTGAGGGACTATATCAAGACAAAGCACGAGGAGATCGCGGCGTACAACAGTGAACGCAGCTTCGATGAGGACTGCCTGGTCAACGGGCGCCGCCTGACCAACGTCGGCACCTACCGCGCCTATATCGTCGCCTTTCTGCGACAGCACCCCATGATTAACCAGGACATGACATTCCTGGTACGCCAGCTGGCGCCGACATCACAGGGACTGCCCCTGGAGATCTATGTCTTCAGCAAGGATAAGGTCTGGGCGAATTACGAAGCGATACAGGCCGATATTTTCGATCACCTGCTGGCGGTGATCCACGAGTTCGATCTGCACGCTTTCCAGCAACCCGCTGGCATGGATTTTCGTCTGCTTGCCGAACAAGCATCCGGTTAATTAAACAGCATATGGATCAATGGGTAGATCAATTATGAGAAGAATATGCACACCTGGATGCGTTGCCGCGGCACTCGCTGTAATCAGCTATAGCGCACTTGCCGAAGGCATCAACCTGGACTGCGAAGCGCTGTCGAAACAGATAGTTGATCGTCTCGATGCAGAAGGGCTGCTCGCTCAGTCCGAACCTGGCAGGCAGCGCGCGTTTGCCATAACCCGGGATCTGTGCAGTGGTACCGAACTGTCCGCACAACAACAGCACGAGGCCGGAAAGCAGGAGGCCCTGGACAACTGGTTTTTTGAAAAGCAGCCAGAAAAGGCCGGCAACAAGCGGCTGAAGAATCTGAAACGCTGAGCATCTTAGCAATAAGATCAAGCTTCATTGATTAGACACAATATTGACGAATCAACCGAGCCTGCCACTATGGTCTCATTGGAGACCGACCACGATTCCCTACCCATCCAAGGATTAATTGGGGTCTGCCCGCTATTTACTAAGAAAATGTATCCGGCCCCTTCATTCTTCATCCGACGCTGCCGGAGGCTCAACCCCAAACAGTCGCAAGACAACCTTGCCGATGAATCTATCCGTAGGGCGAAACACGTAAGCTGCAGCCGCAGGCATTACTGTAAAGAAGAACCTTTCTTCAGCGTCGCTGGCGACCAAGGTTACCAGGATAATGATCAGAACCACCACCAGAAGTGCATACAGTATCCACACCTTTTTACAATAGCCGGCATATTGCTTATCTTCACTCTCTGACATATTTTCTCTGCCTATTTACTGAATTATCAACAGGCTTCACCCTAGCCCAACGTATGTAATTATATGCTAATCAGACGTTCAATAAAGGGGACCGGATACATTTTCCGTCTCACATCCGTACAAATAGCCAACATACAAATCAAAAAACCGATGCACTCAACTCATGCACCGCCGTCAACATCTCTGCATCATCAGTCAGCGCCTCGGCAATACAACTGCGACAAGCGACCACAGGCGACACACCGTCGGCAATCAGTTTTGCGGCATGCACCAGCAGGCGCGTGCTTGCGCCCTCTTCCAGGCCGCTGCCCTTGAGGTTGCGGGTCATCTGCGCAAACTGGATCAACTGGTCGGCCACCCCTGCATCCATTCCCGTCTCGTTGACTACGATTTTTGATTCAAGTTGCGCGGATGGATAATCAAACTCCAGTGCGACGAAACGTTGTCTTGTACTTTGCTTGAGGTCTTTCAACACGCTCTGGTAACCGGGGTTGTAGGAGATCGCCATGCAGAACTCGGGACCGGCCTCGATGACCTCACCGAGTTTTTCCATCGGCAACACGCGGCGGTCGTCGGCGAGCGGGTGAATGACCACGGTGGTGTCTTTGCGAGCTTCGACGATTTCGTCGAGATAGCAGATGGCACCGTTGCGCACGGCGCGTGCCAGCGGGCCGTCGACCCAGACGGTTTCGCCGCCGGTGACCAGGTAGCGGCCGACGAGGTCGGAGGCGGTGAGGTCGTCGTGGCAGGAGACGGTGATCAGGGGGAGCTTGAGGCGCCAGGCCATGTGTTCCATGAAGCGCGTCTTGCCGCAGCCAGTCGGGCCCTTGAGCAATACCGGTAACTGGTTCTTGTAGGCGGCCTCGAATACGGTCAGTTCGTCGCCGACCGGTTCGTAGTAGGGCTCGTCTTCGATGTAGTATTCTTCCGGTTTGATGGCCTTAACGGACACAGGGGTTCCTCGGGTTTGGGTCACTGGGGTCTGCCTGAATCTTGCCACAGTGGGGGGCGGGAGCACAGGTTTGGGTGGTTTAGATTGGGACTGGGTCCCCGCTTTCGCGGGGACGACAATATTAAATCGCGCCTGCAAGGCGCTCCTGCGACAATCGACCTGTCTGTGCGTGAATGACAATGTAAATATCGTGCTTGCGAAGCGTTCCTACTCCAATCGGCATGCAGGCGAACAGTAACCTTATATATAGATTCTATTTCGACATCGCAAAATTCGATGGTATTCACCACCCCCGGTATATGGCACAGATAAGGAAGAAGTTGTATCGTTACCGCCCTGTTTGAGCCCCGGTTGGCTCTCTCGCCTGGCCAGCAGCACTTGCCAGGCTTCGCCAGCCTCCCTGAACAGTCAGGAGTGCCGGGCATTAACATAATGATTCATAAGGTTATCTACGCCAAGTGGCGTAACTTTGGAGGCTATCAATGTCGGACGTTATCGCAACCAACCAGACTATTCTGGTGGTCGGAGGCGGCATCAGCGGCGTCACTGCTGCTATTGAAGCTGCCGAGTGTGGCAAGCAGGTCATACTCGTTGAAAAAAACCCGTCCCTCGGCGGTCGAGTAAGCCAGCTGTACAAGTATTTCCCCAAGCTGTGCTTCCCGTCCTGCGGTATGGAAATCAACCTGCGCCGCGCCAAGGCCAACCGCAACCTGAATATCCTCACCATGACCGAGGTTTCAGCGGTCAGCGGTGAATCCGGCAACTACAGCGTCACACTGAAGACCCGTCCGCGCTACGTGAACGAGAACTGCACCGCCTGCGGCGAGTGTGAAAAGGCCGTGGAGGCCGAGTTCGACAGCGAATACGACTACGGCATGAAGAAGCGCAAGGGCGCCTACCTGCCTTTTAACATGTCCTATCCGCAGCGCTACGTGATCGATCCGAACATGATCGGCACCGACGATGCCCAGAAGGCCAAGGATGCCTGCAAGTACGACGCCATCGATCTCGATATGCAGGAATCCGAGACCACGCTGACCGTCGGCGCCATCGTCTGGGCCACCGGCTGGCAGCCGTACGATGCCGACAAGATCCAGCCCTACGGCCATGACCGCTATAACAACGTCGTCAGCAGCGTCGAGTTCGAGCGCATGCTGGACCCGTTTGGCCCCACCGGCGGCAAGATCGTGCGCCCGTCCGATGGCAAGGAAGCAAAAGATGTTGCCTTTATCCAGTGTGCCGGTTCCCGTGACCGCAACCACCTCAAGCACTGCTCACGCATCTGCTGCATGGCGACACTGAAGCAGACCACCTACCTGCGCGAGAAGTTCGAAGACGACTTCAAGGCCAGCGTGTATTACATCGATATCCGTGCCATCGACCGCATCGACGACTTCTACCAGAAGGTACAGGCCGACGAGAACGTGACCTTTATAAAATCCAAGGTTGCCAGCATTACGGAAGACAAGGACACCGGCAACCCGATCCTGCACGGGGTCAACACCGAAGGCTACCACCGCTACGACAAACCGCATGACCTGGTGGTGCTGGCCGTCGGCATGGAACCGAGTGTGGCGAAGGATTCATTCCCGGTTGATGTCACCATCAACGATAACGGCTTCATTGAAGCCGACGAAGCCAACGGCGGCATTTTCGCAGCCGGGTGTTCATCCGACGCACTGGATGTGAACCGCGCAGTACAGAGCGCAACGGCAAGTGCATTGCGTGCAATCCAGGTGGTCAACCGGGTTGCCGGAACGGAGGGTTAAACAGTGGCTGATGAAATCAAAGTAGGCGCTTATATCTGCAAGGGCTGCGGGCTGGGCGAACGCCTCGACTGCAGTGAGCTGGCAACCATTGCCGAGCGCGAAGGCAAGGCCAACGTCGTCAAGGAACATGATTTCCTGTGCAACGCCGATGGCGTGGCCATGATCCAGAACGACATCGACAACGAGGGTGTCAACAAGGTCATGATTGCGGCCTGCTCACGCCGTTCCAAGACCGAGGCCTTCAACTTCGAAAACGTGGCCATCAGCCGCGCCAACCTGCGTGAAGGTGTTATCTGGGTCCGCCCTGATGAAGACGAGGCGCGCGAGACCACGCAGGAAATGGCAGCGGACTACATTCGCATGGGCTGCGCCGAGATCAAGTTCATGACCCTGCCGCACAGCAACGAGGAAGCGGCCAGCAACAACAGCCTGCTGGTGGCCGGCGGCGGCATCGTCGGCATGACGGCGGCCATTGAAGCGGCAGCGGCCGGTTACCCGGTCACGATCGTTGAAAAGGGTGGCGTGCTTGGCGGCAGTGCCCACGATGAATACAAGCGCATCCCGGAATCCATGCCCTATGCCGATCCGGAAGACACCGGTGTGGCCGAGATGGTTGCGAAGGTGGAAGGTGCCAGCAATATCACCGTGCACCTGAACTCCACCATTACCAAGACCAGCGGTGCCCCGGGCCGTTTCTCGGCGGATATTTCCACCGAGTCCGGTTCCACCACCACGGAAAACTTCGGCGCCATCATCATGGCCTCTGGCGCACGCAACTATGACGCCAACCAGTTGCCGGAACTCGGTTATGGCAAGACCCCGGACGTAGTCGACCAGGCCGGACTTGAAAAACTGGCACTGGAAGCCAACGGCGGACCGATCAAGCGCCCGTCCGATGGCAAGGACGTCGAGAACGTGGTGTTCGTACAGTGTGCCGGTCAGCGTTCAACTGAAGAGGGCCACCTGCCCTACTGTTCCGGTCACTGCTGCCTGACTTCGATCAAGCAGGCGATGTATTTCAAGGACCAGAATCCGAACGTTGATACCAATATTATCTACACCGACCTGCGTACCCCGGGTGCCGGTGGTGAAGACTTCTACCGCAGCGGCCAGCAGAAGGGCATCACCTTCACCAAGGGTAAGGTGAGCGAAGTGACCGCGGGCAGTAACGGTCCCGAGGTCAAGTTCAACGACCTGATCCTCGACCAGGAAGTCAACGAAAAGGCCGACCTCGTGGTACTGGCGACCGGCCAGATCCCGAACTCCGGTGTTGATATCGAAGCCGTACCAGCAGAACCGGCAGAAGGCGAGGAAGCCGCAGCACCGGAAGTCTCGGTGGATTCGATCCTCAACCTGGACTATCGCCAGGGCCCGGACCTGCCGCATTTGAAGTACGGCTTTAACGATTCCCACTTCATCTGTTTCCCGTATGAAACCCGCCGTACCGGCATCTACTCCGCCGGCCCGGTGCGCCGCCCGATGGACATGGCGCAGGCCAAGGAAGACGCTACCGGCGCCGCCCTCAAGGCCATCCAGGCACTGGAAAATGCCAAGCTCGGTCGCGCCGCACACCCGCGCTCCGGCGACCTGTCGTTCCCGAGTTTCCGCAAGGAAGGCTGCACACAGTGCAAGCGCTGCACGGTGGAATGCCCGTTCGGTGCAATTGACGAGGACGAGGAACGTTACCCGCAGTTCAACGAGGCGCGTTGCCGCCGTTGTGGCACCTGCATGGGCGCCTGCCCGGTACGCGTCATCTCCTTCGAGAACTACTCCGTGGACACCGTCGGCCAGCAGTTGAAGAACGTCGACATGCCGGACGAGTTCGACGAGAAGCCGCGTATCCTGGTGCTGGCCTGCGAAAATGATGCCTACCCGGCACTCGACATGGCCGCCCAAAACGGCAACACCTACAGCGAATGGGCCCGCGTGATCCCGGTCCGTTGCCTGGGTTCAGTCAACACCATCTGGGTGACGGATGCGCTCAACAGCGGCTATGACGGCATTATGCTGATGGGCTGCCAGAAGGGTGAGAACTACCAGTGTCACTTTGTGAAGGGTTCAGAGATTGCCCATATCCGCATGAGCAAGATTGATGACACAATGGAACAGTTGAACCTTGAGAAGGAACGTGTTGTAACCTATGAAGTGGCTATTACAGACATTGAACGGGCACCCAAGCTCATTAACGACATGGCCGAGACTGTAGAAAAAGTCGGCATGAGCCCCTTCAAGTTCTAGTTCCAGGAGAAAATCATGAGTGATGCAAATCAGCAAATGGTCGAACAGTACCGCAACAATTTTCTCCGCGAAGTGGAGGACAATGTTGAGGAAGGCGAATGGGTAAAGATGTGCATGCAGTGTGGCGTGTGTTCCGGTTCCTGCCCGCTGGGCCCGCACTGGGATCACCCGCCGCAGGAACTGTTCATGATGATCCGTGCCGGCAAGCGCGAGGAAGTACTGGAATCCAGCTCCATGTGGATGTGCACCTCCTGCTACAACTGCATCGTGCGCTGTCCGCGTGAGCTGCCGATCACCCACATCATGCATGGTCTGGCGCACTATGCAAAACGCCTGGGCATTGCCCCGAAGAACCAGCAGACCAGCAAATTTGCACAGCTGTTCTGGAACAACCTGACCAGGACCGGCCGTGTTAACGAGTTGCGACTGGGACTGTCACTGTACTTCATGAACGGTATCGGCGAAGGCATCAAGACCTCGCTGAAGATGCAGAAAATAGGCCTCGGCATGTTAATGACCAAGCGCCTCACCCCCATGGAACTGATTGGCGGCCACAAGTGCAAGGACGCCAGGGGCCTGCAGGGTATTCTGAAAAAGGCAGAAGAACTTGAAGCTGCACGCATCCCTGTAGCTGGCAAGTGAGGAACTAAATCATGGCTAAAAAATCCTACTCATTCTATCCCGGTTGCTCCTCGCAGAAGGCAGCCTCCGCATCCAACTACATGACTTCGGTCGACAGCATGTGCAAGACGCTGGATATCGAGCTCAACGAAATCCCGGACTGGAACTGCTGCTCCGCCTCTATCGGTTACGCCGGTGGTGGCGAACTGCCGCGCCTGGCCCTGTCTGCCCGTAACCTGGCGATCAGCGAGCAGGCCAACCCCGGTCAGGATGTCGTTGCCACCTGTGCCGCCTGCTGGCTTGCCACCAAGGAAACCCAGGAACGCCTGCACGACGATGACAAGTTGATGGCAGAAACCAACGAGGCACTGGCAACAGCCGGACTCAAGGTTGAGGCCAACCAGAATGTCCGCCACATGGTCGAGGTGTTGATCGAGGATTTTGGCTACGAGGAAATGGGCAAGCATGTCACCAAGCCCCTCGATGGCATCAAGATCGCCGGCTACGTCGGCTGCCAGACCAACCGCCCGTTCGGCATCGATGGCGAGTCCTATGAAAACCCGAAGTACCTCGACAAGCTGGTCGAGACCATGGGTGCGGAACCGATTGAAAACTACGACAAGAAGGTCTCCTGCTGTGGTGGTGCGCTGGCCTTCTCCGAGCCGGAAAAGAGCCAGGCCCTGATCAAGGATATCATCGAGTCTGCCTACGACGGCGGCGCCGACATGATTGTCACCCCCTGCCCGGTTTGCCAGATGAATGTCGAGGTCTACCAGGACCACATCAACCAGAAGTACAAGACCAGCTTCAAGATGCCGGTCGTGTACTACTCAACATTGATGAGCGTAGCCTACGGCGGCAGCGGCAAGGAAGCAGGCCTGGATGGACAGATCATCAAGGCCAAACAACTGGAAGAGATCGCATCGAAGTAGTCTCCGGCTGGATATGTTCAGCTGGCAAAAAAGCCCCTTAATCAGGGGCTTTTCTTATGGCTGCGGATATTCTGAACGGGTAATAAAGTATAAATTTACAGGAGCGCATGATGGCTAACGCAAAGAAAAAAATTGGGAAACTTACTGTCAACGATGTAATGCAGCGCGACGTGCTTGCCGTCGATGCAGACTGGCCGCTGGACAAACTGGCAGGATTTCTGGTTGATAACAGCATTTCAGGGGCGCCCGTCACGGACGCAGACGGTGAATTGGTCGGTGTTGTGTCTCTGACTGATCTCGTGCGTCATAACAGCATGACGGACAAGGATACCGATACGAACAATACCCACGATGTCTATCTGTATGAACTGGAACGGCACGTGAGCAATGAAGAACTGCGGGTATTCCACACCCAGTATGAGTCACCGGTTCAGGTACGGGAAATCATGACCCCCATGATATTCAAGGTAAGCAAGGAAGACAGCGTGCAGGAAGTTGCAGAGACCATGCTCAAGGGAATGATCCATCGTGTTTTCGTTACCCGCAAAGGCAAATTGAAAGGCATTGTCACCGCGCTGGACATGCTGCAGGTAATCAGAGACATATAAGTAGAAAACCGGGGTCCAATCAGAATGGCACTTAACTTGCCCCAAAAGCACTGCCATTTCATTACCAGGATATGGACCAGGCCGAAGTCATCGGATATCTCCGGTATTCGACCCCGTAAATTCGTCCCCGGCCGATCTTCGCCCGGTGATTTTTTATCCCGCCAATGATTCCAGCGCCGTTCCGGCCGTTGTCTTGCTGTTCCACTTATCCATTTTCTGCCGGTCGCAGTCTCAAGGTGTAGGGGACTGTGGTGATATAGACTATAGTAACAAGCACAACATCACACAGGACAACGGTCATGTACACTGACATCAGCAAGTTGCTGGAGGATATGCGTGGCCTCCAGGAACAGCTAGAACAGTTCTTTGAGGAAGCGCGTGAAAAGTTCCGCTACACCCTGGAGGACGGCCGGGTACGCTTTTCCCGCGAGGTCCAGCAGTTGCAACGGCGCTACCGGGTCAACTCATTCCGCTACCTGCTGGGAGCCGACTGGCGCAGCGTCGTTACCGCACCCGTCATCTACAGCATGGTCGTGCCGCTGGTCATCATGGACCTGAGTTTTACTCTTTATCAACATATCTGTTTCCGCGCCTACGGCGTGCCGCGTGTGGCACGGCGGGACTATCTGGTCAACGACCGGCACAGGCTGGCCTACCTGAACACCATCGAGAAGGTAAACTGTACCTATTGCAGCTATGGCAGTGGCGTCATCGCCTATGCGCGCGAAATCATTTCACGTACCGAGCAGTACTGGTGCCCGATCCACCATGCCAACCGCCTCGTGGATCCGCATCAACGCTACCTGCAGTTCATCGCCTTTGGCGATGCGCAAGGCTACCAACAGGGACTGAAGCACAAGCGACAGGCATTGAGAGAGGAATGACATGACCGCCATGGATGACAAGGACCGGCCTGACATCCCTGCGCCACCCAACCCCGAACACCGGCGCGAGCCGCTGCCGGAAGGCCAGCCCAAGACCTTCGAGGAAGACCCCGGTGCCCCGGCACGCATTCAGGCCCTGCTGGATGCCCCCAGCTACCGCCGCGCCGACCAGGACGTGGATTTCCTGGAGATCGACGAGGCACATGGCCTGCGCCTGCACCTCGACTACCTGAAACCCGAACTACTGCTAATGGAACAGGGTGTCCAGCACACCGTGGTGGTGTTTGGCAGCACCCGCATTTCCGAGCCGGATACCGCACGACGCCGGGTTGACCACCTGCAGCAGGAATTGCAGGCACAGCCGGATGACAAGGCATTGCAACGCAAACTGGCTATCGCCCGGCGCATCCTGGAAAACAGCCGCTATTACACCGAAGCACAGGAACTTGGACGACTGGTGGCTGAATCCGGTGAGGGTTCACTGGACAACCGCATGGTTATCATTACCGGTGGCGGACCCGGCATCATGGAAGCGGCCAACCGGGGGGCTTTCGAGAGCGGCGCCAAGACTATCGGGCTGAATATCGACCTGCCGCTCGAGCAGTTCCCCAACCCCTACATCTCTCCCGATCTGTGCTTCCGGTTCCGCTATTTCGCGCTGCGCAAGATGCACTTTTTGCGGCGCGCCAGGGCATTGGTCGCTTTTCCGGGTGGCTTCGGTACCATGGACGAACTGTTCGAGACCCTGACACTGATCCAGACACGCACCATCAAGCCGGTGCCGGTCATTCTGATTGGCCGTGATTACTGGCAGCGCGTAATAGATTTTGATTTTCTCCTTGATGAGGGTGTGGTGTACGACGAGGACCGTGAAATATTCTGGTTCGC
Source organism: Pseudomonadota bacterium (assembly GCA_039714975.1). GTDB lineage: Bacteria > Pseudomonadota > Gammaproteobacteria > UBA9214 > UBA9214 > UBA9214. The sequence goes on from JBDLIH010000002.1 coordinate 13,344, forward strand.
GGAGAACGCACAGGAGGCCTGGCAGGGCATCCTGGACTGGTACGCACAATGCGATGAGCCCCTGATCTCCCCCGATTTGCCCGGGCAGGACAAACCGTGAAACTTTCCTTTCATGGTGCTGCACAGGGTGTTACCGGTTCCTGCCATCTGCTGGAATGCGCCGGCAAGCGCATCCTCATCGATTGCGGCTTCTACCAGGGCGGCCGCGAACTGGAGGAGGAGAATGCCAACGACTTCGGCTTCGACCCGGCCGCCATCGACTATCTGCTGTTGACCCACGCCCACCTGGATCACTGCGGACGCATCCCGCTACTGGTCAATCGCGGTTTCAGCGGGGAGATCATTACCACCTCGGCCAGCCGTGAACTGGCGCGCCTGATCATGCTGGATGCCGCCGGCCTGCAGGAAGAAGAGGCGCGCTACCAGAACCGCCGGGCGCGGAAGCGCGGCAAGTCAGCGGACGTCATTGTGCCACTGTATACAACCCTTGATGCCCTGAACGCACTTGAATATTTTGGCCGTACCGCGCGCTTCCACGAGGCCATACCACTGGCACCCGGCATACAGGCCACCTTTTTCGATGCCGGGCACATTCTGGGATCGGCCTGCATCCTGCTGGAACTGACCGAGGGTTCCAGACAGCACCGCATCCTGTTTTCCGGTGACCTGGGGCTGAGCGAGCGGCCAATCCTGCGCGATCCGGACAAGGCACCGGCTGCCGACGTGGTCGTGATGGAGACCACCTACGGCGACCGGCAACACAAGCAACTCGAACCTTCCATTGAGGAGTTGTATGACGTCATTAACATGACCCTGACACGTGGCGGCAATGTGGTCATACCGACCTTTGCCCTGGAGCGTGCGCAGGAGCTGCTGTTCTACCTGCATGCCGGCAAGGTACAGGGCTCCCTGCCCGATTTCCTGCAGGTATTTCTCGATTCCCCCATGGCCATCTCCGCCACGGAAATATTCCGGCGGCACCGGGAATGCTATGACGAGCACACCGCTGGCCTGTTTGCCCGTGGGCACGATCCCTTCCAGTTTTCCGGGTTGCACTTCACGCGCGAGACGGCCGAGTCCATGGCCATCAACCAGATCACCAGCGGTGCCGTGATCATGGCCGGCTCAGGTATGTGTACCGGCGGAAGGATTCGTCATCACCTGAGGCTGCACCTCGGCCGTGAACACAGCAGCATTGTATTCGTCGGCTATGCCGCACAGGGGACCCTGGCACGCCGCATCGTGGACGGGGCGAAAAGCGTCCGCATTTTTGGTGACGACTACCCGGTACGGGCAAGCATTCATACCATTGGCGGATTCTCGGCCCATGCCGGCCAGACGGAATTACTGGCCTGGCATCGTCAGGCCGACAACCCGGACACCACCTTCCTGGTACATGGCGAAAAGGACAGCATGACCGCCTTCAGCCAGTTACTGGACAATACCCGGGTGGTGATGCCGGAGTTGCATCAGGCCTTTGAGCTATAGCGGATGACGACGTGGATTGAAAAAGCGTGATCAGTACCCAATAAAATACGGAACAGGTGCTGTAAATCCGTCAGGGATTCAACCAGGTACTACAGGAAATATATGGAATTCAAAGACTACTATGAAGTAATGGGCGTCAAGCGGGACGCCACCCAGGACGAGATCAAACGCGCCTATCGAAAGCTGGCACGAAAATATCATCCGGACGTCAGCAAACAGGCCGACGCCGAGGAGCGTTTCAAGGAGGTTGGCGAAGCCTACGAGGTCCTCAAGGACCCGGAAAAACGCACGGCCTATGACCAGCTGGGTGCCAACTGGAAGGCCGGGCAGGACTTCAACGCCCCGCCCGACTGGGATGCCGGCTTTGAGTTCAGCGGCGGTGGCTACACCGGCGGCTTCGGCGATGGTGCCGACGCCGGTGCCTACAGTGACTTCTTCGAATCGCTGTTCGGACAGGGCTTCCGTACTGCGGGTCAGGGTGGCTATGGTACACAGGGTGGCTTTCACGCCCGTGGCAGCGATCACCACGCCAAGGTGCTCATCGACCTGGAAGACGCCATGAACGGCGCTACCCGCTCGTTCGGCCTGCGGGTCCCGGAAGTGGATGCACAGGGCCATGTCACGACAAAAGAACGCGTCCTCAAGGTCAATATTCCCAGGGGCGTCAAACAGGGCCAGCACATCCGGCTTGCCGGCCAGGGCAATCCGGGCATGGGTGAAGGCAAGGCCGGCGACCTGTACCTGGAGATTGAATTCAACCCGCACAGCATCTACCGCGTCGATGGCAGGGACGTCTATCTTGATTTACCGGTCGCTCCCTGGGAGGCTGCGCTGGGTGCCAGCATCAAGGTACCGACACCGGCTGGTGCTGTCGACATGAAGATCAAGGCAGGGACGACCAATGGCAGCAAGTTGCGCCTGAAGGGCCGCGGAATCCCCGGCAAGCCGGCTGGTGACCTGTATGTAATCATGGGTATAGCGCTGCCGGCAGCAACCACCGACAAGGCGAAGGACATCTACAAGGACATGCAGCAGGCGCTTGATTTCAACCCGCGCGCAGGACTGGGGGTTTAAAAATGGTTACACAACTCACTGATATCATGTCCGGGATCATCCTTGAAGAGGAAGCCCGTCTGAGCCTGCGTGAACTCTGTGATGCCTGCGCAGTGCATGCTGAATTCATTATCGAACTGGTGGACGAAGGCGTGATCGAACCGACCGGTTTTGACAAATCGCACTGGTGTTTCTCCGGCGTCAGCCTGCACCGGATCCGTACAGCAAAACATCTGCAACAGGACCTTGGCATCAACCTGGCAGGCGTTGCACTGGCACTGGACCTGATCGAGGAAGTTCAGCTGCTGCACACACAATTACAAAGACTATCGGGCCCTGAACATGAGTAGCTCGCTGCATATCGTCTGTCCTGCCTGCTCTGCGACCAACCGCATTCCCGCAGACAAACTGAACGCTGCACCAAAGTGCGGCAAGTGTCATCAGCCCCTGTTTAACCGGCACCCGCTGGAGCTGACTGCCGCCAATTTTCAGCAACACATCAATCGCAACGATATCCCGGTCGTGGTCGATTTCTGGGCACCGTGGTGCGGACCCTGCAAGATGATGACGCCGGCTTTTGAACAGGCCGCCGCGCAACTTGAACCCGGGGTACGTCTGGCCAAACTCAATACCGAGGCAGAACAAAACATTGGTGCCCAACTGGGTATCCGCAGCATCCCGACCCTGATCGTATTCAGGAATGGCCGTGAAGTCGCACGCCAGTCCGGCGCCATGGCAGTATCTGATATCATCCGCTGGGTGCAGACACGCATTTGATAAAAAGTAAACCTCACGGAGAGAACACCATGAAAACAATCACAACACTCATGATCCTGTTGCTGCCGGCATTGGCCAGCGCTCAGAATTTCCAGAATATGAGCGAGGCCGACATGCAGAACATGATGCAACAGGCGCAGAAGATGCAAGCCTGCATGGCCGAAATCGATCAGTCCGAGATGAAAAAGTTTGAACAACGGGCAAACCAGATGCAGGCAAAGGTGGATGCCCTGTGTGCCAGCGGCAAACGTGACAAGGCCCGGGAAGAGGGCATTGCCTTCGCCCGGGAAATATCAAGCAATGAATCCATGAAAAAGATGCAGACATGCAGCAAGATGATGGCGGGTGCGATGCCCGGCATGCCGACCACCCCTCAGGAAGCTGCAGACATGGCTGACAACCGGCATATCTGTGACCAGTGAGTTCTAACCAGCTGCTGCCAACCCGCAATTACCTGACCTATGCGCTGATCACGCTGGTGATGGTCGGCACCATGCTGGCATGGCAGGCGTGGAAGAGTACGAAGGACTTCCGTGAATATCACCATCAACTGGCCATCACCTCGGTTACCGGCGCGGCGGACGAACTGGAACTGCTGTTGAGTGAATTACAGCGCTCCATGCAGCTGTTTGCCGATGAGCATCACGATCTGTTCGATGAGATTGCCAGCAATGCGGGTGATGATGCGATCTGGGTGCTGCTGGAAAACCACGTCCATGAACATTTCCCTGAATATTTCGGCCTGACACTCACGAATGCAGCCGGCAAAGTGATGCGGCCGGATTTTGACAATAAGGTTAGTGAACTGTGCCAGCAGGACATTCACACCTTTATCGACGACGGCTACTCGCAACAGGGTTACATCCACCCGAACCCACTGGGGTATCACTTCGACGTCATGGTGCCCTGGGGGAATGCAGGCAAACCACAGGGTATCTTCTTCCTCAGTTTCCACCCTGACATACTGGTACGCACCCTGCAGCGGATCCAGCCGCCGGGCCATGCGCTGCTGCTGTTGCGAAATGACGCGGCAGACCTGATCGAAGTGACCGGTCAGGGGACACGCCCGGACCTGCAGCGGGATTTCAGGCTTAGCACCGATGAACTGGCTCGCATCCTCTATTCATGTCCCATCAACAACAGCCGCTGGGACCTTGTTGACCTGCCTGACCAGCAATTGTTTCGCAGTGAAGTGGCACATAATGCAATCTATACCGCTATCGTTTTCCTTGCATTCACCACTGCCGGACTGTTGATGCTGCATCAACTCAGACGCAAGGAGAAGCGGAGCCTGCAGGCCGAAGAGCAGGCACTCCGGCACCAGGCTGACCTCGCCCATGTCGATCGAATCAATATCATGGGGGAGATGGCCTCCGGCCTGGCCCATGAACTGAACCAGCCGTTTACAGCGATATCTACCTATTGCCAGGCCGGCCTGCGAATCATCGCTGCGTCTGGAGACAAGTCTGAAAAACTCACCCATGCCCTGGAACAGGCCTCAATACAGGCACAACGTGCCGGCGAGATCATCCGGCGTATGCGCCATTTCACCGGCAAGGGTATGGTCCGGCGCAAGCCGATAGACATCAACCGGGTCATCAATAATGCGGTCAGCTTTGTTGAAACAGAGCTAAACAGGAAAAATATAAGACTCATACTCGACCTGGCAGATGATCTGCCAGCTGCTGTTGCCGATGAAATCCAGATTGAACAGGTCATCCTGAACCTGCTGCATAATGCGATCGAGGCCATGTTTTCCGGAGGCGACAATACACGTGAACTCAGGGTCTCGAGCCTGCATACTGATGTGGATACCATTCAGGTAACAGTCAGTGATACAGGCCCCGGCCTCGATGCAGCAACGGCTGACGATATTTTTGATACCTTCTACACAACCCGCAAGGATGGCATGGGCCTTGGTCTGGCCATCAGCCGGTCTATTATCGAGGCACACGGCGGCCAGCTCCGGGCTGACTCCGCCCCGGGGGCCGGGGCTACCTTTTACTTCACACTTTCGGCAGCTGAAGCATGACCACATTTGAACCCACAGTATTCCTTGTCGATGACGATCACGCCGTCCGTGATGCACTGGAATTACTGCTTGACTCCGCAGGTCTCAGGACCGTGTCATACCCCTCGGCTGCGGCCTTCCTTGAAAAATTCGACCAGAAGCACCGCGGATGCCTGGTACTGGATATCCGGATGCCGGGTATGAGCGGTATGGAACTGCAGGCGGCACTGACCGAAAAATCCATCAACATTCCCATCATCTTTCTTACCGGTCATGGCAATGTGTCCATGTCGGCAAAGGCATTCCGTTCCGGTGCCATCGATTTCATGGAAAAGCCGTTTAATGAAAATGTCCTGCTGGAACGTATCCAGGAGGCCATTCGACAGGACCAGTCCAATCAGGATGCAGCAACACGCCGGATTGATGCCAGTACCCGACTGGCATCGCTGACACCGAGGGAACGTGAAGTCATGCTGCTGATCGTCACAGGTAATGCCAATAAGGAGATTGCCACAAAGCTGGACCTCAGCACCCGGACCATCGAAACACACCGTGGACGAATCCTGGAAAAAACCGGCGCCCAGTCGCTGGCAGACCTGATTGAACTCGCCATTGCGAGTGGTAACCACGAACTGAAATAACGGTCCAACCTACGTAGTACTACGCATATTCACACCCCGGGGAATCCTATAAAGTTGAGGTGCTCAAAAAATCCCGGGCAGCTCAACCCAGCAGTGAGGATAATGCAACGATCATGAATGCAGAGACAATACTCACAACCAGGTGAAACTACTAACGGAAAAAGTAGTCACTGACCTTGTAGAGGGTTCTTCCCGGAAACCCGCAACGCCTTCACGCAAGCTGCCCTTCAAGGGGCCGGCTGAAGCAGAAATTCGAATCCACAGAGACGGGCTGCTGCTTGCAAAATGCCATGCAACGGGCATGGCGCCCTCCAGATTGTTTGTTGCTATTGATCCCCTGCACTACCCGGTAAATTCCCGGCTGGAAATCGAGTTTATTAACCGCACGGACCAGACTGCCGGATCCGCGCGCATGCCCGCAACGGTAACGAGCCGATCAGTAAAGGGTATTGTGCTGAAACTTGATCCTGCAGCCGCCAGACGCTAGCCCGAACACCGCCGTTACCTGCGACTGATATCAAAACGACAGAATGCCCAGCTCAACAGGGGCAGCATCAATAGCGCAATCAGGACCAGAGAAGTCCATGCCACACCTGCAAACGCAGGCCATGAACGCCCCGCCGCATTCAGCACTACCACTCCTGCACCTGCTGCCAGTCCACAAGCACTGATCAGGAGCGTTGTTTTAACCATGAACTCCACCATGGTGCGCCCCAGAAAGTCGAAGTCAACCCGCCCGACCGGAACCAGAGGCGTTGGAAATAACAGAAACAGGAGATTTTCGAGGCCATACAGCAGCATGTTGAAGGGTACGAGAAAGGAGATCATGGCGACGGTGATGACACGTGGAGTTCCATCCAGGAACACCGCCACACTCCCCAGCAACAGCAGTTCAATAAGGCTGGTGAGCAGTACGGGTGCAGCCAGCTGACCTGCACTGATCTTCCAGGCCCGAAGTGGCAGCGCCTTGAAGACCTCCATACCATCCAGATCACTGCGGAAATCGAACACCAGTGACCGTGGCAGCACATACACGGCAACAAAAAAGACAAAGCCGATACGCGACCACATGGATATATCTGCTGCAGCAATCACCAGTAATGGCCCGGCAAGCATCGCCACACCCAGGAATACCAGCACGGGCTTGCTGGAAGTACGCAGTGCAGTAAGCAACTGCCGCCAGGCGATTGGCCCGATACCACTGACCAGCGGTGGCTGCCTGAACGAATGCACCACGACGGGCTGGGCACCCCAGAGCAATCCACTGCGACGTGCCCGAATCCAGCGTTTGTGCAGCTTCAGGCTTGCAGCGACGGACGCCTCGTAGGAATGACCATCCAGCAGGATGATCACGGCGAGAAGGCCTGCGTTTATGGCGAAACCGAGCGCTGCCCATCCCAGCAAATCAGGAGAAACCGACTGCGCCAGAAAGATATGCACAAACACATCAAAGGGGGCCAGCACCAGATTACCAATGAATGAAGACTGGAACAGGGCGAGTGCGCCGGCCAGGCCGTTGGCCATACCGGCAAGGTACCAGACAAGCACGGCAAGCGCGGCAACCGACAGTATGATGACGTAGCTGCGCCTCACCGGCACATAAAAGTATCCCAGCAACAATTGGCTGACCAGTCCGATGACCGCGCTGAATAACTGGATAAACATCAGGGTCAGAAAGGCACCCAGAAAGGTGGCCAGCAATGTATGCGTGAATGCCGGAACAAGCAGCGTTATCAACAGGCTGCTCAACAGCGCGCCAAAGGCGTAAAAGCACATCTTGTACAGCAACAACGCGCGGCGGCTGAACGGCCCGCTGAACAGCAGGTTAATTTCGGACGGACTGAAGTGTATGGCAGGGCCTGCGGAGGTAAACACCGTCAACAGGCAGGCGGCCAGCAACCCCGCCGGCATCAACCGGGCAAACTGTTCCCTGAGCTGTTCCGGACCAGCCTGCAATGCGCCACCCAGCAGATTCCCGGGCAATGAGGATTGCTTCATCAGCAGGACAAAGACTGCAATCGTGACACACAGAAACAGCAAGCCACGCAGCGTTTTCAGTTCCTGCAAGCGGTGGCGGACACCGCCCCGAAAGCGTAACAGCAACAATTTAACAAGCATCGCATCCAAGGCCAGTGCTCTATCCCGTTTGGGTCTCGTCTGTATGGGTGATCGAAAAGAACACGTCTTCGAGTGTGGTGTCATCCTTTGCGTTATCAAAGGCCCGCAGTACATCCTCCATGCGTCCAAAGCACTGGCACTGCCCCTGGTGCAATACCAGCAGGTGCGTGCAAAGACTTTCTACCAGGCCCAGCAGGTGTGAACTGATAATGATGGCTGCACCCTGACGGGCACGCTCCCGCATGGACTCCTTGATAGCACGAATGCCTGCCGGATCCAGACCGGTCAGAGGCTCATCGAACAGGATCACTTCAGGCTGATGTAAATAGGCACAGGCGATGGCCACTTTCTGCCGCATGCCGCGCGACAGACTCTGTACGACGTGATGACGTTTGGCGTCAAGGTTAAAGAACTGCAGCAAGGCATCGGCGGCCGGTTGGTAATCAGTGACTCCGTAGGCCGCGGCAATGAACTCAAGGTGTTCCCAGACGGTCAGGGTATCAAACAGGCGCGGATCATCGGGAATGTAGCCAAGCACCTGCTTGGCTGCGATCGGGTCGCTGACAATATCATGGCCTGCCACGGAGAGCTCACCCGAGCCAGGGGGAATGATGCCGGAGAGGACGCGCATGGTGGTCGTCTTGCCTGCACCGTTCGGTCCGACCAGTCCCAGTATGTCACCGGGATCAACACTGAATGTTAAATTTTGTACGGCAACAAAATCATTGTATGTTTTTGTAAAGTTTTTCACTTGAATCATGGTATGTGCCCTGTTGCCGTCATTTTACAGTCCGTCTGTTGTGACTGGTTGCTATGCTTCCCATGTAGCGACACATCAGTGCAGGCGCCTGGTAATATCCACTTCATCAGGTTATTCGCAGGGTTATTCAAGTAGTTTTCACTCATGGACATTATTGAATGCCGGATACCTTTGATTGACAACCCTGCTGTCGGGCCTGTCACCCAGCCCCATCAGACGCTCCGCATTCAGTACAACCAGCGAGTAGCTTTCACCCCGGACCCTGGCCTTTAACCAGGGCCGTACCAATGCAAGCAGATCCGGGTTTTCGACAAGCATGGGCAGTGGCAGTTGTATGTCGATCCGCGCTGCAAGTATCACACGTTGTGACTCACCAGACTGCCCCGGCAGGACTTTCAGCGCGTCCCAGTCAACCCGCACACCCTGTTGTTGTTCCCTGCCAATTGCCCTGGCAAGTTCACTCAATTCGGCAACCGCCCGGGTACAGGCCTCGCGTTTTTCACCGAGGTCCGTCGCCTGCTGAAACTGGAATTCCAGACCGTCATTCGTCATACATACCGGCCCCGCGTACTGGCTGAAGCTCCAGTAGGCCCTTGTTTCATCTGTATGCGCCACAACAGATGTTTCACCCGCACTATATTCCAGCTCCGGCAACAGGTCTTCACATATATACAGGGTGCAGAAACGTTCAATGACACGCTGCTCATACACAGACTGCTGCCCGCTAATGGCACCGGTCAGGATAACCGGCTGGCCCTCCACATAAATGTGTACGCTGTCATCAATACCAACGGTAATGCTGATCGGTGTTGCAGACGTGATGGAGTCAGCAAGCGCTGACATCTTGCGGGCATAGTCATCGACAGACGCAGCCCACTGTGACGCATCACGCACACGGAGTGTATGGTGTGCTTCCCTGCGCGCCCGGGCCGCCTCCTCGATATAGAACTCGGCCATCTGGGTCAGCGCCAGCCATGCAAAATCCGAGCGCATGGGCAGTGGCGACTCATGTAACACCCTGGCCAACTGCACGACAACAGAAGGTAGGTCCTCGCCAGTCGATGCCTGACTCTGCGTCTGCGCGGCAGCAAGCATCAGACCAAGCAGCAGCAACACGAACCCGGGACCTGATCCAGCCAATGGTTGTTCGTATGCCATGCTTCTCCAGAAATTTACGGATTTATGAAAAGACCGCGCAGCACTGAAACGGCCCGGTTAGCGGTATTATGCCTTGTCGAGGACCAATGCAGGGCAACGCGATCGATTTACCTGCAACGGGTAAATATTCCCGGTGTCAGGGACGCACACCATGATTTTTAACGTAAAATAGGGCCCTGTTTCAAAACACCCAGTGGCCGGGAAGCTGTATGACTGATAAACGTATCGAAGACCTCAATATCATCTCCTGTTCGAGACTGATAACACCAGCAGAATTTAAATCCGGGCTGCCGGCATCCGAACTCGCAACCGCGTCCGTTATCAAAGGTCGTGAAACAATCAAAAATATTCTCGAGCGCAAGGATAAACGTCTGTTCGTCGTTATCGGCCCCTGCTCGATTCACGATCCTGTAGCAGCTGTGGATTACGGCAAGCGCCTGAAGGCCCTGTCAGAGCAGGTACAGGAAACCCTGTACCTGGTAATGCGGGTCTATTTTGAAAAGCCGCGCAGTACCGTTGGCTGGAAAGGTCTGATCAACGACCCGCATATGAACGGCTCGTTCGAGATAGAAGAAGGCCTGCACATTTCCCGCCGTCTGTTACTCGAACTTGCAGAGCTTGGCCTGCCCCTGGCCACCGAGGCACTGGACCCGATTTCACCACAGTATATGCAGGACCTGATATCGTGGTCGGCAATTGGCGCACGCACCACCGAATCCCAGACACACCGGGAGATGTCCAGTGGTCTCTCCTGCACTGTTGGTTTCAAGAACGGCACCGATGGTGGACTCACAGTCGCCATCAACGCATTAAAATCTGTCAGTCATCCGCATAACTTTCTTGGCATCAATTCAGAAGGCCAGGTCTCGATGGTCAGCACGGCCGGCAACAAGTACGGCCATATCGTGTTGCGTGGCGGCAATGGCAGGGCCAATTATGATTCGGTCAATATTGCCACCTGTGAAAAGGCACTTGAGAAGGCAGGCGTATGCCCCTACATTATGGTGGATTGCAGCCACGAAAATTCGCAAAAGGACCCGGCCCTGCAGCCACTGGTCGCCGAGAACGTGACCAACCAGATTCTTGAAGGCAACCAGTCGATCATCGGACTGATGATCGAAAGCAATATCAACTTTGGCAACCAGCCCATTCCCGACAATCCCGATGATCTGCAGTACGGCGTATCGGTAACAGATGGTTGCATCGACTGGGAAACGACCGAACGCTGCATACTGGACATACATGAGAAGCTGAAGACGCTGCAGTAACCTCAACCCGGGGACAACGCTGTCTAGCATTCAATCACATTGACAGCGAGCCCGCCCCGCGCAGTCTCCTTGTACTTGGTCTTCATATCGGCACCGGTATCGCGCATGGTCCTGATGACCTTGTCGAGTGACACAAAGTGGGTACCGTCACCACGCAGCGCCATACGGGAGGCATTGATGGCCTTCACCGCACCCATGGCATTGCGTTCAATACACGGCACCTGCACCAGCCCGCCGACGGGATCACAGGTGAGTCCAAGATTGTGTTCCATGGCGATCTCTGCCGCGTTTTCAGCCTGTTCAGGTGTGCCGCCGGTGACCTCTGTCAGTGCCGCAGCGGCCATGGAGCAGGCCGAACCGACCTCTCCCTGGCAACCGACTTCCGCACCCGAAATGGAGGCATTCTCCTTGTAGAGGATACCGATGGCACCGGCAGTCAGCAGGAAGCGCACCACACCGTCATCACAGTGGCCGGGACAGTAATTCCAGTAGTAGTGCAAGACGGCCGGGATAATACCGGCGGCGCCATTGGTGGGTGCCGTCACCACCCTGCCCCCGGCCGCATTCTCTTCATTGACCGCCAGTGCATACAGGTTGACCCAGTCCATGGTGCCAAGCGGCACCCTGTGCAATTCCTGTTCGCTGGAGAGCTGGCGATGCAACCTTGCCGCCCGGCGTTTGACCTTGAGACCGCCCGGCAGCACACCCTCGGTGCGACAGCCACGCGTGACACATTCCTGCATGACGTCCCAGATATGCAGCAGGCCCGCACTGATATCCCTGTCCGGGTGCCACACGCGTTCATTCTGTAACATGACCTGGCTGATGGACAAGCCATGTTCGGCACACTGTGCCAGCATTTCCTCCCCCGTCGTGAACGGCAAGGGCAGCGCTGTCCGGTCCTCGACAATACGATCCGCCCCGGCCGCGGTCTCGTTGACCACGAAGCCGCCACCCACTGAATAGTAGGTCTGTTGCTGCAATAACTGGCCATTGCTGTCGAAGGCATGAAAGGTCATGCCATTGGGGTGGTAGGGCAACTCATCATCCCGGTGAAATACCAGATCCTGCTGCACATCGAAGGCCAGCACCGTCTCGCCCGCCAGCTGCAACTGGCCACTGGCTCTGACCTGCTCGATCCGGGCGGGAATGCTATCGGTGTCCACCTGCTCCGGCACTTCACCCTGCAGGCCAAGCAACAGCGCCTTGTCGGTACCGTGTCCCTTGCCGGTTGCGCCCAGCGAACCAAACAGCTCGACCTGCAGGCGTGACACCTTGCCAGTCAGGCCGCTGTCTACCAGCCCCTGCACAAACATGCCAGCGGCTCGCATGGGCCCGACGGTGTGTGAGCTGGAAGGCCCGATACCAATCCTGAAAAGATCAAAGACGCTGATTGCCAAGAGACACCTGCCTGAAGTGGAGAACCTCTCGCTATTTTAGGCTGTTTATACTGCCTGCGCACGGCTTACCCCCGGAAACCAACAGGACATGGGGGGCAAGACTGTTCTACAATCCGGGGAGCCTCGACATTTACCTTATTTAACAGGATCAAGGAGAGATACTATGGGTGGTTTTTCAACATTTGCGCTGGTCATACTCGCGCTGGCAGTCGTCACGGTTATTGCGGGTGTCAAGGTGGTACCGCAGGGTTATGAGTGGACCGTTGAACGTTTTGGCCGCTACCGGACGACCCTGCGCCCCGGCCTGAACCTGATCGTCCCCTATATTGACCGCGTAGGAAACAAGCTCAACATGATGGAGACCGTGTTTGACATCCAGAGCCAGGAAGTCATCACCCGTGATAATGCCATGGTGCGCGCAGACGGCGTCGTCTTCTACCAGATACTCGATGCCGCCAAGGCGGCCTATGAAGTCAATGACCTGCAGCGTGCCATCAACAATCTGACCATGACCAATATCCGTACTGTAATGGGCAGCATGGATCTTGATGAACTGCTGTCACAGCGCGACAAGATCAATGCCCAGTTATTGATTGTGGTCGATGCCGCGACCACTCCGTGGGGCGTCAAGGTCACGCGTATAGAAATCAAGGATATTCAACCGCCACAGGACCTGATTGATTCCATGGCACGCCAGATGAAGGCCGAACGTGAGAAGCGTGCCGTCATCCTTGATGCCGAAGGCCTGCGCCAGTCAGAAATCCTGCGTGCAGAGGGTGAGAAAAAGGCCGTCATGCTGGATGCTGAAGGCCGCAAGGAGGCAGCGTTCCGGGATGCCGAGGCACGTGAGCGATCGGCGCAGGCTGAAGCGAAGGCAACGCAGATGGTCTCTGATGCCATTGCACGCGGCAATATCAATGCCATCAATTATTTCGTGGCACAGAAATATGTGGACGCCCTGCAGCACATAGCGTCCGCACCCAACCAGAAGCTGGTATTGATGCCACTTGAGGCTTCGGGCGTTATTGGCTCGGTCGCCGGCATCGCCGAAATCGCAAAGGAGGCACTGGGTAAGCAGGAGCCAGCATAATGGATATATTATTTTCCAGTATTGACTACTGGCACTGGTGGATACTGGCCGGCATTCTGCTGATCATTGAAGTCAGCGCACCCAGTTTTTTCTTCCTCTGGCTGGCCATCGCCGCCGCCATTACCGGATTCGTGTTGCTTGCAATACCCGATTTTGGCTGGGAATATCAGTTACTGACATTCTCGAGTATAGCGGTCGTCAGCATTACCCTGTTCCGGCGTTACCAGCGTGCCAATCCGGTAGTTACAGACCAGCCCACCCTGAACAGACGTGGCGAGCAGTATATCGGTCGTACATTTACACTCACTGAACCGCTTATCAACAATAACGGAGTCATCCGTGTTGATGACTCCACCTGGCGTATCAATGGCGATGACCTGCCAGCAGGTTCGACCATAAAGGTTGTGGGTGCCAAGGGTGTCATACTGCAGGTTGAAGTGGTTAATAAATAGTCATCCGGATCAATCCATGCGCGCATTCACTCTGTTTCTGATATCCAGCCTGCTGCTGTCGGCCTGTGCAGCCGTTGACGACAGTAAAAAGTCCATCACCCTCGACAAGGCACTCTGGCAATATGAAACCGCCATACGCTGGGTGGACTTCAGTTCGGCAAACAGCCTCAGGCGCCTCGAAGGCAATGCAAACTATTCGCCTGACCCGGAATTACTCAAGCATATAAAGGTGACCTCGTACAACGTTCTGAGCACCACGACCTCAGCAGACCATGCGGAAGTCAATATGGCAGTTGAGATCATCTACTATCATGACGAGCGTATGACATTGACGACGTTGACTGACAGGCAATTATGGAAATATGATCCTGAAATCAAGGCGTGGTATATCACGACACCCCTGCCCGCCTTTAAATAACCATGACGTGCACACAGCTTATAGTAGAACAGGATAGTTACCTGCCCCCCGCGAACAACCACTCCCGAAAAAGGTTTTTTCACTGATGCCCTGGTGGGGAACGCTGCTCGGCGGCACACTGGGATTCATGTTTGGAGGCCCACTGGGCGCACTGCTCGGGGCGGCACTTGGCCGCAACTTCGATCGCGGCATCAGGGTCACCGATGAACACGGGGCCTTTGGTGCCGGTCAGCAGGAGCGTGTCCAGACGGCTTTTTTTACAACGACTTTTTCGGTCATGGGGCACATTGCCAAGGCAGACGGCAAGGTAACCAGGGATGAAATCGCCGCTGCCAATTCCATCATGGGCCGCATGCAGTTGAATGCACAGCAGCGCAAAGCCGCCATCCGGTTGTTTAACGAGGGCAAGAAGGCCGGCTTCCCGTTACACGAAGTGCTACGGCAGTTCCGCAGGGAATGCTCCCGCCGGCACAACCTTATGCAGATGTTCCTGGAGATCCAGATTGCCACGGCCATGGCAGACGGGCATTTTCATGCCAGCGAGAAACGGGTCATTTTCTCTATTGGCGAGCAGCTGGGCTTCAGCCATGCCGATATCGAGCACCTGTTCAGCTTCTCCGGCACCGGCAGAACGGCCGGCGACCAGAAGCAAACGCTGGCACAGGCTTACGAAATTCTGGGTGTCCCAAAATCTGCCAGTGATGCCGGAGTAAAAAAGGCCTACCGGCGCATGATGAGCCAGCATCATCCTGACAAACTGATCGCCAAGGGACTGCCGGAGGAGATGATCAAGCTGGCAACCGAGAAGACCCAGCAGATCAAGGCCGCCTACGAGCAAATCAGGGACAGCAGAGACTGACCTGATGCGCTATGCTCTTTACTGACTCTGTATAAAAGGTTCCCCGTCATGAGAGCAATCATTGCCGTCCTGTGTTCGCTTTTTCTTGCCAGTATTACACCACTGTCAGCCGCCCCGGGAGGACCGGTCCGCGACTATCCTTTCGATAAGGTTGCCGAAAACACATGGGTGATACACGGCCCGCTGGAAATGCCCAATGTCAGCAACCAGGGATTCATGAACAATCCGGGCATAGTGTTAACCAGTGAGGGTGTCGTAATTGTTGACCCGGGCTCCAGCGTGCAGGCCGGTGAAATGGTACTGCGGATGCTGAAGAAGGTATCAGATCAACCGGTCATTGCCGTATTTAATACCCATATCCACGGTGACCACTGGCTGGGAAACCAGGCAATCCGCGCAACCTACCCGGATGCTCCGATTTACGGACATACCGAAATGCTGGCCATGGTAGACGCTGGCAGCGGTGATACCTGGGTTGAACTAATGGACAGGCTGACAGAAGGCGCGACAAAAGGTACCCGGGTTGTTGGACCCAGTCATGCAGTCAATCACGGCGATACCTTCAAAATAGGCAACAAGACATTTCGTATACACCACCACGGTCAGGCCCACACCCGCACCGATATCATGATCGAGGTCGAGGAAGATGGAGTGATTTTTCTGGGAGACAATGTGACTGCTGATCGCATCCCGAGAATGTCAGACGGGAACTTCACGGGAAACATAAGCACGGTGGACAAGATAAGCGAAATCAACGCATCGACCTGGATCCCGGGACATGGCCCGACCGGTGATGCGACGATACTAAAGGCATACCGCGACTACCTGCAGGCTGTCTATTCATCGGCACAAAAAGCGTTTAACGGGGACCTGGACAGCAGCGATGTAAAAGCGATCTCACTGCAAGCCACAAAACAATACAAGGAATGGGCCGGTTATGATGAGGAACTGGGGCCACAAGGTGCGCAGGCCTACATGGAAGTGGAAGCCGCCGAATTCTGATTTTCTTCCCGATGATTAGTAACTGATCGACCCGGTCGCCTTGCCGGTTATCAGCAATAAATCGGCAACATTGAAATCATCGTCCGGCCTCGAGTCAGGGACACCCCCGACAAGTGGTGCCACATTACCTCGCGCCAGCTGGGCGCTATTCAGCGTCATCATACCCAGCACCGCACGAGTGGCCAGCAACACGTCTGCTGCATTGACGACTCCGTTGTTATCGATGTCACCCCAGGTGGGGAATTCCGTTGCGTTCACTGGATCATATCCAGCCAGAGCCTCCATGCCATCCTTGAAACCGTCGTCATCAGTGTCAGGATTCAGCGGGTTGCTACCCCATGCACTCTCTTCCGAGTCACTCAAACCATCATCATCGGTATCGGCCAATAAAGGATCTGTGCCCAATAATGACTCTTCACTATCCGGGATGCCATCGTTGTCATCGTCATCGTCGACACCGTCCGGCAGGCCATCAAGATCGGTATCGACAATACTGAGCATGCCATACAGGCTCAAACGCCCGTACTGACTCCAGGACAGGAGATTCTGTGCAATAGCCCCCGAGGTGTCAGCGCCATGTTCAAGATGACTGCGCACCACTTCATTACAGGGTATCCCGCTCGGACTGATACAGGATTGCGGTGCCTGCCCGGGAAACAGGTGTGCCCAGACCAGTGCTGCTGCGCCGGCAACATGGGGGCTGGCCATCGAGGTTCCGGAATTCCATGTCATACAACCCTCCGTTTGCGGGTCAAAGGGAAAGCCGAGTATTTCTGCAAGAAAAATACAATTTGCAACAGGGCTGGTAGACAGGATATCCACCCCCGGCGCCAGTAGTGAGACCCAGTGGTCGCCGGGCAATGAAAAGGTGGAGAAGGATGCCCGGTCATCAAAATGGTCCGTTGCACCGACCGCGATTACATCATCATTGGCTGCCGGATAAATCCGGGTCGTGTTATTGTCATTGCCTGCGGCGGCGACCAGCACCACACCCTGGTTCCATGCGTAGCTGATGGCATCTGTTTCCGCATTGGGCTGTGCAGGCGGTCCGATGGGATCACCATTTCCATCGAGCTCATCACTACCATAGCTCATGTTGATGACGTGGTAACCAGAGTCTGCCGCATGGGTAATAGCCGCTACAGAGGCTGAAAGCGGACACACACCGACAGTCACGTAGATACCTAATGGCGGTAACAAATCAAGCTGATAGGCGAAACAGGTCTTCAGGTTCCCAAGTGACGAATTCCAGCCTACCCCCGCCACGCCGATCCCGTTATTGGTATGTACGGCGGCGATGCCGGCAACGTGGGTCCCGTGCCCGACATAGTCTTCAGGATCATCGAGGTAATCACTGTAATCCCCGACAAAACTGATTTCCTCGACACATTGTCCGGCATGTTCGACACTGTCGCAGTCGATCCCGGTATCAAGAATAGCAATCTTGACTGAAGAATCACCGGTCGTGATGTCCCACCCCTCGGGCGCATCGATATCAGCATCGGGGACACCGCTGACCTGTATCGGGTTACCCAGGAAATCAAAAGAGGTATGCTGCTGCCCGGTATTATTCAGTCCCCACTGCTCTTCGAAATATTCCCTGCCGGTAATAATCCCGCCTGCAGATGGCCCTGGGTCATTCCCCTCGTCCGGAATAATCAGCACCCGGTAGAAGTCGGGCTCAGCATAGTCAACATTCGGGTTGGCCTGATAGATTGCGATCTTCTTTTCTACACTACCCTTCGGGACCTGCATAACATGTACCCCGATACCGGGAATGACTTTCAATTGTTTGCCACCGGATTGCCTGTGTGCCTTACCGATCTCCGAGGCAGCCGTCCCGGGATGAAACTTGACGAGCACACGGTCAGGCGCATAGTCAGGTACCTGACTATGAATAAGCGATTTTTTTTGCTGAAGAGATATTGTGCCTGGGTGCGCTACCGCATGACTGCCCGATGTGGCGCTGACAGCGGCCAGACTAATCCGGGCCGGGATGATTAACAGCAGGAGGGCCATTAGTATGGGTGGACCAGGTCTTAAATGTCGTTTCATAAATCAAATACCCACACGCTGATATAGCAACAGTATCGTCATATATTTGACATAAGTAAAAGTATTATATCTAATTTCATAAAATAATTAGGGACATAGCACATTTTTCACTACCATACGCAAGAATATAACCTTGGCTATCAACCTACCCGGAGCTACGCCTGATCGTGCCCCCTGACGAGACATCCCCCGAACCGGTTACTTATGCCGGACTGACACCGGATATCCTGCTGGACGCCATCGACAATTGCGGCTACCTCACGGATGGGCGCTTTCTTGCGCTCAACAGTTACGAGAACCGTGTTTACCAGGTCGGCATAGAAAACAACACACCCATTATTGCGAAGTTCTACCGTCCGGGGCGCTGGCCATCTGCAGCAATCATTGAAGAGCATGAATTTTCCCTGGCACTGGTTGATCAGGACATACCGGTAATAGCTCCCCGGGTAATCAACGGAACATCACTGCACACTTTCAATGGCTACCGATTTGCCCTCTATCCCCGCCAGGGAGGTCACTGGCCGGAACTGAACACACAGGAACATCGCGAATGGATGGGCCGGTTTATCGCACGCATTCACATGGTGGGGGCCTCAGAGACCTTTACACATCGACCGACGCTGGACATCGACAGCTTTGGGTTCAAGTCATACCGGTTTCTGCTGGCAGAGGGATTCATCCCCTCACACATTGAAACAGCCTACCGCACGCTAGCGGAAGACCTGTTGCAGCAGATCACCGAAATTTACAGCAATGCCGGCAACATCAACACCATCCGTCTGCATGGTGATTGCCACCCGGGCAACATTTTATGGACAGACCAGGGGCCACACTTTGTTGACCTTGATGATTGCAGAACCGGACCTGCTGTACAGGATCTCTGGATGCTGATCTCGGGTGAACGACACGAGATGCAGAGACAATTAATGGACATCATGGAGGGTTATCTGCAATTCCGTGACTTTGATCACCGGGAACTGTTGTTAATTGAACCGTTACGCACTCTGCGAATCATGCACTATGCTGCCTGGTTGGCGCGACGCTGGGATGACCCGGCATTCCCGAGAGCATTTCCATGGTTTAATACCCCACGGTACTGGGAAGAGCATGTCCTTTCACTGAGAGAACAGGCGAGCCTGCTGGATGAACCGGCACTCGTTATATAAACCCCCGAAGGAGTCATTTATGGCTGCCACCATAGCCGTCACTGCCGTTGCCATACTGCACCTTGTATTCCTGGTACTGGAGATGTTCCTGTGGACGAAACCACTTGGACGGCGAATCTTTGGCTTGAAGCGTGAATTTGCGGATCAGTCTGCTGCCTTGGCAGCAAACCAGGGACTGTACAACGGATTTCTTGCTGCCGGCCTTCTGTGGGGTATGCTTTCCCGCCAGCCTTCAAACGAAATAACCGTCTTTTTTCTTGTCTGCGTTATCGTGGCCGGTGTTTATGGCGCATTAACAGTAAAACATACGATTTTGTTCGTTCAGGCATTACCCGGTGCAATTGCGCTGTCACTTGTAATAATTTCAGGCTGAGCGTGTTGCAGCAATATTCAGGTCATTCAATGGCAAAGGCTTCGATATGCCATAACCCTGCACATAATCAATACCGATATCAGCAAGCTTCTTGCGTATATTGTCGTTCGCTACAAATTCTGCGATCGTTTTTATCCCAAGCACGCTGGCCAGCTGGTAAATAGCGCTCACCATTGCACAGTCAACCGAATCCGTCTCCATATCCCTCACAAAACTGCCATCGATCTTCAAGTAGTCTACCGGCAGGTTTTTCAGGCCGGCAAAGGAACTCAAACCACTACCAAAGTCATCCAGCGTGAATCGACAACCCAGACGTTTCAGTTCATGAATAAAATCAGTCGCCGCTTCAATATTTTCAATGGCAGCTGTCTCGGTAATCTCAAAACAAATAATACCCGGCGGCACTTCGAACGACTTCATCTGGTTTTTTATATAATCCAGGAATCCGGTATCCGTGACTGAAGCACCTGAAAGGTTGATAGAGATGGTATCCAGCCCTGAACTACCCGCAGTCGTGCAGTGTCTGGCATACCATACAAAACTTTGACTAATCACCCACCGATCAAGACCGGTAATCAGATTGTAATGTTCCGCCGCAGGCAGAAACCTGTCAGGGAGTATGATGTCACCACTGTCATCGAGCATCCGCACCAGCACTTCAAAGTGGTGACCGGCATCCTTATCCGGGATGACCGGTACGATGTCCTGGCAATATAGCACCAGCCTGTCAGATTCGATGGCTTCCGTCAGCTTCGAGACCCACTGCATTTCATTGTGCCTGTGTACAAGATTCTGGTCCGCTGAATGGTAAAGATGCAGGCGGTCGCCACCCGCCTCCTTTGCTGCATGACAGGCAAGATCAGCTGCAATCATCACTTCAGTGCCACTGCCGGTATCGGAATCAAGCACCGCCACGCCAATACTGGCAGTCACCTCGAAGACCCGGTCACATCGGGTGAATCGCAACTCACGAATGGCGGAGAGAATTCTTTCAACCAGTTCAACAGCACCACCCGGAGAACAGTTCTTCAGCAAAACGCCAAACTCATCGCCTGCCACCCGTGCAAGCACATCTGACTCGCGCAGACACCCTTGAATCTGGCCGGTGACATCCCTGATCAGACCATCTCCTGACTCAGGTGAACAGGTATCATTAATGATTTTCAGCTGGTCAATATCAATGTGGCAGAGCACATGGTTTTCATGTGCACAACAGGAAGATTCGATAGCATAGTTAAGCCGTCTCTCAAACTCCGCGCGATTAATCAGACCTGTAAGGGTGTCATGAGTCGCCTGAAACGAGATCTTCTCCTGCATCTGTCTCGCCTCGGTTACGTCCTGGATAACCAGTATCACACCCAGGGCTGATCCGGTCTCAACAAGTATCGGTGAAGCAGAATACTGAACAGAAAAAAGCTCTCCGTCATGGCGTTCCAGGCTTGCATCACTCCCTGATTTTATTATTTCACCATGGCGCAAACATTGTTTGACAGGCTCATGCAATGAAGTCCGGCTCTCCGTATTGAAGAGGCAAAAGATCCTCGATAATTGCAGCCCTCTTGCAATACTGTTCTCCCAGCCTGTTAGTTGCTCGGCCTTTGGATTCATGTATTCGACCTGACCGTTGACATCAGTTGTAATCACCGCGTCTGCAATCGAGTGCAAGGTTACCTGCGCATGCTCTCTTGCCTGCTCCAGCTCAAACTCTGCCTGCTTGCGACTCGTTATATCGAGTATATATCCCGCATAGTGCGTTAACTCACCGGCCTCATCCTTCACCGGGATGCTATAGCTGTATACCCAGCGGATATCACCATTACTGCATACTACGCGGTAATCAATCCCGATATAGCGGCTGCCATCCGCTCCCGTTTGCAGCTCTGAATCAGCGAGTCTCTGGACATCGTTTGCATGAATAATCTCGCTATAGCGGATGTTCTCCTCAACCAGGCGCTTGCTGTCGTACCCATAGTGGGAAATTGTTTCCGAGACATATTCGATAGGCCAGCCGTTTTCAGCAGCACAGCGAAATACGGTAACCGGGCCCTTTGTAAATAATTGCCGCTCACGCAGTAGCAGGCCCTGCGCATGAAGTCGATTGCTCACTTCTGCCTGCAGTGCAACATTGATATCTGCAGTCTCACGCAGCAGTAGATTATTCTCCTCACGTAGCTGCAGTGATTTAATCACGCTCTTGTTATAGTTTCTTGCAATCACCAGCGACACCCCGGCAAAAAGCATTAACATCAACCCCATGTTGTGACTGATACTGCTGTTGTGCATCAGCATGGATTGTGCAGGAATCAGGATAGCCGGTACCATGAAGGCAATATAGACAGACAGCACCGCTGCATAGGATGCAATCGCACCTGCAAGCATACCGGCCAGGCTCATAAGAGCCAGTGTCTGATATTCAACTGGCCAGGAAAAATCAAACACCAGACCAAGACAGCCCCAGATAACACCCGAAAGCAACGCACCCGATATGAACAACACTGCCCACCGGGCAGACTTTCGCTGCCCTTCCGGTGCATGCCGATACTGGTACGTGAGCATCAATCGTGCAGCAGTCTGAATAGACTGCGCTCCCAGCCAGAGCAGTAGTTGTGAATGGTCTGCAACAGACCAGAGACCCAGAGTAACTAATACAGCCAATATGAACGCAGTCACCACGGCAGCCGTAGCCTGTGTATATACAAGCTCTATCTGTTGATTCTGCAACCGGGGTTCGAACACGCTCACGTTCTGAACTACGGACGCATTGAGATCAGCAGGCATTGCATCACCCATACCCTGCCTGTGCGCATTCATGCTCATGCCGGACAATTCATTCTGTTCCGTTTCCATATTGATTAAGCATTCGTAAGACGAGGAAATATCAACACTTTTACAGAGATCATATCGGACAGAAATGGAGTAAATTGAGACCTTGTCGCGGCACTGGCACACAGTCTGCCAGCCACTCGGATGGACGACACAGAAAATGATATATCTTATTGAAGTTATTATATATTCTTGCGCTCAGCCAACGCACATAGAGAGAGGCTATGCGATCAATTTACCCTGAAATTACGCGTTAGCGCTTATTCCGGTTGGCTTCAGATTCCCTGGGGAAACCGGCGAATGTGTCTGTAACACGTTTTGCCTAATAAAAAAGGCGGCCGAAGCCGCCTTTTTACCAACAACCCGTACTGCTTACTTCACCGTCGGGTCAAGCTCGCCACTTTCATAGCGCTTGTACATATCTTCCAGAGTGATCGTCTTGATCTTCGATGCATTACCGGCGGTACCAAAGGCTTCGTAACGGCCCTTGCAGATATCACGCATACCATCGGTAGCCGCCCTGAGGTACTTGCGCGGATCGAAGTTTGAAGGATTATCATGCATGTGCTTGCGAATAGCACCGGTAGAAGCCATACGCAGATCAGTGTCGATATTGACCTTGCGTACACCATTCTTGATCCCTTCCTGGATTTCCTCGACCGGCACACCATAGGTCTCGCCCATATCGCCACCAAACTCGTTGATTATCGCCAGCCAGTCCTGGGGTACAGAGGATGAACCATGCATAACGAGGTGAGTGTCAGGAATACGGGCATGGATTTCCTTGATGCGGTCTATTGCAAGGATATCGCCAGTCGGTGGTCGGGTAAACTTGTAGGCACCATGACTGGTACCGATGGCAATGGCCAGGGCATCGCACCTGGTATCTTCAACAAACTTGGCAGCCTCTTCGGGGTCTGTAAGTAACTGGTCATGTGACAGTACACCTTCAGCACCGGAGCCATCCTCTTCGCCGGCCATGCCGGTTTCCAGTGAACCCAGGCAACCCAGTTCACCTTCGACAGACACCCCGCAGGCATGAGCCATGGCTACTGTCTTGCTGGTCACATCAACATTGTACTCATAACTCATCGGCGTCTTCATGTCCGCACCCAGTGAGCCATCCATCATCACCGAGCTGAAACCCAGTTGAATGGAACGCTGGCAAACGGACGGAGAGGAACCGTGATCCTGGTGTACACAGACAGGAATATGCGGCCACTGCTCAACGGCAGCCTGAATCAGATGCCGCAGGAAAGGGGCACCTGCATAGGAGCGCGCACCGGCTGACGCCTGGCAGATAACCGGGCTGTCAGTTTCATCAGCTGCTTCCATGATGGCATGCATCTGTTCCATATTGTTGACGTTATAGGCTGGAACACCGTAGCCGTGTTCGGCAGCGTGATCCAGCAGTTGGCGTAAGGATATTATGGCCATTGTCTTCTCCTAATAATTCTACAGGTTAGTCGTTTACTAGATGTTATATATATTCGGGCTCCAGGAGCCATTTCGTGTATTACCATTAATTGCATCCACCGGGGATAAACTATTGCTCCATAATTTCGTGTTCACCGACACGTATGATTTTCATGGCGTTGGTTCCACCGTGCACTCCCATTAAATCACCCTTGGTGATGATCACCAGATCTCCGTCACGCACCGCACCACGCCTCATCAGTTCATCGATTGCTTCTTTGTTGACCGTTGCGTGGTCCGGCGTTGTCACATCAAAGCTGACCGGGTAAACACCACGGTACAGGGTTACCTTTCTGCGCGTCTCGACATGACGGGTCATGGCAAAGATCGGAATGCCGGAGCTGATGCGAGACATCCACAAGGGAGTTGATCCCGACTCGGTCAGGGCCGCAATCGCCTTCACGCCGAGGCTGTTGGCCGTATACATGGTAGCCTTCGCTATGGCCTCGTCTGCCTGCTTGAAGCGAATATTGATGCGGCGTTCCGCCGCCGTGGAAGTACGCTGGCGCTCTGCACCGACACAAATCCGGTCCATCGCTTCAATCACCTTGGCAGGATACTGTCCAGCTGCCGTTTCCGCCGACAACATCACGGCATCCGTACCATCAATAACGGCATTGGCTACATCAAATACCTCGGCACGTGTTGGAATCGGACTTTCGACCATCGACTGCATCATCTGTGTCGCCGTGATGACCACCCGGTCATGTGAACGGGCCACCTTGATGATTCTCTTCTGCACAGCCGGCAATTCTGCATCACCAATCTCAACACCCAGGTCACCGCGTGCAATCATGACCACGTCTGCGGCTTCGACAATCTCCTCCAGCGCATCGAGTGCCTCTGCACGCTCGATCTTGGCGACAATACCACCATGCCCCCCCGCTGCGCGCAGCAATTCACGCGCCTGGTGAATATCATCCGCAGAGCGTGGAAACGAAATTGCCACATAGTCGGCCCCCATGGAAGCAGCGACCTTGAGATCCTCACGGTCTTTCCCGGTAAGAGATTCTGCAGACAGACCACCACCGAGGCGATTGATACCCTTGCTGTTGGTCAATCGTCCACCGACAACAACCCGGCAACGAATCTCGGTACCTGCCACCTCCTCGACCCAAAGCACAAGCATGCCATCATCGAGAAGCAGGGTATCACCGCGGGAAACGTCTTCATGCAAACTCTTGTAGGTAACACCCACTTTTTCCCGGGTACCTGCATCCGCATCCAGAGCCGAATCGAAGATAAAACTGTCGTCCTTCTCCAGGCGGATCATGCCTTCCTTGAAACGCTCGATGCGAATCTTGGGTCCCTGCAGATCGGCCAGCACACCGACCTGGTGTCCGTGCGCGCGCGCACGGTTACGCACAGTCTCTGCGCGCTTGATATGATCTTCGGGGTTACCGTGCGAGAAATTCACCCTGACGACATCCATACCCGCCTGGATCATTTCATCCAGGACATGCTTCCCGTCGGTGGCCGGACCAAGGGTCGCGACAATCTTCGTACGTCTTGGCATAGTGTCAGTTTATATTATTCTCGTTTATGCGGCCTGTCCCGGTATGCTACTTTGCCCGTTCTTCCAGCATGGCTACCGCCGGCAGTTTCTTGCCTTCCAGGAACTCCAGGAAAGCGCCACCGCCAGTAGAAATATAGGACACCTTGTCCGCAATACCGTATTTATCCACGGCAGCCAGCGTATCGCCACCACCGGCAATGGAAAATGCATCGGAGGCAGCGATCGCCACACCAAGCGTCTTCGTGCCTTCACCAAACTGGTCGAATTCAAATACACCGACCGGGCCATTCCAGACGATGGTGCCTGCGGTCTTCATCATTTCGGCAAAACGGGCTGCCGTTTCCGGACCGATATCGAAGATCATGTCATCGTCTGCGACATCCTCAACTTTTTTGACAACTGCCTCTGCAGACTCCGAAAACTCCTTGCCAACAACCACATCCGTCGGCACCGGGATCTCGCCACCCTTTGCCCTGGCGGCCTCCATCAGGCGCTTTGCCTCGGGAATCAAATCTTCTTCACAGAGTGACTTGCCAACATTGTAGCCACTGGCCGCAATAAAGGTATTGGCGATACCACCACCCGGGATCAGTTGATCAACCACGCCGGATAATGACTCAAGCACCGTTAATTTAGTGGAAACCTTGGACCCGCCAACAATAGCGGCCATGGGCCGGGCCGGATTGTCCAGTGCCTTGCCAAGCGCTTCCAGTTCACCGGCCAGCAACGGACCGGCACAGGCAACAGGGGCATATTTGGCCACACCATGGGTCGAGGCCTGTGCCCGGTGCGCGGTACCGAAGGCATCCATCACGTAGATATCACACAGGGCTGCCATCTTTTTTGACAGCTCATCATCATTCTTCTTTTCACCGGCATTGAAACGCACATTCTCGCACAGCACAACATCACCGTTATTCATGCTGCCGACACCATTTACCCAATCCTTGACCATTTCAACATTATGCCCAAGCAAGGCGGACATATGATCGCCAACAGGAATCATGGAGAATTGCTCATCGTATTCGCCTTCAGTCGGGCGACCAAGATGCGACATCACCATCACCTTTGCACCGGCATTCATGGCATGCTCGATAGTCGGCAGGGATGCAACAATGCGCTTGTCACTGGTTACCCTGCCGTCCTTGATCGGTACATTCAGGTCCTGGCGAATCAGCACACGCTTACCGTGAAGATCGAGATCGGTCATCTTGAGAACAGACATGGGCGACTCCGGAATTTGGGTTAATACAATCGTGATTGTGACAGTTCAATTCTTGCCCCTGATGGCAACCGCTACTTGAAGTTGCCATCAGGGGATACGCAGAAGCTTCAGGCAATATGCTGCACAAAACGCATCATGTTACAGGTATAGCCGTACTCATTGTCGTACCAGGAAACCACCTTCACGAAGGTGCCATCCAGCGCGATGCCGGCGCCCACGTCAAAGATCGAGGACTGGCTTACACCACGAAAATCCGTTGAAACAACCTTGTGGTCCGAATAGCCCAGCGTACCCTTCATCGGACCCTCGGAGGCCGCCTTCATGGCCGCACAAATGTCATCGTAAGATGCTTCCTTTTCCAGCTCGGCCGTCAGGTCGACAACAGAAACGTCGGATGTCGGTACACGGAAAGCCATACCGGTCAGTTTGCCGTTCAGCTCGGGCAGTACCACACCGACAGCCTTGGCAGCACCTGTTGATGAAGGAATAATGTTTTCCAGAATACCGCGGCCGCCGCGCCAGTCTTTCTGGGAAGGACCGTCAACGGTCTTCTGGGTAGCCGTTGCCGCATGAACCGTGGTCATCAGGCCACGCTTGAGGCCCCAGTTATCGTTCAACACCTTGGCGATTGGTGCCAGGCAGTTGGTGGTACAGGACGCGGCAGAAACAATCGCCTGACCTGCATAGGTCTCGTGGTTAACACCGTAAACGAACATGGGTGTGCCGTCCTTGGAAGGCGCACTCTGTACAACCTTCTTTGCACCTGCATCAATGTGCTTCTGACAACCTTCTTCTGTCAGGAAAAAACCTGTTGAATCGACAACGATATCTGCACCGACATCGCCCCACTTCAGGTCAGCGGGATCGCGCTCGGCAGTCAGCCGGATCTTCCTGCCATCAACAATAAGGTTGTTCTCATCCGAGGAAACATCACCGTCGAAACGACCGTGTACCGAATCATATTTCAGCATGTATGCCAGATAATCGGCATCCAGAAGATCATTGATACCGACAATTTCAATGTCGTTAAAATCCTTTGCCACAGCACGAAAGACCATCCGGCCAATACGACCAAAGCCATTGATACCGACTTTTATAGTCATAAAATTTCTCCTAAAGTAGTATTAAAAATCACCAACCCGCCCCGCAACCGGGCAGGCATACATATTAAATCGACTAACACTCAGGCAACGCTGTTCACTGCCTTGACGACGTTATCAACCGTAAAACCGAAGAGTTCGAACAGCTGGCCCGCCGGGGCAGATTCACCGAAGCGGTCTATACCAACCACTGCACCGTTCAAACCAACATACTTGTACCAGCCTTCTGTAACCGCAGCCTCGACGGCTACACGCGCCGTTACATTGCCTGGCAGCACGGTTTCCCGGTAGTCCTCATCCTGGGCATCGAACACGTTTGTTGACGGCATGGACACCACACGGACCTTCTTGTCCGCAAGCTTTTCGGCGGCACCCATGGCCAGCGCCACTTCAGAACCGGTCGCGATGATGATGACATCCGGGGTACCGTCACAATCCTTCAGGATGTAACCACCCTTGCGAATATTGGCGATCTGCTCAGCCGAACGTTCCTGATGTGGCAGACCCTGACGGGAAAAGATCAGGCAGGAAGGTCCGTCCTGTTTCTCAATGGCTGCCTGCCATGCAACGGCACTCTCTACCGTGTCACAGGGCCGCCAGACAGCCATACCCGGAATCATGCGCAGTGTAGGGATCTGCTCGATAGCCTGGTGTGTAGGACCGTCCTCACCCAGACCAATGGAGTCATGGGTGTAAACGAAGATGCTCTGCACCTTCATCAACGCCGCCATGCGCAGTGCATTACGCGCATATTCGGAAAACATCAGGAAGGTGGCACCGAAGGGGATGAAGCCGCCATGCAGTGCAACACCATTCATGATGGCCGACATGCCAAATTCACGCACCCCGTAGTTGACATAGTTGCTGTCAGGAGTGTCAGCACGCATTGGTTTGTAACCCGACCACTCTGTCAGGTTGGAACAACCCAGATCAGCCGAGCCACCAAATATCTCCGGCAGCAACGGTGCATAACCTTCTATGGACTTCAGCGAGGCCTGGCGGGTGGCCAGTGACTCGGCCTTGTCATTCACGGACTTGACGAACGCTGCGGCATTGTCAGTCCAGTCTGCCGGCAGCTCACCGGCCATGCGGCGCTCGTATTCAGCAGCCAGTTCGGGATAGTTCGCCTTGTAGCCGGCGAATTTATCATTCCATTCCGCTTCCGCCCGAAGCCCCTTGTTTTTTGCATCCCAGCCATCGTAAATATCCTGGGGTACGGCAAACGGCTCGGGCTCCCAACCCAGTTCCTTGCGCGTCAAAGCAACCTCGTCGTCACCCAGGGGAGCACCGTGACAACCATGGGTACCGGCCTTGTTTGGCGAACCGTAGCCAATAGTTGTCTTGCAGCAGATCATGGTGGGCTTGTCGGTGACTTCCTTTGCTTCAACAATCGCTTTCTCCAGTGCCGCCGGATCATGTCCGTCAACAGCGTCGATCACATGCCAGCCATAGGCTTCAAAACGCTTTGGCGTATCGTCCGTGAACCAGCCTTCAACATGGCCATCAATGGATATACCGTTGTCATCCCAGAACGCAATCAGCTTGCCCAGACCCAGCGTACCGGCCAAGGAACAGGCCTCGTGAGAAATACCTTCCATCAGGCAGCCATCACCGAGAAACACGAAGGTGTTGTGATCCACAATATCGTGACCGTCACGGTTGAATTCAGCCGCCAGTGAACGCTCGGCAATGGCCATACCAACCGCATTGGTTATACCCTGTCCCAGGGGACCAGTGGTTGTCTCTACCCCGGGGGCGTAACCGTATTCGGGGTGGCCTGGTGTCTTTGAATGCAGTTGCCGAAAGTTCTTCAGATCGTCAATGCTCAAGTCATACCCGGTCAGGTGCAACAACGAGTAAATCAGCATGGATCCATGACCGTTGGACAGCACAAATCTGTCGCGGTCTGACCAGTCCGGATTACCCGGGTTATGTTGCAGATGATCGTTCCACAAGACTTCGGCAATATCCGCCATTCCCATGGGCGCACCCGGGTGGCCGGAATTTGCCTTCTGCACGGCATCCATACTGAGCGCACGGATGGCATTGGCGAGATCTTTCCGTTGAGCCATGTTGTTCTCCTGTTCTGATTTTGAATTCTGTAAAATTTAACTTCGCCACGCCGTGGCAGTACCGGGCACTGCTTGAACCCGCAGGATGCGTTCTCGCCATTAACAAGCTTGTTACGGCGACAAAAAAAGCCTCCAGCACCTGCTTGTCAGCACTGAGGCAATCAACCACATCAAAAAAGTAAGCAAGGCCAGGCAAACAACTGCGACTGCCAACCCGACCTTCGTCCCTCGGTTTAAGGCGCGCTATTTTCCACTAGTTTGCCTCCTACGGCAATAGCACGGATGGGGGTAGGCGCGCGTCAATAGTTCAACGCTTTATTGCTCTATAACAAGAACTTATAAGCGATCGGGTTAATCTTGCTGCGGTTACTCCCGCCACTTTATTGAACAACCAATACCGGGTACCTGATGTACCGGACCACGGCCTGTTTCAGCCACCTCGCGCATGGCATTGAATAACTCCCGGGGCGCATCAGGTGCTGCAGCCGCCTTATTGCTTGCATCCAGTCGTCCGCGGTACTGCAACTGCAAGTCACTGTTATACCCAAAGAAATCCGGGGTACAGACGGCACCGTAGGCCTTTGCAATTGCCTGGGAGTGATCCACCAGATAGGGAAACGGAAAGTCATATTGCTGCGCCACCGCCTGCATGTTCTCGAAACTGTCCTCCTTATATAAAGTCGGATCGTTGGACATAATGGCGACACTGTTGACGCCCAAATCTATTAGTTCACGGGTATCGCGGACAAGGCGTTCGCTGATCGCCTTCACATACGGGCAATGGTTACAGATAAACATCACCAGCAGGCCACGCGGGCCACGGCAATCCTCCAGCGACCACGAGCGATTGTCGATTCCGGGTAACGAGAAATCGATGGCAGCTTTGCCAAACTCGCATACTGGCGTTTCCAGACTGACCATAATCGCTCCCTTTTGATGGCAAATGGATCAACATATTAGCAGGGAATAGATATCAGGTGAAAACATAAGCTGCGTACGGTAAACTGACAGGTTTTATTAATACGAAAATATTTTTATGCCTGACAATCATATATTTACATCCGAATCCGTCTCCGAAGGCCACCCTGACAAGGTTGCTGACCAGATATCCGATGCCGTGCTTGACGCCATTCTTGAAAAGGATGCCCGCGCCCGCGTCGCCGTCGAGACCCTGGTCAAAACCGGCATGGTCATCATCGCCGGCGAGGTCACGACCTCCGCCTGGGTAGATCTGGAAGACATCGTCCGCCAGACCGTGCGCGAAATCGGCTACAACAGCTCCAGGATCGGTTTTGACTGGGAATCCTGCGCCGTTCTGAATGCCATCGGCAAACAGTCCCCGGACATTGCCATGGGTGTCGACGAAAGCGACGACCATGAACAGGGTGCCGGAGACCAGGGACTCATGTTCGGTTATGCCTCCAACGAAACCGATGTCTTGATGCCCGCACCGATTACCTATGCACACCGCCTGGTAAAACGCCAGTCAGATGTGCGCAAGAATGGCACACTGCCCTGGCTGCGCCCGGACGCGAAGAGCCAGATTACCTTTCGCTACGAGAACAACCGGCCAGTGGGCATTGATGCCGTGGTGCTGTCAACCCAGCATGATCCGGATATTTCACTGGAAGCCCTGCGCGAGGCAGTCATGGACGAAATCATCAAACCGGTACTGCCAGGCGAATGGCTGGAGCAGTGTCCCGGTGAACACATCCACATCAACCCGACCGGCCGCTTTGTCATCGGCGGCCCGGTCGGCGATTGCGGTCTCACCGGCCGCAAGATCATTGTAGATACCTATGGCGGCATGGCACGTCACGGTGGCGGCGCCTTCTCCGGCAAGGACCCGAGCAAGGTTGACCGTTCCGCGGCCTACGCTTCACGCTACGTGGCAAAAAACATTGTGGCGGCCGGACTGGCAGAACGCTGTGAAATCCAGGTGTCCTACGCCATCGGCGTTGCCGAACCCACATCCATCAGCATCGAGACATTCGGGACCGGACTGCTTGAGGAAGACCGCATGATCGAACTGATACGCGAACATTTCGATCTGCGCCCCCGTGGGCTGGTTGCCATGCTGGATCTGCTAAAACCCGGTTATAAAACCACGGCTGCCTATGGCCACTTTGGTCGCGAGGACAGTGGCTTCAGCTGGGAAAAAACCGACAAGACTGACATCCTGCGCGAAACCGCCGGCCTGCACAAGACAAACCAAACCGTTTAATCACTTGCGAGACATAGAATGACGATACAAACCGCTGAAGATATCTCACCCGACTACAAGGTTGCCGACATCGGACTGGCCGACTGGGGACGCAAGGAACTCGCTATTGCCGAAACCGAAATGCCCGGCTTGATGGCACTGCGCGAACAATACGGTGCAGAAAAGCCACTCAAAGGTGCACGCATTGCCGGTAGCCTGCATATGACCATCCAGACTGCGGCACTGATCGAAACACTGGTAGAACTGGGTGCCGAGGTCCGCTGGGCCTCCTGCAACATCTTCTCAACGCAGGACCATGCCGCAGCAGCGATTGCCGCACGCAATATCCCTGTCTATGCCTGGAAAGGTGAATCGCTGGATGAGTACTGGCAGTACACACACCAGATCATGGAGTGGCATGATGGTGGAACACCGAACATGATCCTCGATGATGGCGGTGATGCGACCATGCTGGTCATACTGGGCTCCCGAGCCGAACAGGATGCGTCGGTACTGGATAACCCTGGCAGCGAGGAAGAGATTGCCCTGTTCGGCAGCATCAAGTCCCGTCTGAGCACACATCCCGGCTGGTATTCGAATATCCTGAAAAACATCCAGGGCGTAACCGAAGAGACGACAACCGGTGTGCACCGCCTGTACCAGATGCAGGAACGCGGTGAACTGCCCTTCCCGGCCATCAATGTCAACGACTCGGTCACCAAGAGCAAGTTTGACAACCTGTACGGTTGCCGCGAGTCACTGGTGGACGGCATCAAACGTGCAACCGATGTCATGATTGCCGGCAAGGTGGCGGTGGTGGTTGGTTACGGTGACGTCGGCAAGGGCTGTGCCCAGTCACTGAAAGGCCTGGGATGTACGGTATGTGTCACCGAAATAGACCCCATCTGTGCGTTGCAGGCTGCCATGGAAGGTTACCGTGTCGTCACGATGGATGATGCTGCTGACAAGGCCGACATTTTTGTGACTACAACCGGTAATTATCATGTCATCAATCATGAACACATGCTGGTAATGAAAGACCAGGCCATTGTCTGCAACATCGGGCACTTCGACAATGAAATCGACATCGCCAGCATGAAGAATTACGAGTGGGAAAATATCAAACCACAGGTTGACCATATCATCCTGCCGAGTGGCAATCGCATCATCCTGCTGGCGGAAGGCAGGCTGGTCAACCTGGGCTGTGCCACTGGCCATCCCAGCTTTGTAATGTCCAACAGTTTCACCAACCAGACGCTGGCACAAATGGAACTGTGGAACCGGGGCGACCAGTATGAAAACCGTGTCTATACACTGCCCAAGAAACTGGACGAGGAAGTTGCCCGGCTGCATCTTGGCAAGATCGGCGTCAAGCTTACGGAACTGACGCAACAACAGGCCGACTACATCGGTGTACCGGTAGAGGGGCCCTATAAACCGGAACATTACCGTTATTGAGACGCGTGCGCATGCCAGCTCAATCCATCCCATGACACAAACAAGTCCGGTCTTCAGCTGTGAATTTTTTCCGCCAAAAACAGCGGATGGAATTGAAAAGCTGGCAGCCACCAGCAGGGCACTGGCAGCCATAAAGCCACGTTTCTTTTCTGTCACCTTTGGTGCCGGCGGTTCGACACGTGACCGCACTTTCGAGACTGTCATTAACCTCCAGAAAGAATCCGGTATCGATACTGCACCGCACCTGTCCTGCATCAGCTCTACCCGTGAAAATATCCGTGAGATGCTGACCGGCTACCGGGACAAGGGCATCAACCATATCGTGGCGCTGCGCGGTGACATGCCGTCCGGCATGGTTGAAGCCGGGGAATTTCGCTATGCCAATGAATTAGTCGCATTCATTCGCGAGGAGACCGGCGACCATTTTCATATCGAAGTAGCCGCCTATCCGGAATATCATCCGCAGGCAACCAGCCCTGGCAAGGATCTTGCCAACTTCAAACGCAAGGTGGACGCAGGGGCCAGTAGCGCCATTACACAGTATTTTTACAACCCGGATGCCTACTTCCAGTTTATCGATCGATGCAACAGCATCGACATCAACATCGACATCGTTCCGGGCATCATGCCAATCACCAACTACTATCAACTGGCCCGTTTCTCTGATGCCTGTGGCGCAGAAATACCGCGCTGGATCCGCAAACGCCTGGAAGCCTACGGCGAGGACCTGGAATCCATACGCACCTTTGGAGAAGAGGTTGTGGCCAGGCTGTGTGCCCAATTACTCGAACAGGGTGCACCGGGGCTGCACTTCTACACGCTCAATCGTGCCGAACCGGTACTGGCCATCTGGAATAACCTGGGGCTTGATGCATCACAATATAGTCAATAACCGCATCAACCCTGCCGCTGACCCGCTGCCAGCGAATACAGGTCGGGACAACCACTTTGCAACAACCTGACCCATGCGCATATCCCGCTTATATACGCCACAAATATTCATCCAGGGTGGGGAACTGGCTATCACCGGCCAGACAGCACACCATGTCGCTCATGTACTGCGCTTGCGAAGCGGCGCATCTGTTCATGTGTTCGATGGCAGAGGCTGTGAACATCGCGCCTTTATCAAGACTATCAAACGCTCCGAAATCATCCTGAAAATTGCCGAGGCAATCACAGTCCGGCCAGAGCCATCACTGGATATTACCTTGCTGCAGGGCATCACTCGCAATGACCGCATGGATTTTATTCTACAAAAGACGGTTGAACTGGGAGTAAAAACCATTCAGCCACTATGGACGCAACACAGCCAGAAGCACCTGAAAGGGAGCCGTCTCGACAAGCGTTTAAAACACTGGCAGGGTGTAATAATAAGTGCGTGCGAGCAATGCGGCAGAGCCACCATTCCACAACTGGCAGCAGCCAGGAACTATTCAGACTGGATGAGCAACCAGGAAACCAGCGGACTACGATTGCTGCTACAACCGGACAGCGAAACAGGGCTGGGTACTCTGAAACCACCTTATGAAAAAATTCATGTACTGATTGGCCCTGAAGGTGGTTTAGACGCTGATGAACAAATATTGGCTAAATCTACCGGCTTTCTTGGAATCTGTCTGGGGCCACGCATTCTGCGTACTGAAACTGCCGCGATGGCGGCACTTGCCGGCATACAAACATTGTGGGGAGATTGTAGCTAGGCGGCGGCAACCATGTGCTTTTCCAGCAGGCCTTGCAAATAGGGAAGATCAGGAATAACTGCTTGTTCACTGCCAATGCGAACTATGCATTTCAGACCATCGTTCCCATAGTCAGCGACCTCGTCTGCCGTGTCATCGCCAAACTGAATCAGCCCCGGCAAACCGGCAGTAACAATTGCAAAGTGTTTAAGCGGACTGCCCGGGTTCACGGAATTCACTATCATCAGTCGCGAAAAAACCGGATTCGAGGGTACATTCAAGCCACATACCGCTTCCATCGAGATCACAGGAAGATCCTGTTCGCGCCACTGAACCATACCAAGAAACCATTCCGGCATGCCCTCACAGGCATTCGGTACACGGTAACTGCTGATCTCTGCAACTGCCACATTAGGCAACAGCAGATTCATTTCCCGCAGAGGCACCCATAAACTACGTACCTTGTCCTGAACATCATCCATCATGCTCATCTCTCTCCTCTCCGTCCCGCTCATGCGACTGCTCCATCTACCGAGATACCGATTATTCGTTGAATGGAGTCCAGCAAATCATTTTCCTGGTAGGGCTTACCCAGATACCTGTTCACACCGATTTGTTGTGCACGCTCCCGATGTTTGTCACCGGTTCGTGATGTAATCATTATGATTGGCACATGTTTCAGCTCGGTATCGTTACGCATGTGTGTAGCCAGTTCAAAACCGTCCATTCTTGGCATTTCGATATCCAGTAACATCATGTCCGGCGTCACATCCTGCAACTGCCCCATGGCATCGACACCATCCTTTGCGGTCAACACCTTGTACCCATTGCGTTCAAGCAGGCGCGTGGTGACCTTACGTACCGTGATTGAATCATCCACAACCATAACGACAAGGCGAGACTCTTCACCCGGAACAGCAGCTATTTCAGGCAACCTGGCGCGCACATTCATTCGCGCTACCGCGGCCATATCAAGGATCATGACAACACTGCCATCACCCAGAATGGTTGCACCCGAGATACAATCCACTGTACTGAGTTGTACACCGACCGGCTTGATGACAATCTCGCGATTCCCCATCAGGGCTTCAACCTGCAAGGCTATACGTTTCTCACCTATACGCACCAGCAACACCGGTACCTGTCCCTGGGACCTGCCCATATCGACACCACCGGTATTCAGCAGGGTGCCCAGGTGCTTGAGCTGGTATTCGTTACCTGCATAATTATAAAGACATTCATCAGTACGGTAACAGGCCACCAGTTCTTCGATATTGACACGTACAACACCTTCAACGCTGCCCAGAGGCACACAGAATTTTTCCTTGCCGGCCATGGCCAGCAATGCCTGGTTGATTGCAAGTGTATATGGAAGACGCACCGTAAAGAGGGTACCCAGACCGGCAGTTGAATCAATGTGTAACGAGCCACCTAACAGTTTTACTTCACTGTTAACGACATCCAGACCCACACCACGGCCTGATATCTGCGTTATCTCTGTGGCAGTACTAAAACCGGTCTGCAGGATGAACTGCATGACGTCATTATCTGTCAATTGTGATTCTTCCGACATCAGCCCGCGTTCTGTGGCGCGCGCACGAATCACTCCCGTATCGATACCTGCACCGTCATCCTCGATACGCAATACAATTTCAGGACCTTCCCGGTCAAACCTAATCGTAATTGATCCGCTCGCCTGCTTGCCTGCCGCCTTTCGCTGTTCCGGCAGTTCGATGCCATGAGCTACGGCGTTACGCAGCATATGTTCCAGTGGTGCAATGATCCGCTCGATAACCGTGCGGTCCATTTCACCATCGGCACCTACCAGTTCCAGGTCAACCTTCTTTCCCAGTTGTCGGGCCGACTGCCGCACAATGCGTCTCAGACGCGAGGCAAGGCTGGAAAACGGGGTCATCCGGGTATGTATCAGCCCTTCCTGCAAATCAGTACTGACGCGTGATTGCTGTAACAGCAGGGTCTCTGATTCACGCGTGGTATGCTCCATTAACTCCTGGAGACTGTGTAAATCACTGATACTTTCTACCAGGGACCGGGATAACTGCTGCAGGTTTGAATAGCGATCCATTTCCAGCGGATCGAAATCCTGGTTGCTTGAATCTGCCTCCTGCTCGTAACGGAAAAGAATCTGTGCCTCTGTTTCCATCTCCAGCTGGCGTAACTGATAACGCAGACGAGCAGTAGTCTGGTCCAGTTCGGCAAGATTAAAGCGATAGTCGCTCACTTGCTGTTCCATACGCGAACGGTAAATATTAATCTCGCCGGCATAGTTCACCATGTCATCAAGCAGGTTTGACTGAACCCTGACCTGCTCACTGTGAACCCGCGTCTGCTGCTGACGTTTTACCTTTTGTGGCAGGGAGACAGGCTTACACCCGGGCAATTCAACAGCCACCCTAGCCTCATGGCCGGATTCTGTGCCACAGTGCACCACATCGCTCTCTGCAGTCACCAACTCAGCGACATTCCCGTCGCTTGAAGCGGATTCTTCTGCATGAGCTGCCTCCTGCACGACTGCCGCATCCGTAGCGACAGTGGCTTCAACTCCTGATTCATCATTTGATTCGGAACTACTGACCTGCTGGTCATTTATTGCCGGCTCACACTCAGTCTGCCACAAGGCTTTAAGGCGGGCCTCCAGTTGCGTCGCCACAGCCGGTATTTTCCGGGCCTTGACCTGCTCCAGCATCTCCGACAGACGGTCCTGCGATTCCTGCATTAGCGCAAACAACTCGTCAGTTGTTGGAATTACCCCGTCTGCGATGCGTGTCATCAATGATTCCAGCACATGACTCAGATCACCGATTGCCTGAATATCAACCATGCGTGCCCCACCCTTGATGGTATGCAGCTGACGCTGGAATTCGGTCATGTGTTCACTGTTATCAGGCTGCCCGGACCACGCGCGCAGCACTACCTCACTACTGTCAATAATCTCGGACGCTTCCTCAACAAAAATCTCGTAGAGTTCCTGGTCCATACCCGAGAATGGATCCGGCTCAACTGAGTATTCTGTCTCGATCTGCTCTACCTCAGCAGATTCAGACTCGCTGGGCTCGGAAAGATCCCGGAGTTCTTCGTACTCTACTGACTGCTCAACGACGCGAGGCAATGCTGCAATCCTGTCGCGCAGCACTCCCTGCTGCGCATCATCAAAGGAGAGATCAGGCAATCGCTGCACTGCTTCCGATATCTCCTTCACGCTCGCGCGCAAGACATTAATCGCATCCTGACAGAGGAACTGCTGCGCATGATAATATTCATCAAAATAATTATTCAAGTCGCCTGTCAGCGCGCGAAGCGAAACAACTTCTGCTGACTCCGAGATGCCCGACAGGGTATGCAGCGCACGGTACAAGGCCTCACTCACAACACAGGGCTCGTCTCCAGCAGCAAGAAACTCTTCTATAGCCTGCAGATGATCGTCACATTCATTCCTGAATATATCCTGCAGTGAGGCATCATTTACAGGGCAGGCTTCTGCTACAAGATCTTCACCACGGCTCAGTGCATCTGCCCGCTGCATCACGCCATCCGTATCAATTGTTGGTGTATGCCCGTCTTGCACCTGCCTGATCAACTGTGACAGGATATCCGGCACATCA
The DNA here is from genome assembly GCA_039714975.1 of Pseudomonadota bacterium. GTDB lineage: Bacteria > Pseudomonadota > Gammaproteobacteria > UBA9214 > UBA9214 > UBA9214. The sequence continues at coordinate 52,608 of JBDLIH010000002.1, forward strand.
CTGATGAGGGACTGTATTTCCTCATTTAGCTCTACTACCCCTTCAATCAATTTGTTTAGCAGGTTCTCCACGCACCAGGAAAACTCACCCACCACCATAGCCCCTGCCATACGACCACTACCTTTCAGGGTATGCAAACTCCAGCGTACACTGGCAAGTACATCGTCATCTTCTGGCTGAACCACCCAGACAGGAATCGCTGCTGCAAGACTGGCAATTTCTTCTGCCGCCTCTTCAAGGAATATCTCAACAATCTCTGCATCTGCATCGTCTGACAGTACAGGCAGGTTCGTGGATGATCGCCGTTCTGCCACCAGCTCTTTAACGGGAGTATTATCACATTCTGGAAGCTGATCCTCCGGATCACTCCCTGCCGAATATTCAATACTGTTATCAGCATCATCCCCGATGCTTTCTGCCTCGATAGCTGCAGCGGGATCACAGTATCTGAATGCCTGCCTGGCAAGATCATTCACATCGATATCCGCCTCTACCGTGCCGCCCTTAACCTGTGCCAGTAATTGCTTGAGGGCATCCACCGAGCCGGAAAGCACCGATTTAATTGCATCATGTGGTTCGACTGTCTTATCGACAACCCTGTTCACCAGGTTTTCAATACTCCAGGCCAGCTCACCAATTGAAAGTGCACCAACCATGCGGCCGCTACCTTTCAGCGTATGAAACGAACGACGAATATCGGCCAGGTATTCTGCATCTTGTGAAGCAACCCATATGGGTACAAGTGCGGCAAGTTTATGTAATTCCTCCTCAGCCTCTTCAATAAATATTTCGAGAATTTCCGCGTCACCATCGGGTGCAATTACCTGCAACTCTGTGATTACCGGTACATCTTCTGCAGCACATTGACTTTCCTCAGGAACAACGTTTTCCTGTCTCGTATCCGGATGATCTGTCAATTCCATTTCATGAATAGCCGGCTCCTGAACACAAGATTCAGGAATATTGCCTGTCGCAGCAGTCACTGTCGGGCAGGGATAGCCCAGTTTTGCCATACTTTGTTCGGCCACATCCAGGGATGTGCCTGTATTGCTGCGGTTTTCGCCTATCCCCTCAATATAAAACTCGATACTGCAGATCGCATCTGCAAGCAGATCAAGCTGATTATCATCAAGCGGTTGTTGCCGTTCGATCAATTCTCGCGTTATGAACTGTTTAACCTGATCTACTGCAACCGCAGATCTTTCCTGATTAACCAGTTGCAAGCCACCACTGATCTGATTGAGCAGTTTCGGGACAACAGACAGGGAATCAAAATCACTGGAAGCCTTGATGAACTCACTGATTGCCTCCTTCGCCAGCCCAATACTGGCAACAACCTCTCGCGTAACCGCATCAATTCCCCCCATAAATGCAGCACTTTCGGCATTATCGCCAGTAATACCACCTAAAGCATCTTCAACAGATACCAGTGTATTGGCCAGCACCACAAACCCGGCAGCAGCAGTCATATCACTACCCGATACAAACTCACGGACTGACTGTTCCTGGACTGCAACGGCTTCAGATTGTTCCACCTTTCCAATCATGCCCAGCGTATTTGCCAATGCATGCAAATCATCCGCCACTGGAAGCAATATCCGGGCATCATGACCGTCACCATGGTTAAACTGTTCCAGGCGTTCCTTGATACGCTCAATATCACTGCGGATACTAACAGTGACTGTTTGCATCATTTCGTCACTGCAGGCAATCAGCTCATCACTCACTGAACCTGTCACTTCACAGTCAGTTGACAGTTGCTTGACGCCATAGGTTTCCCTGATCAATCCGATCTTCTCTGATTCTGAAGTAGCAAGGGCTACCCGAAATAACAGGTTTTTCATAAGATCATCTGACAATACGTCGTCAAACACACTTTCCCCTGAGTCCATCAGGCGCTTGATCTGCCGATCAAGCTGACCAAACAACTGTTTCGTCTCAACGGACACATCCAGCAAGCCATCACGTAGTGCCTCTGCCACACAGGAACCCACCCACCATATACGGGCAACAGGCTCACTGGCGGCACACTGCTGCAAATCATCCAGCACCTCTACAATGATTCGCAGACCGGCATTACCCTCTTTATTCCTGTACCACTCCAGCAATCCACTCTGAAATCGAACACGCGCAGCACGTGCTATAGACGACACATCCTGTCTGACAGGCTCTGCACGGACATCAAATACCGAGACAGGCATTCGTACCGATAAATTCGGCGAGAAAATGGCTGTTTGCTGTAAAGGCTGTTCACCGCGGGTTGCACGCAGGCTGTTGATCAGGGGTAGAAGCATCTGTGGCCAGTCCTGACGACCGGAACGAATATTCGACAAATAATCCGGCAATTGCAGAAATGCCTGCATCAATAATTCCACAGCAGTTTCTGCTTGGTCAACTGTTCCCTGCAGCAGGTCTGCAACCACCTCTTCCATTTCAGTTGTCAGTAGAACCGCACCCTTGATACCGACCATCTGCAATGGACCAAGTGCCTCATGCAACTGCATGGCACAACGCTGCAACAGGACCTCATTTTCACTATTTTCCGCATAATCTTCCAGCTGCAAACGCGCCTGGTTCAGCGTTTCACCCAGTTCTTTTCGAACCCAGCCGAGCGCGTTGTAATCTATAGCTTCATGCATAATAACTTTTCCTTGCAGGCCAACCCGGCAGGCAGCCCACGGTGCAGGTGATTGTTCTGGGTCTGCCCATGAACTGCCCGGGATGCATCAAGTGATCATCTATCCGTCGGTAATTACTGTGGCAATTTGAAACCAGCAACTGAAGTATCGAGATCCTGCGCCAACCGGGAAAGATTACCGATAGAATGTGATGTCTGTTCCGCACCTGTACTTGCCTGTGTAGTCACCTCCTGAATACTGTTCATACTGGTAGCAAGCTGGGTCGCTGAATTGGCCTGCTCGCGCGCTGAACCGGAAATATTCTGAATCATCCCGGCCAGCTGTTCAGACACAGATTCAATCTCTTCGAGAGCCCTGCCCGCATCTTCTGCAATCTGGGCACCATTGACTACACCTGAAGTACTCTTCTCCATTGAAATTACAGCTTCGTAAGTATCTGCCTGAATAGTCTTGACCAGCGCCTCAATCTGCTTGGTCGCATTAGCTGAACGTTCAGCAAGACGCTGTACCTCGTCAGCAACAACGGCAAATCCCCTGCCGGCCTCACCCGCCATAGCTGCCTGAATAGAAGCATTCAGGGCAAGGATGTTGGTTTGCTCTGCGATGTCATTTATCAGCTCGACGATGTCACCAATTTCCTGTGAGCTTTCGCCCAGCCGTTTAATACGCTTTGATGTTTCCTGTATATGCTCACGGATGTTGTCCATACCATCCATGGTACGCTTCACTGCCTCACCGCCATTTTTTGCTATTTCAACAGAACGCATGGCAACCTTGGATGACTCATTGGCTTCCGTAGATACCCCATCCATCGATTCCGAAATATTCGTGATTGAAGTACCTGCGACTGATATATCATGAGACTGCTGCTGGCTGGCCTCAGACAACTGGCTGGCTATTTTCCCGGTTTCCTGAACTGAAGAAGACAACTGCCTGGAAGTACCATTAATTGTTTTTACCAGACCACGTAATGATTCAACCGTCACATTAATGGAATCTGCAATGGCACCGGTGAAGTCCTCAGTAACAGTTGTCTCAACTGTCAGGTCACCTGCAGCAAGATCACCAATCTCGTCCAGCAGCCGCATGATGGCTTCCTGGTTACGAGCATTCTCTGCCTCAATCAGATGACTGCGTCGACGCTGGCTTATCAGCGTTTCATAGGCCATCCAGAACAGGATAAAAAGGGCCACCACACCCATGAAATAAGCCAGCTCGGTGGATACGATGCGGCCGTCCGGCGCTGCGAGAAGCACAGACTTGAGATTCTCCACCGCATCAAACAAGGTCTCACTCTGTGCCGTAATCTCGGTTGCTGCCGCCTGAATACCGACCAGTTCATCTGCATTTTCCACAATGGAGCCGACGTTGTCGCTGACACGACTGAACAACAGGGCAACTTCCTGGATCCTGGATTGTAATGCCTTGCCTTTCAGTTGCTTGATGCCACCGGTACCACGCATAAATCCGTCCAGCACGCGACCAAACTCCCTGGTATCCTCAGCAAACGCGACAGCCGCAGATTCGGTCCCCTCGCCTGTCATCACGGCATTCAGACTATTCACAATCCGCTGTCCAAGTACTGCCTGTTCAGTGGCTAATCGCACCTGTTTTGCACTGGCACCATTTTTCATCAATTCATCGACAATGCCATTGGCATGCTCCATCAACTGGGGCATGACCTCATTCATAAGGCTGGTCGCCTCTGCCATAGCCATAATCAGGAACTGACCTTCCAGCACTTCGTCAATGTTATAGCGGAAACCGCTCCAGCGGTTATCCAGATTGATCAGTGCCAGATTCTCCGGTGTCTCACTCACACCGTTCCCATCACCATAGTCAGACATTTGCGCATCAATAATTGTCGAGAATTTATTTTTTGATGTCTCTAAACTGGTGAATGCGTCCGTATCACCTGTAGACGAGGCCAGTGCATACTTTGCAATACGCTGTGACAAAACAAGCTGCTCACCGACATCAGCAAGTCTTGCCTGATCTATCCCGCCCTGATGTCCCACCTTGGCGAAGGTCCATGCCATGGTCCAGATTGCGCATACCATCAGGAAAACAAGCACCTTCATCTTGTTACTTGCACCAAACTTTTTCACGTCAAACATCGTTTTCATGGTCTGTCTCCTGACCCAGATATATCCACATTGCTAAAGAATAGTTAGCTATTTACACAGTCTTTTTTACCATGCACCTAAACAGCGGCCTGCAAAAACAATGGCGACTCAACCATTGAAAGCAGGTTGAACACCCCCCAAACCTGATCACCCCTGCGAAAGCCGCTTTGTATATAGGGACGAAGCTCATCACCCACCCCCGAATCCTCTCCTGTAAGCTCATCTTCAAGAAAATACTTGAGCCCTAACACCTCATCCACCACGAGTCCGGAGTAGATGCCATTAAAATCAATCACCAGTACCCGGGTCTTGTTAGTCACTTGGGGTAACTCATTACCCAGATAGCCATTGAGGTCTATCACAGGCAGCAAATTACCGCGTACGTTTGCAATACCACGCACCCATGGCTGGGTGAGAGGAACCACCGAAAGATCCGGAAAATCAAGAATCTCGACAACATCATCCATCGGAGCTATCAGGTTGTTGTGACCTAATCGAAAGGCAATACCTGACCACTCGTTAGATACCTCGGCATTGCGAGGAAAACCAACCTCACAACCGCGAAAACAATCCTCAATCTCCTTGAGAATCGCGACCGGGTTTACAGTATTTTGTTCCGACATCATCAGTTACGCTGCCAGCGCCTCGTTAATAAGACTCATTAACATGCCTTCCTTAACGGGTTTGGTTATATAGTCACGTGCGCCCTGGCGCATACCCCATACACGGTCAACCTGCTGGTCTTTCCTTGTCACAATGATTACCGGAATAGCAGATGTCTCCGGGTCCGATGACAGCTCACGCGTTGCCTGGAAACCGTTCAGCCCTGGCATTACCACATCCATAAGTATCAGATCCGGCTTTTCGCGTTTTACAACCTGGATGCCCTCATCAGCATCTGATGCTGTCAATGTATTGAAACCATTCTTTTCCAGTATTTTCTTCAACAGATGAACATCCGTAGGAGAGTCATCAACAATCATTATCTGTGTCATCGTAGTGCCTCGTTTTCAGATAAAACGTATTGTGTTTGCTAATCAGTGTTATCTGTATGCTGCTCGATTACTGTCAGTAACTCTTCACGGGTGAAGGGCTTGGTGATGTAGTTATCCGAACCCACAACCCGCCCCCTGGCCCGATCAAACAAACCGTCCTTGCTTGAGAGCATGACGACAGGTGTATGACGGAAAACCCGGTGATGTTTGATCAATGCACATGTCTGGTAACCGTCCAGACGAGGCATCATGATGTCCAGCAGAATGAGATTGGGCCGATGATCCGCAATCATACTGAGAGCTTCAAACCCATCGGTCGCCGTAATCACCTCAAAGCCTTCATTCTTCAATAGTGTCTCTGCCGTACGGCGTATCGTTTTACTGTCATCAATCACCATGACCCTGAAGCTTTTGCCAGCATCCTCACCAACGACCCCTGCATCACCTTCACTGAAGGACTCCTTCACTTCACCTGCCGCTACATTACTTTGCATGATGACCTCTATCCAATTGATTCTTATACACTTGAGTTAATTCTCGAATTCCCTCTGGAGCCTTGTCCAAACATCGGTGACACTCTCCATACCCCGGCAAGCGAATTAATTTAGTATTAGCCGTCTGTTACACCGGTTTATCGTCATTCGGGTAGCAAACTTTATCTTGGCCAGTCATACAGATAGCAGGCCAAAACCCGGCAGCAATAGCAGGAGATTTATGAGTATCAAACTAGGCATCGTCATGGATCCGATCGGCTCAATCAAGGCCCACAAGGACAGTTCACTTGCAATGTTACTGGCAGCCCGGAAGCGTGGCTGGGAACTGTATTACATGGAACAGGGTGACCTGTTTCTGGAGGACAGTCGCTGTCATGCGCTACTGACCCGTCTGGATGTCAGGAATGACGAGAATGACTGGTATACCCTGTCAGAAAAACGTACTGCCCCCCTCGATGAACTTGATGTCATCCTGATGCGCAAGGACCCACCCGTGGACATGGAGTTCACCTACACCACCTTCCTGCTGCAACGGGCCGAGGCGCATGGCGCCCTGGTTGTTAATAATCCCGCCGCCATACGAAATGCCAGCGAAAAACTCTATACGGCCTGGTTTTCGCAATGCAGTCCACCCACCCGGGTGAGCCGTGAAATAGTGCGACTAAAAGAATTTCTTGATGAACATGGCGATATCATTGTCAAGCCACTCGACGGCATGGGTGGTGCATCGGTCTTTCGTGTCCAGAAAAATGACCCAAACCTGAACGTCATTCTTGAGACCATCACCGGAAATGGCACAACAAGCGCCATGGCACAACGCTACATCCCGGAAATTACGGCAGGTGACAAGCGTATTCTGATGATTAACGGTGAACCCTTCCCCCACGCACTGGCACGCATCCCGGCAAGCGGTGAAACGCGTGGCAATCTTGCTGCCGGCGGCAGAGGCGAAGGCGTTGATCTCAGCAGGCGCGATCTCTGGATATGCGAGCAGGTAGGTCCCGCCTTGCGTGAGCAGGGACTGATGTTTGTCGGACTGGATGTCATCGGCGATTACCTGACAGAAATCAATGTCACCAGCCCTACCTGCATACGTGAACTCGACTCTATCTATAACGCTGACATTGCAGGGCAGTTTCTGGACTCAGTCGCTAACCGCCTGAACACATGATTGAACACCTCACCCGACTGGGTTGCCTGCTACTGGCACTGGCTGTAAGCGGATGTGAACAACCCAAAGACCCGGTATTTCATGACCAGTTCTTTGCTTTTGGCACACTCGTTGAAGTCAGTCTGTACGGGGTTGAACCACAGCGTGCCGAGTCCATAAGCAAGGTAATTGAGAAGGATTTCATGGACATGCATGCCAACTGGCACGCCTGGCAACCCGGCAAGCTCTCATCCCTGAACAAACATCTTGCAAATCTTGAGCCAACCACGATAGACCCGTCCATCCTGCCATTGATCAGAGAGGCTGGCAGACTATCGCAACTTAGTGGAGGTTTGTTCAATCCTGTCATCGGTAATCTTGTCGCACTCTGGGGCTTTCATGACAACGCCTTGCCGGTCGGTACATTACCTGACAGCACCAGGATCAGGGAACTTGTCGAACAAGCCCCCGTTGTCAGTAATATATCCATCGATGACGCTCTCATTACCACCGTCAACCCGTCTGTTGCCTATGATCTGGGAGGCTTCGCCAAGGGCTATGCAATCGATCGTGCGATCGACCGTTTGCGTACGTCTGATGTTCAGAATGCCATCGTCAATGCCGGTGGTGATTTACGCGTTATTGGACAACATGGTGACCGTCCGTGGCGTATCGGTATCCGTCACCCGAGGGACAACAGTATTCTTGCCAGCATCGAGGTCTCCGGTGATGCCAGTGTCTTTACATCGGGAGACTATGAACGTTTTTTTGAGGTAGATGGCAATCACTACCACCATATTATCGACCCTCGCACGGGCTATCCGGCAAGTAGCACTACCTCTGTCACCGTTATTCACAGCGACGCCGCAACCGCAGATGCAGCTGCCACCGCTTTATTTGTTGCCGGACCGGATCAATGGCTGTCTACGGCACAAAACATGGGGATACGTCAGGTCATGTTGATAGACAAGCAGGGAACCATCCACATGAACCCTGAAATGCGGTCTCGCATCCAGTTTGAACCCGGACTGAATGCAGAAATCAGCCTGAGTGCACCGCTACAATGACCCGTGCCGACCGCATCCTGATACTTTTGGTTGTTTGCACCATGCCTTTTGTGTATTTCCACTTGTGGGTTAGCGATGAGCCAGCGAATTATTTAGTCATTCGAAGCGGCAGCAACGCCCCGGTTACCGAAACACTGAGCCCGGACCGGATGCTGCATATTGCCGGGCCGCTCGGTGAAAGTATTGTCGAAATCAATAATGGCCGCACACGATTTGTCAGCTCCCCGTGTACAAGGCAGGTCTGCGTACACCGCGGCTGGCTATCAAACACAGACGGATTAGCCGCCTGTTTGCCTAACCGTATCAGCATGACGCTCGTCAGCCAACACCCGCGTTTTGATGCGATAAATTTTTAGTAATCATGAACGCATCGCTCCTGCGCATAGCCCCGATCAGCCTCTCGACCGGTTCCCGGTCTCACCTTCTCCCTGCGCTCCACGATATACCTGCATCCCTTCAGGCAAAAAAAAGGGGCGGTTTTATCCGTCCCTTTTTTGTTTCAGAAGCGGCCGTCTATTTCATGGCGACGGACTCAGGACTCTCTGGTATGACCACAGTCAGGCCCAGTATCTTCCACATCTGCATACCACCACGATAGTAGGCAATCTTCTCGGGCGGGAAACCATACTCAAGCAGGCCCTTGATTGCTCGTGGAGACTGGCCACACCAGGGACCATTACACCAAAACACCACTTTCCTGGCATCCGAGAAATCCCATGTATCGGTTTTCTGGTCAGCACCAAACCAGCCAAATTTGGCCATCAGCTTCTCGAAACCGCGGGTAAACCACCCTACTTCATCACGGCGTACAGCACCGAGTATTTCCAGCGCCTTGATGGTTTCCGGTGCTTCTGCACCGGCAACAAACTCGGTAAAAGGAATATTGATCGAACCCGGAATGGTGCCTTTCTTGTACCAGGAAGGTGTACGCGCATCCACAATCAGCCCATTGCCGGACATAAGCTCGCGGTCCATAAACCGGAAAATCTCGGCTTCACCAACTGTGGTTACTCCGGGCGCAACCTTCATGGGCTGAACACAGAAAGGCGGACATTTACGGGATGTTTTGGCAAACCCGTCATCCAGCTTGTTATCTACATCCTGAATACGCTGTATCCGAACCCGGTCACCATTATGATCAACATCGATATATGCAAGATAATCGGTCAGTTTGACATCGATGGCGACAGCATTTGAATTGGCAAGAAATCCGGCTGACATTAGCAATGCGATTGCAGATGCTTTGGTGATGAACTGTCTCATAAAGATATCCCTCTTTGTAAAAATATACGACTGATAACCACTAACTGGATGACAAGAGACGCACAATCTCTTCACGTACTGATGAAATCCTGTTATCACTCTGATATAACTTGTAGATACTCTTGCGCCCTTTTTCAGACAGTTTCACATACAGGAAATTACTGCCGGAATAGCGGGCACTCAGTGTCTCTTCAAATGCTTCAAAAGTAAGTCCCTGCTCTATATCCTTGTCGGCCTTGATATTCATGGCCGGTTTATTCTTCATCTTGGCGTTATCTGATGAGGCGAGGGACTCACTGCTTGCACCGGTATCAGCAGCCTCAGCTTCAAGGACACTGAGGTAATCATCTTCTGCCTGAACGGCAGCAACAGAACCTAGCCAGAACACCAGCCCCGTCAACAGGCCACCAAGGCGCCTTGTGACTGCATTGACTTGAACCATACTTGCTTACCTGATCTCGCTGAAATCTATCTACTGAAAGTATTTATCGGCGTCACATCATTACGCTTTAACAACACAATCAGGAAAATCCGACAGAAATACCCGATCAACTCCAATAGCCTGCAAACCAGGAGCCGGGTAGCCTGCACTGATGCTGCCAACCAGAGTCAGACAGACCAAAAAAATGAATTTATGTTTAATTACAATGATAAGGGGGCTGTTCATGAAGCAGAATTTGTTCGTCCTGATTATCCTTGAGTTCACCCTCCCGGGTATAGTCAGTGCCGCAGATACTGTCTATCAATGGACTGACAACCTGGGGCAGACTCACTATGGTGACAAACTGCCCGTCAGGGTCGAATCCAAAACAATCATCCTGCAACGAGACACATCGGAAGCCGGCAGCCATTCGGGGTTACGCCCGGGCGAACGCGACCGACTCAGGCAGATGGAACGGCATCAGCAGCAACAGCAGCGCAGCGCACACACGGCAAGAACCCGTACTGACCGTCAGCGTGCGGCCAGCCGTGCACGCTGTGCTGACCACAGGGAAATGCTCAAAAATTCACGGGGACGTGACACCTTCAAAAAACACTCAAGGTATCTGCGAAACAATTGCTGGTAACAGGTAACATAGGACTGAACTTCATGAAAACCATTGATTGAATGCAGATACAGACCACACGTGAAGACCACCGGATTGCCTGGCTCACCGCCCTGGCCATCAGTATCCATTTACTGGAGAGTGCCGTCCCCTCTCCTCTGCCGGGACTGAAACCGGGACTCGCAAATGTCATCACCATAGCTGTCCTGCTGCAATTCGGATGGCGCACTGCAGCCTGGGTGAGCCTGCTCCGTGTCATCTGCGGCAGCTTGCTACTGGGTACATTCCTGTCGCCTACCTTTATCCTCAGTATGGGTGGTACCGTATGCAGCATGTCAACACTGTGGTTAGCCTGCCGCCTTCCGGGAGAAGGTTTTGGTGCAATCGGCTACAGTGTGCTGGCAGCACTGACCCACATGACAGGACAGTTCGTGCTGGCCAGACTGTTATTTATCCCGCATGCAGCAATCTGGCATTTGTTTCCAGTCCTGTTAACCGCTGCACTATTGTTTGGTATTGTCAGCGGTATAATTGCCCGCACAATGTGCAGTGAATACACTCCATGCAAAACATAGATGCCCCGATCCTGGATACCTCTCCCGTCACGGCGCTTGACCGAATAGCGTTGACGCTGTTTTTTGCCCTCATACTTCATGCAATGATTATCCTGGGCATCACCTTTGGCTTGCATGACGACCCTGCACCGGAAAATGTCCTGCCAACACTGGATATCACTGTCTCAAACCGCCGCACACCGCCACCGGACGAGGCGGACTACCTGGCGCAAACAAGCCAGGAGGGCGGTGGCAATACGAGTGAAAGGGTCAGGCCTACACAAGCGACCCCCGAACAGGCACCTGCTGTCAAGCCACAACAGGCCACACCCGCACCGGCACAGGTCATAACGACTGATGCAGCTGAAATGAAGCACCATCAGAAGGACAAGGTAATTCCTGATACCGAGAAGCCGGAGGTTACAGCCACCGAACTGATCGAACGCAGCATGGAAATGATCAACCTGAATGAACAGCTCAATGAATCAATGCAGGCCTATGCACAGCGACCCCGCCATATCTACGTATCGGCGCGTACACAGGAATACAAATATGCCAATTACATGAGAGAGTGGGTTAAAAAGGTTGAGCGTGTGGGCAACCTGAATTACCCGGACGAGGCGCGGCGCGAAGGTCTTTCCGGCAAACTGATCATGGATGTCACCATGCAGGCTGATGGAACAGTACGTAATATCAATATCATGCGCCCGTCCGGGCACCCGATTATTGATGAAGCAGCTATCCGCATAGTCAACCTGGCAGCACCTTTTGCACCGTTTCCGTCTGAAATCCGGAAAAATGCCGATATCCTGCACATCACCCGTACCTGGGAATTTTCCACAACCAACCAGCTGAAGAGCCACTAGCCCGCATTTCTCACGGGGTAGCTATATCCATGGAGAGGCTTGAAGGCAACCGGCTGTCTGCCTGATACTATGGGGTATGAGTACTGACACCTCTCTCAGCAACCACTTCCTCATTGCCATGCCGGCACTTGATGACCCTAATTTTCACCATACCACGACCTATATTTGTGAACATGACAAGGACGGTGCTCTGGGGGTTGTTATCAATCGCCCGCTGAATATGCGCCTGGGCGAGATATTGAAGCATATGGATATCGAACCCGGTAGTAATGAAATCTCGTCCTGGCCTGTGTATATGGGCGGACCCGTTCAGAGTGACCGGGGTTTCGTCTTACACGAACCGTCCGGTGACTGGGAAGCCACACTGAAGGTCACAGACAAAATCGGTATTACCTCTTCTCGCGACATACTCCAGGCTATCGCCGCAGGTGAAGGACCGGAAAAGGCCATCATCACGCTGGGCTATGCCGGCTGGGGGGCCGGCCAGCTCGAACAGGAGCTCGCCGCCAATACCTGGTTAAGTGGTCCGGCAAGCTCCAGGATTGTATTCGACACACCCAGCGAAGAACGCTGGATGGCGGCGGCAGCATTACTCGGCATCGACCTCAACCTGTTGTCCAGCGATACAGGGCATGCGTAAACCGGGTAACAACTACCACCTGCTCGCCACCGCCAGGCGAGTCAACTAGTCTTGCAAACGCTGCTGGGTTTTGATTTTGGCACACAACGCATCGGTATCGCCGTTGGGCAGAGTATTACCGGGACAGCAACAGCACTGTGTACAATTAACTCCCGGAACGGTAAACCTGACTGGGACAGGATTACCGAATTGATCGATTGCTGGCGACCCGACGCACTGGTTATCGGACTACCTTTGCACAATGACGGCAGTGATTCAGACATCAGCAAGGCGGTAAGAAAATTCATGCAACAACTGGAAGAACATTATGGGCTCCCGGTACACACCATGGATGAAAGACTGAGCTCACATACTGCAAAGCAGTACATGAAACAATCAACCGACAAGCAGGAAATTGATGCAGTTGCTGCCATGATTATTCTGCAGAACTGGCTGGAAGCAAGAAAACATGAATGAGCTCGGGAATATTCCAGACATCATCGCTGATATGACAGCACAATTGGGTGAGGAGATCTCGCGTACAGGGAATAACCACCCGGCCATGGTAGGCATTCATACCGGCGGTGTCTGGATTGCAGAACACCTGCACCGGCAACTGGATATTAAAGAACCACTTGGCAGCCTGGATATTTCCTTTTACCGGGATGATTTCACCCGCATTGGAATGAACCCGGTGGTGAAGCCATCACAGTTACCCTTCAGCATCGACGACCGTCATATAATTTTGATCGATGACGTACTCCATACCGGGCGTACCATCCGTGCAGCACTGAATGAGTTATTCGATTACGGGCGCCCGGCATCCATCATACTGGCAACCCTGATTGAACGTGGCGGGCGCGAATTACCCATTCAGGCAAACGTCGTCGGCAGACATGTAGATTTAAGTCCAGGTGAACACATAAAACTGTCGGGCCCGGATCCATTGACGCTGGAAGTACAAAAAACAGCATGAGCAGACACAGCCTGCAAATAGACAGTAACGGGCGGCTACGCCATTTTCTCTGTATAAGCGGTCTGAATCGTCAATTAATGACAGAGATACTGGACACAGCGGAATCCTTCGCCGGCGTCACCGAACAGACTGTAAAAAAGGTACCCCTGCTGCGTGGCAAGACCATTGTCAACCTTTTCTTCGAAGCCAGTACACGCACCCGCACCACATTTGAACTGGCTGCAAAAAGACTGTCAGCCGATGTTCTGAACATCAACATTACACAGTCCAGCACTGTCAAGGGTGAAACGCTGCTTGACACCCTGCGCAACCTTGAAGCCATGCATGTTGACATGTTTGTTGTTCGACATGCTGACAGTGGCGCAGCTCATTTCATTGCAGCCAATTCCGCACCGCATATCAGTGTCATCAATGCCGGTGACGGTCGGCATTCACACCCGACACAGGCAATGCTGGACATGTTCACCATCCGTCGTGTCAAGGGGCCGGATTTCGGTGCACTGCGTGTTGCCATCGTGGGTGACATATTGCACTCACGCGTTGCTCGTTCCCAGATTCATGCACTGAACCTGCTAAATACCGGTGAAGTGCGCATTGTCGCACCAAAAACACTGATCCCTGCACACGCCGAGGCGCTGGGCGCACAGGTACACCATGACCTGCAGACCGGTATAAAAGACGTGGATGTTATTATCATATTGCGGTTGCAACGGGAGCGCATGCAGGGTGCATTACTGCCCAGCGAACATGAATACTTCGAATTGTTCGGGCTAACAGAAGAAAAACTCGCCCATGCCAGCCCGAGTGTCACCGTTATGCATCCAGGCCCCATCAACCGCGGCGTTGAAATGGACTCCGAAGTAGCCGATGGCCCGCGTTCCGTAATCCTTGAACAGGTTACTCATGGCATTGCAGTACGAATGGCTGTCATGTCCATGGCCATGTCGCGTAAAGAAGGCAATACAGAATAGTCTTATGCCCGCAATCAACACAGCCACAAGAATCCTGATCAGCAGTGGCCGGGTAATTGACCCGGCCACTAATACTGACACAATGCAGGACGTATATATTGCAGACGGCAGGGTGATTGCACTCGGCAAGGCACCGCAGGGTTTCAAGGCCGACATGGAAATCGATGCAAGTCATCGAATCGTCTGTCCTGGACTGATTGACCTCAGCGCCCGAATGAGAGAACCGGGGCAGGAACAGAAGGCGACCATCGCTACGGAATCACTGGCTGCTGCCAGCGCAGGTATCACCACGCTGTGCTGTCCACCGGACACCAATCCGGTTATTGATACTCCGGCGGTCACCGAGTTCATTCGACTGCGTGCAGAAGCCGCTGGCAATACCCGCATAGTTACCCTCGGCGCCCTTACCAGGTCGCTTGGAGGGGAACATTTAAGTGAAATGGCCGCATTGCAAAAAGCCGGTTGTGTTGGCGTCAGCAATGCTTTGGAACCGATACTCAACCCGCTGATACTCAGACGTGCGCTGGAATATGCCGCCACCTTTGATCTGACAGTACTCCTGCATCCCAATGACCACTGGCTGGCCAACGGGGGCTGCGCTCACGAGGGCAGGGTTGCAACACGTCTGGGTTTACCGGGTATACCTGAAGCCGCGGAGACAGCTGCGGTCGCACATAACCTCGCACTGATTGAACAAACCGGTGTACGTGCACACTTCTGCAGACTGACAACCGGTCGTGCCGCCAGAATGGTCGCACGGGCACAATTTGATGGCGCACCGGTAACAGCAGACATTGCCATCCCGTATCTATACCTGTCTGAAGTTGATATCAGTGATTTCGACAGTCAGTGCCACCTGATGCCCCCGCTACGCACTGTCGAAGACCGCCAACAATTACGGGAGGCCTTGCAGCAGGGCACATTGTCAGCCATCTGCTCAGACCATCAACCACATGAACCCGATGTGAAACTGGGACCGTTTCCGGCGACTGAACCGGGCATTTCAGGACTGGACACGCTGTTACCTCTTGGCCTGCGACTGGTTGATGAACACTCCATCGGGCTCGTGGATCTGATACATCGACTGACCGCGGGGCCGGCAAAGATACTTGGATTACCCTTTGGCACTTTGTCGATCGATGCAACAGCAGATATCTGTATATTTGACCCGACAGCCAGCTGGCAGCTCGATAGCAGCACCATCAGGAGTAACGGACATAATACACCGTTTATGGGCTGGGAAATGAAAGGACGTGTCACACACACTTTGTTGGCAGGAAAACTGGTATATGCCCTGAACTGATCATGCCGAAAACAAAGCGACAGTCACAACGCAACACAATCTTTGTCGAGGATGCAGAGATCCTGCATCACGACAGCTATCCAGGTGAGCAGTATGTACTGCGCATACAGGCACCCGAATGCGCCTCACACGCATTGCCGGGAAGCTTTGCACACCTGCAGTGCGACCCGGCACTCCCCATGCGCCGCCCATTGTCGATTATGCGGACAGATGCGAAAGCAGGCTGGGTCGAGTTTCTCTACAAGGCTGTTGGTACCGGTACACACGCATTAAGCAAGCGCACACCCGGAGAATCCGTCAACGTGCTGGGGCCAATTGGCAACCCGTTTGGCACAGACCGTACCCGGCCACGCACCCTGTTGCTTGGTGGTGGCGTTGGCATTCCACCCATGGTTTTCCTTGCAGACAGCTTGCGCTCTGACAAACACTGGCAACCCGTAGTGTTTATGGGTTCAGAAGCCCCCTTCCCGTTTACTGCAGGACCCTCGCGTTTTTTACTGCCTGGCATGCCGGATGCCGTCATTGCAGCCATGCCACTGCTCGAGGACTGGTCTATACCCAGCCGCCTGACAAGCTTGCAGGGATACCCGGGATGTCATGAAGGTTACATTACCGATCTTGCACGACTCTGGCTGGATTCCCTGGATGAATCACAACGTGCGGAGGTCAGTGTATTTGCCTGCGGACCGCATCCGATGCTCGCAGCAGTTGCGGCCCTGGCACGTGACTACGACCTGCCCTGCCAGGTATCACTGGAGGAATACATGGCCTGTGCGGTGGGTGGCTGCGCAGGCTGTACCGTGGAGATCAGTACACCTGCAGGCGCCGCGATGAAGCGTGTCTGCGTTGATGGTCCTGTGTTTGATGCCCGGTCGGTCAACTGGACCTGAAGAAAGACTATTCCTCTTCCACCAGGAACACATCATCCATTGCAGCTGCGTACTGGTTCACATCACCCTTGTCCAGCTTGACCATCAAGCGCACTTCATTGGCAGAATCAGCATAGTGCAGTGCATCGTCATAGCTGATCTCACCCACCTTGTATAATTCAAACAGGGCCTGATCAAAAGTGATCATGCCTTGCTGTGTCGACTGCTTCATCAATTCTTTCAGCTTGTGCACTTCACCCTTGCGGACAACGTCCTGCACCAGCGGTGTTCCCAACAGGATCTCAACACATACCCGTCGACCATTACCATCTGCGCGTGGAATCAGCTGCTGAGCAAGGAAGGCCTTCAGGTTCATGGACAGATCCATAAACAATTGCGGCCGGCGGTCTTCCGGGAAGAAGTTGATAATACGATCCATCGCCTGGTTGGCATTGTTGGCATGCAATGTTGCCAGGCACAGGTGGCCGGTTTCAGCGAAGGCAATAGCATGATTCATGGTTTCACGGTCACGGACCTCGCCAATCAGAATGACATCCGGCGCCTGTCGCAGAGTATTTTTCAGTGCTGTTTCATAGGATTCTGTATCTATACCCACTTCACGCTGGGTTACGATACAACCACCGTGATCATGCACATATTCGATCGGATCCTCGATGGTAATAATATGACCGGTGCTATTCTTGTTTCGATAGCCGATCATGGAAGCAAGAGAGGTCGACTTACCGGTACCGGTCGCACCTATGAATATAATCAGACCACGTTTTGTCATGGCCAGATTCTTCAGAATCGGTGGCAGGTTCAGCTCCTCAATACTCGGTATATAGGTTTCAATGCGACGCAACACCGCACCGGCCTGGCCACGCTGTATAAATGCGCTGGCACGAAAGCGGCCTATGCCTTCCTCGCTGACAGCAAAGTTGCATTCGTGGGTTGCCTCGAATTCATCACGCTGTGCCGGTGTCATCATACTGGTGATAATTTCCATCGAGGCTTCCGGTGCAAGCGCCTCACTTGAGACCGGCAGCGTCTTTCCGTTCACCTTCATTGTGGGAGGAACACCGGCTGTCAGGAACAGATCAGAAGCCCCTTTCTCGTGCATTTCTTTCAACAGTGTTGATAAATCCATAACCTTTCTCCGGGCAGATGATTAGCGGAAAGATTCCTTGATAACGGCCTTCGCGCGAGCATCCTGTCTTGTAATGAATCCCTTGGACAGAATATCCTGCAGATATTGATCCAGCGTGATCATACCGGCCGCGTTACCGGTCTGGATTGCCGAATACATTTGTGCAACCTTGTCCTCGCGGATAAGGTTGCGAATCGCAGGTGTCCCGATCATGATTTCCCAGGCGGCGATTCGACCACCACCGACTTTCTTCATCAGGGTCTGTGCAATCACGGCACGCAATGATTCTGAAAGCATGGAACGCACCATGGTTTTCTCTGCTGCCGGAAATACATCGATAACACGGTCAACGGTCTTCGCTGCCGAGCTGGTATGCAGGGTACCGAATACCAGGTGACCGGTCTCGGCCGCCGTCAATGCCAGCCGGATCGTCTCAAGGTCGCGCATCTCACCCACCAGAATGATATCCGGGTCCTCACGCAATGCCGAGCGCAGGGCTTCGTTAAAACCAAGGGTGTCCCGGTGGACCTCACGCTGGTTGAGCAGGCACTTTTTGCTTTGATGTACAAACTCGATGGGGTCTTCAATAGTCAGGATATGCGCATATAACTTGGTATTAATATAATCAATCATTGCCGCCAGTGTGGTGGATTTGCCGGATCCGGTTGGCCCGGTCACCAGTACCAGGCCACGTGGTGTATCGGCGATATTCTTGAAAATTGCCGGCGTACCGAGGTCTTCAAGACTCAGTATGTCAGAAGGGATGGTTCGAAAAACAGCGCCGGCACCACGATTGTGGTTAAACGCGTTGACACGGAAGCGGGCAAGCTCGGGGATCTCAAATGAGAAGTCGGTTTCGAAGAACTCTTCATAATCCTTGCGTTGCTTGTCGTTCATGATGTCATAGACAAGCCCGTGGACCGTTTTATGATCCAGCGCGGGAACGCTGACCTTGCGCATGTCCCCGTCTACCCGAATCATCGGCGGCAATCCGGCTGACAGGTGTAAATCAGATGCACCGTTTTTAACACTGAAGGTCAGTAACTCAGCTATATCCATGCCCACTCCCATGCATTTATTTCATGTCACCCTGATATCGTCTGTGACACTGGATACTTGAAAAAGCTTTCTATATCGGCAACTTGTCTGGACAGACAAGGCATGAGCAGGCTGTTCACCGGTGAGGGCATTGCCTGCAACAGGGGCAGTCATCAACAGACAGATCATCGACAACCGGAGTATGCCTTATTGTGCCTCTGAGGCAAGTTTACACAGGGTATAAACCGCCAGTAATCAGTCACATAAATCATCCAGTTAGTGGCTGACAGGGTTGGATACCGCTCCCCTGGCACAGTCAACTGCTAACCGCCCGGGATGGCTTGTCGCAGGCCTGTTTCATCCTGTATCGTCAATCGCATGAATGACACAATCCTGAGTTTTATTGGTGGGGGCAACATGGCAGGCAGCCTGATCGCCGGGCTGATTGCCGATGGCTGGAACCCGGCCGGTATCCGGGTTTCCGATCCGGATAACCGGCAACTGGAACGGCTCTCACAGCGCTTCCCGATCGAGACGACAAGTAATAATGCCCATGCTGTAGCAGGCGCCGATGTGGTTGTCCTGGCAGTAAAACCGCAAGTCATGGAAGGCATCGCACACACACTGGCCAACAGTGTCTCCAGGGTAGAACCCCTGGTGATCTCCATTGCTGCCGGCATACCCGAGGCCGCCCTGCGCCAGTGGCTGGGTGACAAAACCGCTATCGTGCGTTGCATGCCCAACACACCGGCAATGGTACAAAGTGGCGCAACGGGGATGTACGCAAACCCGTTTGTAACAGACGAGCAACGCAGCATTGCCGAATCCATTCTGCGCGCTGTCGGTATCGTCGTCTGGCTCGATGACGAGGCCATGATGGATGCAGTTACCGCACTGTCAGGCAGCGGACCTGCCTATATCTTCCTGTTTATAGAAGCATTACAGGCCACCGGTCTCGAACTGGGCCTTACGGAGGAAACGGCATACCTGTTGGCTCTGCAGACTGTCTTTGGTGCGGCAAAGATAGCCCTGGAGAGCCAGGAAGATGCAGCGACGCTGCGGCAGCGGGTCACTTCACCAGGCGGCACTACGGAACGCGCTATCAACACCTTGCAGGAGGGCGGGTTTGAGAAACTGGTGAGCAAGGCACTGCATGCAGCGGCAGAACGCTCTCGTGAACTGGCACAAGAATTCGGGAGCAATAAATGAACAGCAATTATCTGGCAAATCCGCTGGAGTTCCTTGTTACCACACTCTTCAGTCTCTACATACTTGCTGTCATGCTGCGCTTCCTGCTCGGTACAGTACGTGCCGATTTCTACAACCCGGTAAGCCAGTTCCTGGTACGCATCACCAATCCCTTGCTGATACCCATGCGCAAGGTCATTCCCAGTCTCGGCAAATATGACACTTCGGCAGTACTGTTGATGCTATTGCTGCAAGTGGCATCGCTTGGCCTGGTCGTCCTGTTACGTGGCATCAGTGTGTCTTTTGTTGCCCTGCTGATCGCAGCCGTTGGTGAACTGGTGATGCTGGTAATCAATGTATTCATGTTCGCTATCATCATCCAGGTCATTCTCAGCTGGGTCAACCCGGGCAACTATAACCCTGTGACTGCATTGCTCTACAGCATTACCAGCCCGATCATGCGCCCGATTCAACGTATAATACCGCCGGTCTCCGGTATTGATCTTTCACCACTGGTTGCAATAATCGGCTTGCAGGTATTGCGCATGCTGATTCTGCCACTGCTGGGTTGAACATATGCCTGCTGCATATTGTCTATAATTACCAATGTATAGAATGGAGAATAACCAATGTATCCAGTGAAACAGGTTTTTTCATGGTTAGCAGGACTGGCCCTGCTGCTCCCGATCACCGCCAGCGCCGAGAATTCCAAGGACTTCGGTCAGTTCGTGATCCACTACAACGCCATGGCTACCGACATGGTGCCAGCACAAGTCGCACACGAATATCGTATTAGACGCAGCCGGAACCGCGGCATGGTCAATATCACAGTGCTGAAAAAAGTACTTGGCAGCCCCGGCCTGCCGGTACATGCCCACGTTGAAGTCAATGCCCAAAACCTGGCTGGTCAGCGCCGGACTATCCGGGTGCGCGAAATACGCGAGGGCAATGCAATTTACTATATCGGCGAGTTTGGTGTCGCCAACGAGGAAACATTGAAATTCAGTGTACGGGCCCGTCCCCAGGGATCACAGGAATTTGTCGAGGTCCAGTTCAGCCAGGATTTCTATACGAATTGATCACCGACAACGTGTCCTGCTTAACAGGAACCCCATGACCGGATGAGCACGGCCGAGTCCCAGACAGGCGACTGGCGTGCTGCCCTGTCCGTCTATACCCGGCCACGGGTCATTGGCATGGTTTTTCTCGGCTTCGCCGCCGGTCTGCCCTTCCTGCTCGTTTTCAGCACCCTGTCCGCCTGGTTAACAGAGGCCAGCGTCTCGCGTACCACGATCGGTTTCTTCAGCTGGGTTGGCATCACTTACTCAATCAAGGTCTTCTGGGCACCGGTCATTGACCGCCTGCCGTTCCCGCTGCTGACCCGCGTATTCGGCAAGCGCCGTGGCTGGATGCTGGCCGCCCAGGTCACCATCGCCACCGGCCTGGCTGGCATGGCATTAACCGACCCGGGGAGCAACCTGACGCAGCTGGCGCTGTTTGCCCTGCTGGTCGCCTTCGGTTCCGCCACCCAGGACATTACCATCGACGCCTGGCGCATAGAATCTGTCGAACGTGACTTGCAGGGCGCCATGGCGGCGACCTACGTGCTTGGCTACCGGCTGGCGCTGCTGACCGCCGGTGCCGGCGCACTGCACCTTGCCGAACTCACCAACTGGTCGCTGACCTACATCGTAATGGCCGGGCTGATGGGCATTGGTATGCTGACAACATTAATTATCCCGGAACCATCGCATCCAGTGAATCCGCGAACGCAGGCGCTGGAATCCCGGCTTGAATCCGGCATCGGCATCACCGAAAGGCAGGGACTTGCCGCGCGTATCGCCGTCTGGTTCACAGATGCCGTAGCCGGCCCCTTTGTTGAATTCTTCGAACGTACCGGCCGGCTGGCAGTGCTGATCCTGCTGCTGGTCGGTTGCTACAAGCTCAGCGACATTACCATGGGCGTCATGGCAAACCCGTTCTATCTCGACCTTGGCTTCACCAAGGCGGACATCGCCAACGTTACAAAGATTTTCGGTTTCTTCATGACCATCGCCGGTGCCGGTCTCGGTGGCATCCTGGTGGTGCGCTTCGGTATCCTGCGACCGCTGTTTGCAGGCGCTGTACTTGTAGCGGGCACCAACCTGTTGTTCGTCTGGCTGGCAGTTAGCGAACCGTCCCTGTCCCACCTTGCCGTCATCGTCAGTGCCGATAACTTCAGTGGCGGACTGGCAACATCGGCATTCATCGCCTGGTTATCCAGCCTGACGAACACCAGCTATACCGCTACGCAGTACGCCCTGTTCAGTTCGCTAATGACGCTGCCGGCAAAATTCATTGGCGGGTTTGCCGGCCTGGTGGTGGATACCGCCGGTTACGCCAGTTTTTTCCTGTATACGGGCCTGCTTGGCGTACCGGCTATCCTGCTGGTTCTTTTCCTCATAAAATACAGCCCGGCTCAATCACCATCTCCCGGCTAAGCAGCTGATTTATATTGATTACCAGAGTTATGCTGCAGACAATGCCGGCCCACCCGCGTCTTCTCCCGCTCCTCTACAATCAAGACAAGCGATTCCCATCCATAAAGGTGTTTTATAGGTATTCCGTTCATCATCGACTATGCTTGTGTAGCATGAGGAACGCGACTGTACAAAAACGCTCAAAAGGTCAACGACGCTGGGGACTGGATACCGAATTCCCGCTCAGGGACTCCAATGGCCTCGTTGTTGTAACCGATCGACGCCGCATTACTGATCGACGTCTTTGTAACACCAGCCTCGAAGAAAGGTTACTTATGTTCTCGGGGCTACCTCAGCAAGATCCGGAGTAGCAGACATTACATACGACGCCCTACAGGTCGTAAGCGTAATCCATAATCAGTGGCGCATGATCCGAAAAGCGTTTCGCCTTGTAGATCCGCGCCGCCTGCACCGTCTCTGCCATGCCGGGGGTTGCTATCTGATAGTCAATACGCCAACCAACATTCCTGGCCCATGCCTGTCCACGGTTTGACCACCAGGTGTATTGGTCCGGCTCCTGATTCACGGCACGAAATGTATCCACAAAACCTGCCGGCCCGAACAGTTCATCCAGCCAGGCACGTTCTTCCGGCAAAAAACCGGAGTTCTTTTTATTACCCCGCCAGTTCTTCAGATCGATTTCCTTATGGGCAATATTCCAGTCACCACAGAGAATATATTCGCGCCGTTTCATCCTGAGCTTGCGCAACCAGGGCATAAACCGGTCCAGAAAGCTGAACTTTACAGCCTGTCGTGCCTCGCTGGATGAACCTGACGGCAGGTAGACCGATACGATACTCAATGGGCCATAGCGCGCCTCGATATAACGCCCTTCAGCATCCATATCCGGCCAACCCAGCCCTGTAATCACCTTGTCGGGCTTGCGTCTGCTGTAGATGGCGACACCACTGTAGCCCTTCTTCTCGGCAGCGTGGAAACTCACATGCCAGCCACGCGGGTGGAACACCCTGTCTCCCAGCTGATGGGCCTGTGCCTTCGTTTCCTGGATACAGACAACATCCGCCTGCTGCCTGGTCATCCATTGAAAAAAACCTTTCTTTGCCGCTGCACGAATGCCGTTCACATTGACTGTAATAATACGCATGTTTCTCACTCACTGGAGCCGGCGTGTATGATAACGGCCCCTGCCAACGATAACGACCTGCAAGTACCTATGAAAGACTACCAGAATGATTTTATTGACTTTGCCATCAGCGCCGGCGTGCTGCGCTTTGGTGATTTCACCCTTAAGTCTGGACGAACCAGTCCCTATTTCTTCAATGCCGGCCTGTTCAATACCGGTGAACATCTGGCGCGACTCGGCCGCTGTTATGCACAGGCCATTACCGACAGCCGCATGGACTTTGATGTCCTGTTCGGTCCGGCTTACAAGGGCATCCCGCTGGCAGCAGCAGCCAGCATCGCACTGGCTGACCATCACCAGCACAATATTCCCTGGTGTTTTAACCGCAAGGAAGCCAAGGATCATGGTGAGGGTGGCAACCTGGTCGGTGCAGGACTATCTGGCAAGGTTCTGGTGATTGATGATGTCATCACAGCCGGAACGGCCATTCGTGAAGCGGTTGATATTATTCAGGCGGCAGGTGCCATCCTGGCCGGCGTTGTCATCGCACTGGACCGCCAGGAGCGCGGTCGCGATGCGCGCTCCGCCATTCAGGAAGTCGAGGAAACCTTCGGAATCACAGTAACAAGTATTGTGACACTGACACACCTGCTGGAATACCTGCGCAGCAAAGCCGAACACAGTGGGGATGTGAAGAAGATTGAGGCCTATCGTGAGCAGTACGGGATATAGGTTGTCATTGCAGTGCAGGCTCATTTCACAATTTGTATCGCAACTACGTGCTACCCGAGGATCAACTTGGTACCCACCAGCAGGGTCACCACCTCAAAGGCACGCTTGATCCAGCGATTACCGGACTTGATAGCCATGTGAGCACCGAGATAGCCACCGAGTAACGAACCAAGCAGCAAGGCCGGCAACCACGACCAGCGGATTTCGGCTAACAGCCCCAGCGTCACGGCACCGGTGGCATTCCAGAATACCCCGACCAGAATCAAGGTGTAGGCAATCGCACGCCGGTAATCCAGGCCAAACCAGCGTACCAGCCAAAGTGTCACAAACAGCCCGGTACCCGACGTCAACGAGCCGTTCAGTACCCCGATTGCAAATAACACCAGGCCGCCAATAATCTGGCCATTCCGGTCCCGGTGCGCCGCATGCAGCTGCTGCCCCAAACCGGGATTAAGCCATGAATAGACACCCAAACCGGCCGTCAGGATTCCCAACGCCACCTCGGCGGCACGCTCCGGGACATCAAGGATGATATTTGCCCCGGCAATGACTCCTGGCAGACCGGACGCAAGTATATAAAGCGCCAGACGGCGTTCCAGCGGCTGCTCCCTCAAGTGTCTCACCGTCGCGCCGATACCCAAAGCGACGCTGGCGACCTTATGCGTTGCAAGTGCAATCGCAAACGGCAGACCCATAAAGATCAGGACCGGTAGCTGGATCAACCCGGCACCACCGCCTGAAAAGGCCGAAAACAGGTTTGCTACCAGGGACACGACAAACAGGGTGATTTGATCCAGAACGCTCACCACTTCTCCCGACTTGCGCAGAACCGTTATAATTGTACAGACCAGCCAGAATACAGGGTATGACACCGGGATAGCCGCCACTCATGAAGAATTTCCGTTATTTTATTTTTCTACCTGCACTGTTACTCGCAAGCACTGCAGTTGCTGAACGCACATTCAAATGGATAGATAATGAGGGACAGATTCACTACGGCAATCGAGTCCCGCCCGAATATGCAAAAAAGGAACGCAAGGTAATCAACGAACAGGGCCGGACCGTGAAGGTCTACGAGGCGGCCAAAACACCCGAGGAAAAAGCAGCCGCAAAAAAAGCCGCCGAGCTGGAAGCAAAGAAAATGGCTATCAACGAGAAGCAGGCCATTCATGACCGCAGCCTGCTTGCCACCTATGCCAGTGAACAGGATATGCAGCTTGCGAAAAAGGGCAAGGTTGCGTCTGTTGAAGCATTACTGCAATTGACCAGCAGCCGGATTGAGTCGATGAAACAGCGCCTGCTTGGACTGACCGAGGAAGCGGCAACCTATGAACGCAGCGGCAAGCAGTTACCACACACACTGGAAAGTCAAATCAAAAACCTGCGCGCACAAATCACCAAGAATGAGGTCTTCGTCAAGGAGAAAACGCTGGAACTGGAAGATATAAACAGACAATTTGATGCCGACATCAATCGCTATATTGAACTGACGGCAGAACAGGAAAAGAAGGAAACATATTCGCAACGAATAGCGAACCTTGATGCGGCCAAGAGCAATCCAGACATTGAACTGTCCCGTCATGACCGTACACTGCTAACGACCTACACCGGGGAAGAAGACCTGGTGCTGGCACGCGACCAGAAGCTGGATACAACAAATGAGCTGATTGCACTGACCAATGAGCGACTTGAGTCCATGCAGATACATTTTGCCGAACTTTCCGACAACGCCGATGAATATGAGAGCAGAGGGCAGAAACTGCCTGAAATGTTACTCGGGCAGATGAAGAATGTCATGGAAGGCATCGCCCAAAGCGAGGAACTGCTTGCACTAAAACTCAAGGAAAAGGAAAAAATCGAGCAACAATACTCTGAAGATATCAAGCGCTACCGACAGTTAACAGCCAGCAACTAGCGACTTCGCCTGGCTCGTATCAGCGTCCCTACACCCTCGTCTGTAAACAACTCAACCAGCACGGCATGTTCAACCCGCCCGTCAATAATATGGGCGGCCTTTACGCCGCTGTTGACAGCCGACAGGGCACACCCGATTTTCGGCAGCATGCCGCCTTTTATCGTGCCGTCATCAATCAAGGTATCAACATCATCCGCGCCCAGTCCGGTCAGCAATTCACCCTGCTTGTCCAGCAAGCCTGCCGTGTTGGTTAGCAGAATCAGTTTTTCCGCCTTGAGTACTTCCGCCATATGGCCGGCAACCAGATCGGCATTGATGTTGTAGGAACGGCCATCCTCACCAACACCTATAGGTGCAATCACCGGAATAAAATCGCCATTAACCAGCATATCAACCACACTGGCATCAATGCTTTCCACTTCCCCGACATGACCGATATCAATAATCTCGGGCACTTCCAGCTCCGGGGAATTACGCTTGATGGTCAGTTTGCGCGCGCGGATCAGATCACCATCCTTGCCGGTCAAACCAACTGCCCGTCCACCGTGATGGGTAATCAGGTTGACGATGTCCTTGTTTACCAGGCCACCCAGAACCATCTCGACCACATCCATGGTCTCACTATCGGTCACCCGCATACCATCAATAAACCTGCTTTCCTTACCGATTTTCTCCAGCAACATCCCGATTTGCGGCCCACCACCATGTACCACGACCGGATTGATACCCACCAGCTTCATCAACACAATATCGCGGGCAAAGCCGCTTTTCAGCGTCTCATCCACCATAGCATTACCGCCATACTTGATGACCACGGTCTTGCCGCGGAAGCGGCGTATATAGGGCAGCGCCTCGGCAAGCACTTGTGCAACATTGTGTGCTGATTCAGTCGTCAGGGACATAATTGTCTTGTCTGCACAGGGCAGACGTCGTAATGAAGGATGAGAGAGTGTACGTGTTGAAAAGGGATACAGACAAGTCTGCCGTCAGAATGGCAGTGCCAGATGCATATTGATCTGCAGCATGACACGCCGAAAATCACCCATAATGCGCGCCAGCGCTTCTTCGTTATCCGCTTCAAATCGCAACACCAGTACCGGCGTGGTATTCGATGCGCGCACCAGCCCCCAGCCATCCTCGAAGTCGGCCCGCAGGCCATCAATGGTAGATACCGTCGCGCCCTCGAAGCGTGCGTTTTCCAGCAACTGGTTAATAAATACCGGTGGTTCACCCTCTCGCATGGCAACATTGATTTCCGGGGTATTTACACTGTCTGGCAATGCTGCAAACACCTCGGTACTGCTACGCTCATCCTTTGCCAGAATTTCAAGCAGGCGGGCGGCCGCATACAAGGCGTCGTCAAACCCGTACCAGCGCTCCTTGATGAAAATATGACCACTCATTTCACCGGCCAGCAGTGCACCGGTTTCCCTGATCTTTGACTTGATAAAGGAATGTCCTGTTTTCCACATCAGCGGTTCACCGCCATGATCCCGAATAATGGAATCCAGATAACGCGTACACTTCACATCATAGATAATCTGACCACCCGGATTGCGAGCCAGAATATCGATCGCGTACAGCATTAATACCCGATCCGGCCAGATAATCCTGCCATCCGCAGTAACGACACCAAGCCGGTCACCGTCGCCGTCAAATGCCAGGCCGATATCAGCCTGGTTTGCTCCGACAGCAGCGACAAGGTCCTGCATGTTCTCGGCCTTGCTCGGGTCAGGATGATGATTCGGGAAATTTCCATCGACCTCGCAGAACAGCTCGGTGACTTCATAACCGAGAGTTTTCAGCAGCTGTGGTACGACACCACCGGCGACCCCGTTACCACAATCAACGACCACTTTAAGTGGCCGGGCAACAACGACGTCACTGCGAATTCGTTCGATGTAGTCAGGGACGACATCGATCTCCTCAACACTGCCCTTGCCGGAGATGAAATTTCTCGCCTCAATTCGTTCGCGCAATGACTGTATCGATTTACCCGACAGGGTTTCACCATCGATCACTATCTTCAAGCCGTTATAGTCAGGAGGATTATGACTGCCAGTCACCACCACGCCACTCTGGGTATCGAGGTAATAAGTTGCAAAGTACAGTACCGGCGTAGGCACGCAGCCAATATATTTCACATCACAACCGGTTGATGTAATTCCGGCAATCAGTGCCTCTGAAAGTGATGGTCCTGACAGACGCCCGTCACGCCCGACAACAATGGTGTTCCTTCCGCGCTGCAGGGCTTCACTACCGATGGCGCACCCGATCAGCCTGACTGTATTGATCGTCAGGGACTGGTCAACAACACCACGAATGTCATAGGCCCGGAATATCGACGCATCGATATCGACAATCTCGTTATCCGCCTCAATGTCCAGTGTATCTTCCTCCAGTATCAGGTTATCACTCCGGATTGCCGAACCAGAATCGGCCGTAATACCTTCATCAATACTGCTCTTATCCAGTGGATCCTCGTCTTTCCCGGACCCCGCAGTTTCAGAATGGTATTCCGCGTCCTGTTCTCGCGGGGCCGGGGTATATTGTTCCGGTGCCTGACTGCCTGCTGCCAGCTGGGTCATGAACTCGACAGTTTCATGCATTTCTGCAAGCCCGGAAGGATACTCACGGTGTACCCGCGCATCACGATAATCCTTCATAATCGTAACCACACTCTCCTGGTCGACACGTAAAGCGTTCCTGATCTTGCGTATCAGGACAATAATCAAAGCCACCATTACAGCTGCAGACAATAAAAAGGCACCCAACACCCACATACTGATACCACCCAGCATCACCAGGCCACTTACGGCCGGCCACCAGGCCACTTGCCAGCGGCTGCCTTCGATACGAACCACACGGTCTGCATCACCCTGCTTCAACGACTGCTCACCATATGTGGCAATGACCACGGGGGCACCCCTGGCACCATCCTGTTGTAATTCGAGATAGCCATCCAGTTCCTGTATATCTGTCAGGATGTTTTGCAGAACATCAGAAGACAGCGACAGCATCAAGTGTCCGACAACACCGCTACCTGCCGGATCCATTACTCGACGTACAATATTGATATGCTGTTGTGGCGTATTGAACAGCTGCACCTCTGTCAGCGGTTCATCTTCACCGGCTTCCGCTGCACGCATTTGTGCCAATGCCGCGTAACTCAAAGGCGGCGAGGTATTCATGTCCACTTCGGAAATCCCGGGGGCCAGTAGCTGTACATTAATCGCCCTGGGAAAAACATAGTGCAAGGATTTTTCCCTGGAGTGCACGGCTGACTCATTGCCGACCATCAGCAGATAGGCAAGATCCGGATCCTTGGCCAGCAAGGCAGCTGTTGAACCGTAATAATCGGTCATCGCCGACACCCGCAATGCAACCTGTTGCGTGATGGTTTTTGATTCCTGCTCCAGGGCACGCATGATGTGGCCGGACATCAGCTGAAAAATAAAGGCGGCCAGCACGCCAAGCAGCACGACTCCCGCAAGCAGCAGCTGCAGCCGCACCTTGCCAATGCTCGCGGGCTTGACCTCACCCGTCAGCTGCGGCATCGGTTTCGGGAGCGGCTCATCATCCGATGATTTTTTGCGGCTAAGGAAGCCGGGAAGCGATAACTTCATGACAGTTCGATCAGACTCTAAACCCTTGTATTTTCAGTGAAAATTGGAAAATATACCAATAGCAGGATATCGGCACCGCAGAGCGGTCAGTTGACTCTAATGGCGTCCGGTATGCCCGAACCCCCCCGCACCACGCTCACTGTCGACAAAATCTTCAACAATTTCAAAGTCTGCATGCACCACAGGCACAATCACCATCTGCGCAATACGCTCGCCCGGTTCGACGGTGAAGGTTTCTTTACCCCTGTTCCAGCAGGAAACAAACACCTGGCCCTGGTAGTCGGAATCGATCAGTCCCACCAGGTTACCCAGGACTATGCCGTGCTTATGGCCCAAACCCGAGCGCGGTAACAGCACCGCTGCAAGTCCGGCATCGGCCACATGAATCGCCAACCCGGTTGGAATCAGGTGGGTATCACCGGGTGCCATTTCCAGCGGCGCCTCCAGACAGGCACGCATGTCCATGCCGGCGGAACCATCCGTGGCATAGTGTGGAAGGGGAAATTCTTGTCCGAGTCGCTGATCGAGAATCTTAAGCTGAATCTTTTGCATGAATCCTGGCTACCTTTCCCTGGCGGGTTTTAAATTCAAAGTTTTCTGCAATGATCGCAACAAGCTGCCGGGCCAATTTAGGCTTGCCGGTCAGGGCCAACTGCTGCTCACCCTGCGCCCACATCACATGCAGGGCATTGTCCTCACGATCAAAACCCTGCTGCTGCCCGACAGCATTGGCAGCAATCATATCGATGTTTTTTGCCCGCAGCTTGTCTCGGGCATTCCTGTCGACGGCTTGTGTTTCTGCCGCAAAGCCCACCGTAAAGGGTGCATCGGGCAATGCCGCCACGTCCGCGAGAATATCCGGGGTACGGGTTAATTCCAGGGATAATGTCACTGCCGTCTTCTTGAGCTTCTGCTCTGCAACGGTTTGCGGGCGGTAGTCCGCCACGGCAGCAACACCGATAAAAATATCGGTATCGGTTATTTCATCCATCACGGCAGCATGCATCTCTGTGGCACTCTCAACAGCGATACAGCGCACCCCGGAAGGTATCGCCAGGCTTACCGGGCCACTGATCAGCAGGACATCAGCACCTGCCTCGGCGGCAGCGGCAGCCACGGCATAGCCCATGCGGCCGGAACTGCGATTACTGAGATAGCGTACCGGGTCAATGGCTTCCCGGGTTGGACCGGCCGTCACCAGCACCCGCTGCCCGGCAAGTCTGCCGGTGTTGAACAAGCCTGATAACGCTGCCACCAGTTCGGCCGGCTCCAGCATTCTGCCGGGCCCGCTTTCCCCACAGGCCTGTTCCCCTGTGGCAGGACCCAGTACCCGGACAGCCCGTTTTTTCATTGTGCCGATGTTATCCCTGGTGGCCGGATTGTCCCACATGACACGGTTCATGGCCGGGGCAATGGCAACCGTCGCATCACAGGCCAGACACACAGCGGCCAGCAAGTCATTGGCGCGTCCCGAGACCATTCGCGCAATAAAATCTGCCGTAGCAGGGGCTACCAGCAGTACATCTGCCCAGCGTGCCAGCTCGATATGCCCCATGGCCGCTTCCGCCCCGGTATCCAGCAAATCCGTGTGCACCGGATGAGCGGACAGTGCCTGAAAGGTCAGCGGTGTCACAAACTCCCTGGCCGCCGCAGTCATGACAACGCGCACCTCGGCCCCCTGCTTGCACAGCAGCCGCACCAGTTCGGCACTCTTGTAAGCGGCAATACCGCCGGTCACGCCCAGCAGGATATGTTTTCCGGATAGCTCGTTCATCAGAAGGGAGTTTAGCAGATGATGGTTTCCGGTGGGGATGGTGCTGATAGCGACCTGCCGCAAGTCGGATGGCATCCCGGCAGTCTGAACCGGCCTACAACAAGTGGTGCATATTCCCTCTTATCTGCCCGGTGTATTCCATGGCATACAGGGACCATGCACCGCATAAGAGACTGGCCCGTCGACGAGCGGCCGCGTGAAAAACTGCTTGGCCGTGGCCCAACCGCATTATCCGATGCCGAGTTGCTCGCCATCTTCCTGCGCACCGGGGTAGCGGGGAAAACCGCCGTTGACCTGGCGCGTGACCTGTTGACTGAATTTGGTGGCCTGCGGCCGTTGCTGGAGGCAGACCGGCAATGCTTTTGCAGCCACCACGGTCTGGGGGATGCTACCTATGCGCAGCTACAGGCGGTACTGGAGATGGCGCGCCGCCACCTGCAGGAACAAATGCATCGTGGAGACACCCTGGAGAACCCGGACGCCACCCGCGAATTCCTTACCAGCCGCTTGCGGCACCTCCCTTACGAAGTGTTTGCCTGCCTGTTTCTGGACAACCGCCACCGGGTAATAGATTTTGAGGAACTGTTTCGCGGCACCATCGATGGTGCCAGCGTGCATCCACGGGAAGTGGTCCGCCGCGCCCTGCATCATAATGCAGCGGCCATCATCCTCGCTCACAACCATCCCTCCGGTGTCGCCGAGCCCAGCCGTGCCGATGTGCAACTGACGCGTCGCCTGGTGGATGCACTGACACTGGTTGATGTGCGGGTACTTGATCATGTCGTGGTCGGCGATGGCTGCGGCGTGTCTTTTGCCGAACGGGGTTTGATCTGACATGGATTCATGCGCCACCAACCTTCAAGCCACTGATTATATTTATGTATTCAATAGCTATTACGGCACCCCGGCAGTCTGCTCGCCTTGTCACCCACGCCTGTTTCTGGTATAAAGTTCGCCCTTCCCGCTGATGGCGGGCTTTTTTACGAGGTTTAGAGCAATGTCCAGAGTCTGCCAGGTCACGGGTAAACGTCCGCAAAGCGGCAACAACGTGTCCCATGCCAAAAACAGAACCCGTCGCCGTTTCCTGCCCAACCTGCATGATCACCGCTTCTGGGTTTCCAGCGAAAAGCGTTTTGTGAAACTGCGTGTATCCTCCAAGGGGATGCGCATTATCGACAAGCTGGGTATTGATACCGTACTCACCGACCTGCGGGCGCGCGGCGAGAAGGTATAGGAGTTTATATCATGCGTGACAAAATCAAACTCGTTTCCAGTGCCGGTACCGGTCACTATTACACGACCACCAAGAACAAGCGTACCATGCCGGAAAAAATGGAAATCAAGAAGTTCGATCCGGTGGTACGCAAGCATGTGCCTTACAAGGAAGCGAAAATCAAGTAGCCTGCGCATACGCAACAAACAGGAAACCCGGCAATGCCGGGTTTTTTTTGTCAATTTAAAACGCAAAATCGCGGCTGCGATCCACGCCTACCGGTCCGCTGGACTGCTATCGCGTTCCAGTAATAAATTACCCACCGGATCGACACTACAACGCCAGCCAGCCGGCAGCCAGGTGGTTGCCACGGTTTCCGTCACCAGTGCCGGGCCCGCGAATACCTGGCCTGCGTACAATTCACTACGCGGCCACACCGGAACGGGTTCGCTATAACCGGCCAGGCTGGCCAGTGGCGGCTCGACAGCAGCTGTTGCGCTACTGGAAACTCCCGGCAATTGCATCCGGGGTGGGCTGGACTGCAGTCGGCAACGCAAGTTGACCAGTTCAACGGCTGCGGCAAGACGGTGTCCGTAACGCTGTTCATGGGCCGCATGAAAGGCAGACGCTGTTAGCGCCAGCCCCTGCCAGGGCAGGTTCAGGGTATATGACTGACCCTGGTAGCGCAGATCCAGGCTGAAATCCGTTGCAATGTCGGCCACCTCAACCCCCTCGGCAATGAGTTCCTGTGTACCACTGGCAGCCAGCGCCTCTAATTTCTGTATCAGTGTGTCCTCGGAAAATACTTCCAGTAGCCCGGTGAGCGTTCGCGATAATTGCCGACTGCGTGGTGCTGCCAGCATACCCAGCGCCGACAGTACACCGGCATGGACCGGCACCAGCGCATGAGACATACCCAGTGCATCGGCCAGGGCGCAGACATGCAGTCCACCGGCACCGCCAAACGACACCAGCCGATAGGGGCGTGGATCGATACCCCGTTGCACGGAAATGACGCGCAACGCCTGCGCCATATGATCGTTGGCCAGTGTGATAATACCGTGAGCTGCCTCTTCAAGACCGAGTTGCAGTTGATCAGCAACGGCTTTTACCACGATTGCTGCGGCCGCAACATCCAGTGACATGCTGCCACCCAGAAATGCATCCGGCTGTAATCGACCCAGCACCAGGTTGGCATCGGTCACCGTTGCTGACTCACCACCCTGTCCGTAACAGGCCGGTCCCGGCATGGCGCCTGCTGATTCAGGCCCGACCTGCAGCAAGCCACCGCTGTCGATGGTGGCAATCGAGCCCCCACCGGCACCGATGGTATGCATATCCACCATCGGTACCGCCACAGGCCAGGGACCTATATGACCTTCCGAGGTTAGACCAATGTCACCATCGATCAATGCGACATCCGTTGACGTACCCCCCATATCAAACGTCAGCAACTGCGTCTGGCGTGTTTGCTGACCGATAAAACGCGCGCCCATTAATCCACCTGCCGGGCCGGACAGCAGCAAGTGCACGGCCTTCTCACCGGCCCTTGCAGCACTCACCGTACCGCCCGAGCTCTGCATGACCGCAACCGGCGCCGGTGACAGCCCCGTGTTCAGGCGCTCCAGGTAACCGGCCACCAGTGGACCAATCCAGGCATTCAGCCAGGTGGCAATACCGCGTTCATATTCCCTGTATTCCGGTAATACCTGCGATGAACGTGACACAAACAGGTCATCCGGCAGCCATGATTCAACGGCACGCTCGTCACCATCATCAACAAAAGAGAACAGCAGGTTGATGGCGACGGCCTCGGGTTCAAGTACCCGGATAAGCTCAAGCAGCGTGTCCCGGTCACGTTCGCTGAACTCACTAACGCGTTGACCATCCGCGGCAATGCGCGCATTGACCTCCACACAATAGTCCCGTGGCACCGGGGGCGGCTGCGGTTGCGGCTGCAGATTATAGAGTTCACGGCGTGCCTGCCGGCCAATCGTCAGGACATCACCCAGGCCACGGTTGGTGATATAGAGCGTGCGTACACCCTTGCGCTCCAGTATCGCATTGGTTGCCACGGTCGAGCCATGCACCACCTGCAAGCCAGCCATTGACAGACCCATCTCCCGGATACCCTTTAAGATGGCCTGTTCGGGTGCACGGGGTGTGGACAGCACTTTGTGAACGCGCAGGGACAGTCCGTCAAATAACACGAAGTCGGTAAACGTGCCACCGGTGTCTATACCGAGCCATGCCCGTGCTTGTCTGGTTTCAGGTGTACTCATGATTTCCTGCTGGTATGCGAGCGTACTATACATATCGCCCTGCCGGCTTGTAATCACGGCTACAAACGCAATAATACGCACCATGTCGATTGATACCCTGGTCCAGGTCGAGCACCTGACGCGTTATTACAGCCTGACCCGTGCAGTCAGTGATGTCAGCTTTGACCTCGCCAAGGGCGAGGTACTGGGCTTCCTGGGGCCCAACGGCGCGGGTAAATCCAGCACCATGCAGATTATCACCGGGAACCTTGCACCCAATGCCGGCCAGATCAGTATCGCAGGTATTGACCTGCTTGATCAGCCAAAACGCGCCAAGCAGGAGATTGGCTATTTACCCGAGCAGCCACCGGTCTACCGTGAACTGACTGTCGATGAATACCTGCTCTATTGCGCCAGACTGAACCGGATCCCCCGCGCCAAAACAGCCAGTGCGATAGTGACCGCCAAAGACCGTTGCGGGCTGGGTGAGGTCGGTCGCCGCCTGATCGGCAACCTGTCAAAGGGCTATCAACAGCGTGTCGGTATTGCGCAGGCCATCATTCATACCCCGGCGGTGGTCATCCTTGATGAACCCACAGTCGGACTCGATCCGATTCAGATCCGCGAGATCCGCACGCTGATCAGGGAACTGGGCAAAGATCACGGCATTATCCTCTCCACACACATCCTGCCGGAGGTACAGGCCACCTGTAACCGTGTACAGATCATTCATCATGGCAAACTGGTGTTTGCGGATTCCACGGCCGGACTGGAACAACGTATGAATGCAACATCCCTGGTCGCAGCATTTACCAACCCGCCGGACATCAGCAGCTTGCAGCAGGTTACAGGCGTGGACAGCGTGGAGCAGCTGGATGCTGGCCGGATACGTATTCACTACAGCGAGACGGATCCTGCCGAGGCCCTGATCGAACAGTCTGTCAGCCGCCAATGGCGCCTGCATGAGCTGGCACCCGAACGACGCACACTTGAACAGATATTCATTGAACTTACCTGCAGTGAAACGCAGGTGAACGAGGACACCGCCTGATGATATTTACCATCGCGGCACGCGAGTTACGCAGTCTGTTTTTGTCACCACTGGCCTGGAGCATCCTGTCAGTAACGCTGTTTATCCTTGCTTACCTGTTCCTGTCACAGATCGAGGCCTACATAAACCTGCAACCACGGCTGGCCGCCCTGCAAGGTGCGCCGGGCGTGGCGGACATCGTAGTGGCCCCCCTGCTTGCCGATGCCGCCGTGGTACTGCTGCTGATTACACCGCTGGTCACCATGCGTGTCCTCAGTGAAGAACACCGCAGTCGCACCATCAGCCTGCTGTTTTCCGCTCCGGTATCAATGACTGAAATCGTGCTCGGCAAATACCTTGGTGTACTGTCATTCTTTCTGATTCTGCTGGGGCTGCTGGCACTGATGCCACTGTCGCTGCTGGCCGGCACCGATCTGGATATGGGCAAGCTGGCTGCCGGCATGCTCGGCCTGGTTCTGGTCGTCGCTGCCTTCACGGCCATTGGCGTATACATGTCATCGCTGACAGAACAACCCACCGTGGCGGCCGTAACCACCTTCGGCCTGCTGTTGCTGTTGTGGATTATTGACTGGGCGGGCAACAAGCAAATGGACGAGAACAACACACTCTCGCAACT
Organism: Pseudomonadota bacterium; assembly: GCA_039714975.1. Classification (GTDB taxonomy): domain Bacteria; phylum Pseudomonadota; class Gammaproteobacteria; order UBA9214; family UBA9214; genus UBA9214. The sequence goes on from JBDLIH010000002.1 coordinate 89,710, forward strand.
GTCAATGCTGCGTCATTATGAGCCCCTGTTAAAGGGCCTGTTTAACAGTACAGATATCGCTTATTACCTGCTCGTTATCGTCCTGTTTATTGGTTTCAGCATTCGCCGGCTGGACGCCACCCGGCTGCAACCCTGATGAAAGTCACCCGCCGCTCCCGCATGCTGCTACGCCTGCAAAGCCTGGTCTTTGCCATATTGTTTATTGCCATCATTGGCATGCTGGCCTGGTTGAGCACACAGTACGTCTACCAGGCTGACTGGACCACCGGGGCACGCAATACCATATCCGATGGCAGCCGCCGCTTGCTGGGCGAGATGGATCAACCCGTTCAGGTTACTGCCTATGTCCGCGAAGACGAGCTCACACGCGGCCAGATCAGGGATCTGATTGGCACTTACCAGCGGTTCAAGGATGACATTACACTGGAATTCATCAACCCGGATCTGGCACCGGAACGGGTGCGCGAACTCGCCATCGCCAGTGGTGGTGAAATCGTTATTCACTACCGGGACCGCAACGAGAAGATTCAGACGCTCAGCGAGCAGCACCTGACCAATGCCCTGTTGCGGCTCACTCGACAGGATGAGCACTGGATCGTTTTTCTGACGGGCCATGGCGAACGCCCCTCCAGCGGAGAAACCAATCATGGCCTGGGTGCCTTCAGCCAGGAACTGGAACGCAAGGGACTGAACGTACAAGCCATCAGCCTGGTGGCATCAGAAGTTCCATCCAACACCAACCTGCTGGTACTGGCAAGCCCGCGCAGCGCCCTGTTGCCCGGTGAGATGGAGAAGTTGCAGTCCTATATAGAAAGCGGCGGCAACCTGTTATGGCTGACCGAACCGGATACTCCCCCGGGACTGGGACCGCTGGCCGAACAACTCGGCATTAATTTCCTGCCGGGCATGGTGGTCGATGCCACCACACAGATGTTCGGTATCGAGAACCCGACCTTTGTTGTCATCACCGGTTATCCACGCCATGACATCAGCAACGAAATGACCACCGTAACGGTCTTCCCGGAGGCCGCCGCACTGGAACTCAATGACAGCGCTGCCTGGACTGCCATCCCGCTGCTCACGACGCTGGAACATTCCTGGACAGAGATCGGTGAAATTGAAGGTGAAATACGCTTTGACCGTGACAGCGATGAACGCGCCGGGCCGCTCGACATCGGCGTCGTGCTGACACGCTCACTGGCAGGCGAGACAGTCGATGATGACAGCAGCGCCCCGAATCAACGTATTGTCGTTATCGGTGATGGTGATTTTCTGTCCAATACCTACCTGGGCAACCCCGGCAATCTTGACCTCGGGTTAAACATTGTACGCTGGCTGAGTCACGATGACGCAAGCATCGAGATACAGGTCAAGTCTGCACCCGATACCACCCTGGTACTTGGCAAGGTTGCCCAGGCCGTGATTGCCATCGGCTTCCTTATCGGGCTGCCACTGCTACTGCTGCTGATCGGGATTATCATCTGGTTACGGCGCCGGCGCCGCTAGACCATGAATGCCAGAACCCTGCTCAACCTGATCCTGGCCGGTGTGGCACTGCTACTGGTACTGGTTATTTTTTACCAGCCCGGACTTGAACAACCGTCACTTGCGCCACCCATCACCACTGTTCCCGCGGAAAGCATTTCCAGTATCCGGGTAACCAGAAAAGAACGCACGCCACTGACATTTACGAAGAGCGCAACAGGCTGGCAGCTGGAGAATAAACAGGGCTTGCCTGCCAGCGAGTTTCAGTTACACGCCCTGCTTGGCATACTGGGCATAAGGTCTGAGCGCAGCTACCCGAGCAGCGCCCTGGATCTCACCAGTGCCGGACTGGAACCACCACAGGCAACGTTGTTGCTGGGTGATACTCTTATCCACATCGGCAATACCGAGCCACTGGAGCACAAACGTTATGTCCGGCATGAAGACACAGTCTACCTGGTCACAGACACATACCAGCACCTGATAAACGCTGACTGGACAAACTTTGTCGATCGCAGCTTGCTTCCGGAAAATGCCGGACTGACCACACTGCAACTGCCCGGCCTTTCACTGACATTAGACAACAATCAGCAATGGCAGGTATCACCCGAAAATCCTGACGCTAACGACATGGCCATTAAGGCACTTGTCGCTCAATGGCAGGCAGCCAATGCACTCTATTTACGTCGTTATGAGGGGGCCGCAGCATCCGGCTCGATTACGCTGAAATATGCCGATAACAGGGAAACTGTCACACTGCATATTATCGAACAGGAAGGGGAACTTGTTCTTGCCAGACCCGACTGGGGTATCCAGTATCATTTTTCCGCTAATATGCGAGATACGTTACTGGGACTACCAACACCCGCGGCGGAAACCGGTCCTGATGCGCAGGTACAGGGAGAACAACCCCGCTCCTCCCCCTGACTGTCTGCCAAACGATTCCATGCCTGAACTCCCTGAAGTTGAGACCACCTGCCGCGGCATTGCACCCCATATTACCGGACAGCGTGTTACCCGTGTCATTGTGCGCAATCCGAACCTGCGCTGGCCGGTTTCGAAACGACTGGGAACAGAACTGACCGGACAGATCATCAGCAGCGTCAGGCGTCGGGCCAAGTACCTGTTACTGAATACCGGGGCCGGTACCGCCATCCTGCACCTTGGCATGTCCGGCAGCCTGCGCTTCATCGCGGCGACCGAACCACCCGGCAAACATGATCATGTGGATATCGTCTTCGGAAAGGCGGCATTACGGCTGACCGACCCACGCCGCTTCGGCAGCCTGCACTGGACGCGCAGACCCGCCCTGCAACACCGTCTAATCAACCCGCTCGGCTGTGAACCACTCAGCGATGAATTCAACGGTGACCACCTGTACCGGCGCTCGCGCAGACGCAAGGTTGCAGTGAAACAATTCATCATGAACAGTCATATCGTGGCGGGCATCGGTAATATCTACGCAAGTGAAGCCCTGTTCATGGCCGGTATTCACCCAAAGCGTGCGGCTGGCAAGGTCAGCAGGAAAAAATACCGGCTGCTGGCAGAAGTAATACAGGAGGTGCTCGGTGACGCCATTGAGCAGGGTGGCACGACGCTGCAGGACTTTGTCAACGGCGAGGGAAACCCGGGTTATTTCAGCCAGTACCTGAACGTGTACGGCAAGGCCGGTGAACCCTGTATCAACTGCCGTATACCGATCAGGGAAATTCGCCAGGGGCAGCGCTCGACCTTTTATTGCCCCAAATGCCAGAAATAATTTCCGGAAATAATTTCAGCCACCCTTTTTACTATACTCATCGGGTAAGCATGGATAACACAGTCCATCGACAACTATCACGAGGCAGCACGATCATGAACAGCACTGAAAATAGCGACTTCAAGGCACGTGAACGCGATGCCTGGGCATCAGTCGCCGATGGCTGGATGCGGCGTGATGAACTGCTGCGCAAGGGTGCGGAATCCGTCACCCGGCGCATGCTGGAACTGGCCGGTATCACGACCGGTGATCATGTGCTGGATATTGCATCGGGCACCGGTGAACCGTCAATATCCGCTGCGCTCCTGACAGGCGACTCGGGTAAAGTCATCGGCACGGACCTGACCGAAGAGATGCTTGTCTATGCGCGCGAGAAAGCCGGGCAGGCAGGTGTAAGCAATATTGAATACAAGTGTGTTGACGGCGAAACCCTGGACCTGCCGGCGAATGCCTTCGACGCCGTCACGATTCGCTGGGGACTGATGTTCATGCCGGAGCCAGTTGCCTGCCTGCAACAGGCCCATGTTGTCATGAAAGACAATGCACGAATTGCAATCGCCTGCTGGTCTGCACCGGACAAAAATCCATTTGTCGGCCTGTTGATGCAATCACTGGGCGAGTATATGGATATCCCGAAACCACCACCCGGTACACCCGGCATCTTTGCCATGGCAGATCCCGACCGGCTGCACGGCACTATCGCTGCAGCCGGTTTCAGAGATATCACCCTCGAGGAACTGGAAGTCGATGTACTGGAAGTGCCTGACGGACAGGCCTACTGGGATGCCATCTCGGACCTCGCCGCACCGGTAATGAGACTGGTCAATCAACTGGATGACAAGACCCGGGAGGCCTATATCAAGGACGTCATAGATGCTGCCAACATATGCAAGCAAGGCGCATCCCTGTGCATGCGAGGCACCACCTGGATCGCCGCCGCATCGAAATAATCTGACAAACATAAAACGGAACAGACTGTTACACGATAACAAACAACCTGTTTCCGGGATTCCAGACAACTTTTTCGACCACTGCATGTATAATCACACATCCAGCAAGGACGGGAATAACCGCTTACAGTGTTAACAATACAGGACTCAATACCATGACTAATAAACCAATCATACTAATCACAGCTTTCTTGATGTGGCTTGCACCTCTGACAACTTTTGCTACCACACCATTCGAAAAGGCCATGCAAGGCTCAATCGAACAACAGACAAAGGATCAGAAGAAGGAAAAGAAAGAAGGCAAGAAGAAGAATCAGGACAAGAGCAAGGACAAGAACAAGGACAAGAACGGCAAGGGACCCAGTGACCAGGCCGACAAGCATGCGAGTGACAAAGCCAGCTTCAAACGTGACAGCAAGGACATAGACAAAGACGATATGCTCAAGAAGAGCAAGGAGAAAAAATAGTCTCGGGCAGCTTACGATGAAGCTATCTTTAAAGTCTGCAATAAGCCTGGAATGAATGCTGCAGCTTATTCATGCTTGGCCACAAATCAGGCGGCGGCCAGCAGCAAAGCTGGTCAATAAAATGACTTTCATGAGACAGTAAAATAACCGTCATTTAACTGGCGGAATGTCGGACATGCACCAGTATTAAAAAATATACAGATGCTGTTAGACTACAGGCCGTCGCTAGACGATGAAGAACCATACTATTTCGTGAGGGGCAATAGATGGATTCAATACTGGGCAAAACAGTTGTGGCAATCTCGCACACGCTTGGGATTGGTATGATGGAAACCTATCTGCTAATCGGCGTCGTACTGCTGTTCACCGTTTATAAAATTATTGACCTGGCATAAGCGGGTCAGCGGATAACCCGGTTCAACCGGTGACACTGGTCACGGTTCCCTGTTCTCTCCAAAAAAAAACAATAACCCACCCCGCAGGGTTTATTTTATCCTGAACATTCCGACCCGTGCATCACCGATACCGCGCGGATCACTGGCGGGGATCACTTGACCGGTTTGCTTGTCCCAGTAAATTGCCTGCATGTTACCGTAGCTTGAATCCAGCGGTTTTAACTCATGCCCGCGTGCACGCAGATTTACCTGCAGTGCTGCATCAAACGCACCTGGCTCGAATTGCACGACATCCGGCAGATACTGGTGATGAAATCGAGGCAAGCTAACCCAGGACTCCGGGCCATTGCCCTCAACCAGATCAAGTATCCCCAGCAGTACCATCGTAATGATGCGACTGCCACCCGGTGTTCCGAGAATCGCCACACCCTGCTCACTCTCGACAAAGGTGGGTGACATGCTTGAAAGCGGGCGTTTGCCGGGTTCGATGGCATTCGCTTCAGCACCGACCAGGCCATAAACATTGGGTTCACCCGGCTTGGATGAAAAATCATCCATTTCATCATTCAACAGCACACCGGTCCCCGGAGGGACCACACAGGCACCAAACGGATAATTGATACTCAATGTCGCCGCTACCCGGTTACCGGCTTCATCGAGGATAGAAAAATGTGTCGTATCCCGGCCACCGGTTTCTGTCGCTTTCCCGCCGAGTGCAGAACCTGGTGTTGCCTGCTGCAAACGGATGGATGCCCCGGTTTCCATGGCATGAACACGACTGGTCAGTCGCTCAGTCGGCACATCCACAAAATCACTGTCACCGAGAAATTCAGCGCGATCACGGTAGGCACGGCGCATGACCTCGATGACCACATGTGATCGTGTCGCATCATCAAATTCCTGCAGTGGAAACACAGACAGCATATTCAGCATGGAGACCAGCACGATGCCACCGGATGAAGGTAGTGCTGCCGAAGTAATACGCAAACCGTGATACTCGCCAGTGACCGGTTGCCGTTCCACGATGCGGTACTGTGCCAGGTCCTGCATCGTCCAGATACCACCCGCGGCACGCACACCATCAACCAGCCTGCGTGCAACCGCACCCCGGTAAAACCCGGCATCACCAGAACCTGCGATGGTTTTCAGGGTATCAGCCAAATCCTTTTGCACGATGCGGTAACCAATAGCAGGCACCTCGTCGTCATGCAGAAAAATATCGGCTGCTGCCCCCTTATCATCCTGCAAGGCTGCAAGACGGAACTGCGCCATCCTCCGGTAGTGCGCGTCGACTTTAAAGCCATCACGCGCCAGACGGATAGCCGGTGCAAGACTGCGTTGCAGCGACAGGCGCCCATAACGGCGTGAAAGATGCTCAAGTGCGGCCGGTACACCGGGAATACCGGCCGCCAGTGCCCCACTTACAGACAGGCCCGGCACCACACTTCCCTCATCGTCCAGATACATATCCCGACTGGCGGCCAACGGCGCCTTCTCGCGACCATCGACCATCACCTCAAAGCCGTCACGTTCACGGTGCAGCAGCCAGAAGCCTCCCCCGCCGAGGCCCGAACTGTATGGTTCCACCACGGCCAGTGCAGCACTGACCGCAACCGCAGCATCAAATGCATTACCGCCACTGGCCATGATTTCCATCCCTGCACGTGTGGCCAGGGGATGTGAACTGGCAATCCCGGCAACCGGCGGGCGGGCGGCAAACGACGCCGGAGATAAAACAAGATATGCAATCAGTAAAAAGGCTCCCGAGCGGAGCCTTGCGGAAATAAGGGATGCCAACACGTTCATTCTGCAGTCTTGCCTGTCAGTTTTTCATACTTGAGTAACAGCTCTTCACGGCTTTCCACGCGATTCGGATCTAGCGGGATACACTCAACAGGACACACCTCAACACACTGTGAGACCTCATAGTGTCCAACACATTCCGTGCACAGGTCAGGATTGATTTCATAGATCTCTTCGCCCTGGTAGATTGCATCATTCGGGCATTCCGGTTCACAGACATCACAATTGATGCACTCATCGGTAATCATTAAAGCCATGCGCCAGTACTCGGACAAGGTAAATTCAGCAGTGCGGGCCCTGCAGGGAACGCCACCTTAATTCATACGACCGCGCAATGCAGCCACAACTTTCCTGTGGACAAACGGGGTAACATCACCACCCAGACTGGAAATTTCTCTCACCAGGCTTGATGAAATGTAGGCATATTGTTCTGCCGGCGTCAGAAACAGTGTTTCGATTTCAGGTGCAAGATGCCGGTTCATACTGGCAAGCTGAAACTCGTATTCAAAGTCCGAGACAGCACGCAGTCCGCGCAGGATGACGCGTGCCTGCCGCTGGTGCAGAAAATCCACTAACAGGTTGTCGAAGCTGCAGACTTCCGCATTGTCGATATGCGCCAGCACATCGCGCGCCAGCGATACACGGGTTTCGATTGGAAAGGCACCACCCTTGTCAGGGTTCACGGCGACTGCCACGATTACCGTATCAAACATTCGCGCTGCACGTTCCACCAGATCGGTGTGGCCGTTGGTGATTGGATCAAAGGTACCGGGGTAAACAACTGTATCCATGAAGATATTATGGCGCATACTGTTATTTTCGTACAGGCCATCATAAAGAAAACAAGAGGCCTGAAGCACTCAGGGGATCGATTAAATATGCCTCGCGAGATGATAACCCACCTGGCCCGCACGCTTGCTGCGGGTCAGTTCCCAGTTTTCCGGCAGTTCCGGTTGAAGACTGTTTTCAGCCTCAATATACACGCGGGCATCTGCGGCCAGCCAGCCGCCATGTTCCAGTGCATGGATACAGTCAGGAAGCAGATTTTTCCGGAAAGGCGGATCCAGAAACACAATATCAAACGGTTCTGCAGGTGCTGACAACCAGCCTTCGACACTTGACTGCACCACCTCGACTTGAGATGCATCCAGTAATTTCAACTGTTCACGCAAGCGGGCAACAACTTGCGGATCACTGTCGACCAGCACCACGCTGGATGCGCCGCGCGATGCCGCCTCTATACCCAGCGCGCCACTTCCGGCATACAGGTCAAGACAGCGCGCGCCCCTGATGACAGGGTTGAGCCAGTTAAACAGTGTTTCGCGAACCCGGTCGGGGGTTGGACGCACACCGGCAACTGGCGCAAAAGACAATTTACGTCCGCGCCAGCAGCCGGCAATGATGCGCACCTGATTCTCCGCCTGATTCGCCTTCATACAAGCGGCATGATCCAGCCTTGTCTGCCGCCCGTCAATGCCGGTGTGATGTAACGGATAACGTCCAGGAAGCCCGTCAACTCCGCTTGCGCGCAACTCCGACCAGGCCGACGATGCCTGACAGAAACAACGCAATGGCTGGCGGTACGGGAACCGCACTGACCGGCACAGCACCCGGTGTCGCCAGGTCCAGCACCATAAAGTCGTTGAAGTTGTTATTGCTATCGAGCAGTGGATTATGGCGTGCCAGGCTGCTACCAGACGGGACATCCGGCGCCGCATCCCCTTCGCCGGCAAACACCTGGCCCGTAAAGTCACCATAACCCAGCGCATCCAGCACCGTGGCTCCATTGCGCAGGACAACAGAGTCCGGTCCGTTCTGGAAATCGATTTCCAGAACCAGATCAGCATTACTTATAAAGGTGCTGCCGTCGCCACTGTCATCTCCAATGAGAAACACGCCATCTGCCGGAATAACACCGGCAAGCACGACACTACGGTAGATACTGCCGTCCGAGCCGTTTACCCCCTCCAGCAACAAGCCATCGAGTAACGTCCCGGGTGTGCCGAACAACTCTACAAATACATTGCCGTTATCAGTGCTGGCTGCGTCATAGAGCAGTTCGGAAATGATGGTTTGTGCCTGTAAAGACGGCATTGACAGCGCAGCGGCACATGCACAAACACACTGCGTTATCCGCAGCCTTGACTTCCCTGTAAAAAACATAGCTCCCTCCATAGGTCTGTTGAGTGAATACAAGCAGGCTTCCTTGCCCGGGCCCGTCTTCGGGTGTCCAGTGCGTTACCCTACAGAACGGGCACAGGATATTCAGTCAGCAGAATGCAACACGGCCTGTCAGCAAAAGCTGACAGGCCGTGTACGAAACCGTCATTCCCGCGAAGGCGGGAATCCAGGAAAATCAGCGTATTGTCATAAATAGATTCCCGCTTTCGCGGGAATGACAGCACACTTAACTCTCGCCTCCCACGATGATGGTTTCCATGGTATCCGGTGAAACGCGACGCTGGTAGGCATCGACGATCTGCTCCCGCGTGACCGCCATGACCTTGTCGTTAAATGTATCAAGATAGTTGAGTGGTAAATCGTAAAAGCCGATCACATTCAGATAATCAAGAATACTGGAATTGCTTGCGATACGCAGGGGAAAGCCACCGGTAATGTTTTTCTTCGAGGCAAGCAGTTCTTTTTCCGTGGGGCCCTTGTCAACATAATCCTGCAATGTCTCCCGCATCACGAGCAGCGCTTCATCCACCTGGTCATTACGCGTCTGCAAGGAAAACAAATAGGGTCCATCCTGTTCCATTGGAGAAAAATAGCTGTTCACACTGTAGGACAGACCACGCTTCTCACGCACTTCATCAAACAAGCGTGAGACCAGTCCACCGCCACCCAGCACATGGTTACCCACATATAACGGGAAGTAGTCAGGATCACCGCGATGCATGCCCGGTGCACCCATGCGCACATGCGTCTGCGTGGAGGGATGATAAATACGCTGCTCATCTGCCTTCGTCAGGGCCGGCACAGGCACCACCGCCGGTGCACGCTTGCCAGCAGGCAGCTGTCCGATCACCTGCCCGGCCAGTTGTTCGGCCGCCTTGCGGTCGAGATCCCCGACAATGGAAAACACCACGTTACGTGCGACATAATACTGTTTGTAGAAGGCCTTGAGCTGGCCAAGCTTCAGCACACCGATACTGTCCACAGTACCGCTGGGCCGCAGTGCATACGGATGATCGCCATAGGTCGACTGGAAAAAAGTGTATTCCGCAACCGTGGAAGGCGACTGTTCACTGCGTTGTATTGCAACCTGCGTACGCTTGCGCTCGCGCTTGAAGTCCTTCCTGTTAAAGTCCGGCTGGTTAATCACATCCGCAAGCAGTTTGAGTGCCGGCTGCAGATGTGCAGCATCACTTAAACTGCGCAATTTTACCCAGGCCATGTCACGCGCCGAACCGGTACTCAACTCGGCACCCAGCGATTCCACACGCTTGGCAATTTCATCCGCACTGAGACCGGCAGCCCCCATATCCAGCAGTGTACTGGTCATGTGCGCCAGGCCGGCATGGCCGTCATCGCGCACACCGCCCGCTGCAAAGGTGACATTGATATCCACCATCGGTAATTCCGGTGCCGGTACGAAATAGACCCGTGCCCCGTTGTCCGTTACCCAGTGCTGAATCGCCGGCATTGCGAATGCCGCTGGAATGGCCGCCAGCCATAACAACAGGGCCGCAGTAATCAATCTGCAGAATGTCATCATAACGCTAGTGTCCATGACCACCTCCTTTGCTATCCGGACGCGGTTCGCGGCCTGTATCCATGGGCAAGGGGTCAAGCACTGCCACGGTCAGGGCTTCATCTACCAGGTATTTTTTCGCGACCAACTGTAACTGTTCTGCCGTCACTGCATTGATGCGGTCCACGTATTCATCTGCCAGTCGCCAGTCCAGACCGATGGCTTCCAGCTGCCCTATTTTCATCGCCTGGTAAAAAATCGAATCCTGCTCATAGACGGCACTGGCCACCACACTGGATTTAATCCGTGCCAGCTCATCGTCTGTCACCGGCTCGTCTTTCAGTTGCTGTACCTGTTCAAACAGTGCCTCCTGAACGTCGGTCACGGTTTTTGATCCCGCCGGCGTACCATCCAGCAGGAACAAACCCGCCTGTCGATCGTACAGGTCATATCCGGCACCGGCACTGGTGGCAATCTGGCTGCCACGCACCAGATCGCGGGTCAGGCGCGCGCTGTCACCTCCGTCAAGAACATTGGCCAACACTTCCAGTGCGTAGGGCTCCCAGCGCTCTTCTGCCGTGGCCAGGACCGGCGCCTTGTACCCCATAATGGTATAGGGCACCTCGGCCGGCGCCTTCACGGTGAGATCACGCCTGCCCTTTTGTACCGGCTCAATACGGGGTTTGGGCGGCACGATCACTTCCGGCTTCAACGGCCCGAAGTATTTCTTTGCCAGCTTTAACACCGCCTCCGGGTCCACGTCCCCAACCACCACCAGGATGGCATTGTTGGGTGCATACCATCGCTCATACCAGTGCTGCAGGTCGCTCAGTTGCATGTTCTCCAGGTCATTCATCCAGCCAATCGTCGGAATGCGCACCGAACTGCTGATAAAGGCAGTGGCACCGAACTGTTCATAGGTCAGTGCTGTTGGCTTGTCATCGGTACGCAAGCGGCGCTCCTCCATTACCACATTGATTTCCTTAAGGAATTCTTCTTCCTGCAGGTGCAGCTTGCGCATCCGGTCGGATTCCAGCTCGAAACTGACCGGCAGCCGGCTTTTTTCCAGACGCTGGAAATAGGCGGTGTAGTCCTTGCTGGTGAAGGCATTCTCACTGCCGCCATTCTCGGAAATAATGCGGGAGAATTCGCCCGCGGGGTGGTCATCCGTGCCCTTGAACATCATGTGCTCGAGTACGTGTGAAACGCCGGTGATACCGTCGTGCTCGTAGCTGGCCCCGACCCTGTACCACACCTGTGAAACGACCACCGGGGCACGGTGATCTTCCCTGACAATCAATTTCAGTCCGTTATCCAGCTGATATTCATGGACTGCTCCGGCTGCCAGCAGCAGCTGGCTGGCCAGAAACAGGCCTGTCGCAAGCAAACTTCGCATTCTTGTACTCCTGTACCTGGGGTAGTTAACCCGGTGGGTAGGGAATGATAGGATATCCGCCCCGGTTTCACCTAATCACTCACAGACAATCATTTTCATGTTAGGTTTCGGAAAAAACAAAACATCGACCACTACGGACGAAGCTGAAAGGCCAGGCCTGTTCAAACGGCTCAGGGAAGGACTGTCGCGCACCCGACACGGCCTCTCCGACGGGCTCGCCGACCTGGTGCTGGGCAGCAAATCGATTGATGATGAACTGCTGGAAGAGATCGAAACCCGGCTACTGGTCGCCGACGTTGGCATCGAGGCCACCCGCGAGATCATTGATGGCCTGACCGAACAGGTTGCCCGCAAACAGCTCAATGATGCCGAAGCACTGATGACGGCATTGCGAGATCATATGCAGGCGATACTCGCGCCCAGCAGCCAGGCACTGGACATTCCGGAGGGTGTTCGTCCCTACGTCGTGCTGATGGTCGGCATCAACGGTGCCGGCAAGACCACGACCATCGGTAAACTCGCCCATCGTTTCCAGCAACAGGATTTGAAGGTCATGCTGGCCGCCGGCGATACCTTCCGTGCAGCCGCTGTCGAGCAACTGCAGACCTGGGGTGAGCGCAACGAGGTGACGGTCATTGCACAACAGCAGGGATCGGACTCGGCCTCTGTGATATTCGATGCCCTGCAGGCTGCCCGGGCGCGTAATATCGACGTTCTGATTGCAGACACTGCCGGTCGATTGCATACCCAGACCAACCTGATGGAAGAACTGAAGAAAATCAAACGGGTCATGGGCAAGCTGGATGACAGCGCGCCTCACGAGGTGATGCTGGTGGTCGACGCCGGTACCGGGCAAAATGCGCTCAACCAGGCACAGGAATTCAACGAGGCCATTGGCATCACTGGCATTACCCTGACCAAGCTGGATGGCACCGCCAAGGGTGGCATCATCTTTGCCATTGCGAAAAAGATACAGACCCCGATACGTTTTATTGGCGTCGGCGAGGGCATTGATAACCTTCGTGAATTTAATGCAAAAGAGTTTGTTGACGCGTTGTTTGCAAAACAGCAATAACCCCCGTCATTCCCGCGAAAGCGGGAATCCAGAGCAGTGTTTATTCTGCCCAATTGGGTAACTGGATCCCCGCCTTCGCGAGGATGACAGGATTTTAGAAACACAGGACACAGACCAACTAAACACATGATCCGCTTTACCAACGTCAGCAAGCGCTACCCCGGCGGGTACGAAGCGCTGAGTAATATCAGCTTTCACATGGAGAAAGGTGCCATGGCCTTTCTGACCGGACATTCCGGTGCCGGCAAGAGCACCTTGCTGAAACTGGTGGCACTGATCGAGCGCACCACCCGCGGCCAGTTGTTTGTCGATGGCCAGAACGTCACCGCTATCAGCCGGCGTCGTATACCCTTTATACGCCGCAAGATCGGTTTTATCTTCCAGGAGCATCACCTGCTGTTTGACCGCACCGTGTTTGACAATGTCGCCCTGCCCCTGATCATCGCCGGCTACCGGCACCAGGACATTGGCCGCCGGGTCCGTGCCGCCCTGGACAAACTGGGGCTGTTGAGCAAGGAACGGCTCTATCCCATCACCCTCTCCGGTGGTGAACAGCAACGCGTGGGTATCGCCCGTGCCGTCGTCAACAAACCCATGTTGTTACTGGCCGACGAACCCACCGGCAACCTGGACCCTGAACTTTCGCGTGAGATCATGTCCCTGTTTGCACTGTTCAATGATGTTGGTGTCAGCGTACTGATTGCCAGCCACGATATCCCTTTGATAGAAGCACTCGATTACCCGGTACTGTCCCTGGATCAGGGTCGTCTCGCTACCACTGCAGCCGGTGCCGCATGAACCGCTCACGAAAAAACCGGCGTCAGTCGCAACACCGCTGGCAGGACAACCTGCGCCGCAGGCTGTCCCCGGGGATATTCCTGCAACGCCATACACAGGTCGCATTCGACAGCCTTGGACGCCTGTACCGGAACCGGGTTTCCTCTTTAATGACAGCAGCCGTTATCGCCATCGCGCTGGCAATGCCATCCGGCCTGTACCTGTTGCTCGGTAACCTGGAACGCCTGAGTGATTCATGGGATGGACAGGCCAGCATGTCCGTTTTCCTGAAGCAGGACATCACCGATGGCAAGGCACAGGCACTGCTATCACAGGTCAGTAAATGGCCCGGGGTTGCATCCGTGCAACTGATCACGCCGACACAGGCACTGGAAGAATTCAGCCAGCAATCCGGATTCGCGGATGTCCTCGGGGTACTCGAGGAAAACCCGCTGCCGTATGTATTAATCGTACTGCCTTCCGGTAAAGGCCTCGACCCGATGGCAGCCAGCGCCCTGCGTGACCGTTTCAGCAGCCTGCCGGAGACAGATCTTGCACAATTAGACCTGCAATGGGTGCAACGCCTCCGGGCAATACTCGACATCGCGCACCGCGTCATCCTGATCATCAGCGGCCTGCTGGCACTGGCCGTTATGCTGGTGATTGGCAACACCATTCGTCTGGAAATCCAGAACCGGCGCGAGGAAATCCTCGTCACCAAGCTGATCGGGGCCACCAACGGCTTTGTACGCCGCCCGTTTCTGTATAGCGGTATCTGGTATGGCGCCCTGGGTGCGCTCATCGCCTGGCTGGTCGTAGAAGCCGGCTTCTGGCTGTTATCGGAACCGGTATCCCGGCTCACCGGCCTCTACCACAGCGATTTCAGCCTTGAGACCCTGCCCGTCCGGCTGTTGGCTATACTGATTGCAGGTGGCACCCTGCTGGGTCTGCTGGGTTCCTGGCTGGCGGTCGGACGCCATCTGGATGCAATCGAACCCACCTGAGCACTTCCCGGCTGGCACCGCCGGATAGCTCAGAATTTTATCTAAACTACCGAATTCACTGGAACTTGCCGGTGAATTGGCACTCTATGTGTAAGAGTGCTAGGATTAGCACCAACTGATATAGAGAGGTCTCAATGACTAAGGCTTTAGTAACCAGAAATCAAACACTTGCGATACCACTGCCGACTGGCAACCTGGATCAGTATATCCATGCCGCCTTCAGTGTGCCGGTGCTGAGCGCCGAAAGAGAGCGCTCACTGGCTGTGCGTCTGCAGGACGAGGGTGATCTGGAAGCCGCGCGCGAACTGGTGATGTCGCACCTGCGCTTCGTGATTCGCATTGCGCGTGGTTACAGCGGTTATGGCCTGGCACTGGGCGACCTGGTACAGGAAGGTAATATCGGCCTGATGAAGGCAGTGAAACGTTTTGACCCGAATGCCGGTGTGCGCCTGGTCTCCTACGCGGTCCACTGGGTACGCGCGGAGATGCACGAATTCATTCTGCGCAACTGGCGCATTGTGAAAGTGGCCACCACCAAGGCACAACGCAAGTTGTTCTTTAACCTGCGCAGTAAAAAGAAGCGCCTTGGCTGGTTAAATCAGGAAGAGGTAAACGGCATTGCTGATGATCTGGGCGTCAAGCCGGAAGTCGTACTGGAAATGGAATCACGCCTCAGCGGCCAGGATATCGGTTTTGACCTGACTGCGACAGATGATGACGAGGACTCACATCATTTCGCACCGGCCGCTTACCTGACGGATGAGTCCAATGATCCGGCACTGTCGATTGAACGGGATGACTGGAACGCAACCAGCAGCGGCCAGCTGTCTGCGGCCCTTGATAAACTGGATGAGCGCAGCCGTACCATCCTGGAAGAACGCTGGCTGGCCGAGAAGAAAGTGACGCTGCATGAACTGGCTGCACGCTTCGATGTCTCCGCCGAGCGAATCCGGCAGCTGGAAAAAAGTGCACTGGGCAAGCTGAAAAAAACAATGCTTGCCTGACTCCACCCTGTCTAACCTGAACGGCCTCCAGAGGCCGTTTTTTATGCCCGGAAGAAAAACACTATGCCAACAATGGCAGGTAATGATCCACCAGAAGCACCGTAAACATGGCCATCAGGTACCAGATGGAATAGCCGAAGGTTTTCATGGCAATGGAGTCATCATCGCCTTTCATCAACAGGATGGCGTAATAAAGAAACCCGCCCCCCAGCAGCAGTGCGCCGGTCAGGTAGAACAAGCCGCTCATCTTGAACACAAACGGCAACACACTCACTACAATCAACATCACGGTATAGAGCAAAATCTGTAACCGCGTAAATGGCACACCGTGTGTCACCGGCAGCATCGGAATATCCACTTTCGCGTACTCGTCACGGCGGTGAATCGCCAGCGCCCAGAAATGCGGTGGCGTCCAGATAAAGATGATCAGGAACAGCAACAGCGAGTGTGGATCGGCGCTTCCGGTCACGGCCGTCCAGCCAAGCACCGGCGGTGCAGCACCGGCAGCACCACCGATGACAATGTTTTGCGGTGTCGCACGCTTCAGGTACATGGTATACACCACGGCATAACCGACCAGCGACAGGAAGGTCAGTACGGCTGTCAGTACATTGATAAATACAATCAGGATAAGCATCGACAGCGCACCCAGCAGGACAGCAAAAACCAGCGCATTACGTTCATTGATTTCACCCTGTGGCAACGGGCGGTTATGGGTGCGTGCCATCTTGGCATCTTCACGTGCATCGAGCACATGGTTAATGGCCGCGGCGGCACTGGCGGCCATACCGATACCGAGGTTACCGAGCAGCAACACATCCCACGGCACCATCCCGGGCGGCGAGGTTGCGAGGAACATTCCGACCATGGCGGTGAACACAATCAACGCCACGACCTTCAGTTTGCACAGGCCCAGATAGCTTTTGACAAAACTGATCATTAGCCGATCTTTGAAAACTTCAGCAGTTTTTTCAGGTCTTTCAGCATGCCACTCGGGTTTGCATCCGGCGGGTAAAACATCATCAAATTCCCCAGCGGATCTATGAGATACACTCTCTCCGCACCCTGCATGGAAACACCGTCGATAAGGAAATACGATGCAATCTGTTCTGCCTGTTCATCCGAGACCAGCGTCACCGCCATTTTCCTGTACTCATTTTCAAGCAGGGCCTGCAACGGGGCCGGTACTGCCGCATCCAGTACCAGGTACAGCTGTTGTACCCGCCGCATATTCTCGTTCTGTGCCGTTCTTACCTGGCGCATCTTGTAGAGATTTTCGTTGCAGACGGCATCACAGTCCGCGTCACCGATATACAGCAGTGTCCACTTGCCCTGCAGAAAATCATTGGCGGGCACACCGGCAATCATCATTGCCGCCGGCAACGTCAGCGGCCGGGCTGGATGCACCAGCATTCCCCTGTTGGTAGTTCCCTCCGGGCGCCAGCCCTGCTCGGAACTGTTATGCATCACCCAGGCAACAAACGCCGGCGCCATGAACAGCAGCGCCAGCAACACAAGGGCCTGGCGCGAGCTCAGGAAACCGCGTTGCCGACTGGCTGATAAGACCTGTTTTACTTTCATCATGCTGTCATTCTTCTCTGGGTCGTCGTTTACTGTTCACGCCAATATAGATAAGCAGCAGCACCAGTGCGAGCGTGAACCATTGCGCGGCATAGGCACGGTGTTTATCCGGCGTAACTCCATACACCGCTTTCCATTCGCGAATAAAACCAAACTCATCATCCTTGTCCAGCAGCAGTACCAGGGGCTGCAAGTGATATCCCAAACGCTGTTCAAGTTCGTTTATCTCGACTTGCTGCACGACCTGCGGCCAGCCTTCATTTACTTCATCCACAGCACCCAGCCTGAATAACTTCTTCGGTGGCACCATGAAAGTTGCATCCACCAGTATTTCACCGCGGGTACCGGGAATGTCCGGCAATACAGCCCGGCTGTTACCAACAGGGACCCAGCCACGGTTGACCAGCACCGTCTTGTCCGAATCGACCATGCGTAACGGCGTCAGCACATGGTAACCGGCATAGCCGTTATAAGTCCGGTTATCCAGCAGCAGCTGATGATCCATATCGTAATATCCCCGCACAAATACCTGGCGGTATTGCTCTGCATCCCGATAGTCGTCCAGTGATTCCAGCGACACCGGCGACAGCCGTGCCCGGTCTTCATTCGTATCGACCAGCCCCTGTTTCCAGGATGCCCGCTCCCACTGCCAGACGCCGAGCCCGATCATCAGCGGCACCAGTAACAGGGTAATGATCGTCGGCCACAACGATGGCGAAAAATCATAAGCGCCCAATCTCATCGTTTACCCTGATTTGTTATACTTCTGTTCATTGCCTCAACCAGTCCGGTTCACCGTCATGATCACAAAAATTATCGTAATTCTGTTTCTGCTCGCCATCGTCGGCAGCCTGTTCAGTGGCCTGTTCTTCCTGATGAAGGACAAGGGTGCCTCGGAACGTACTGTAAGGGCCCTGACCGTGCGTGTCAGCCTGTCTGTGCTGCTGTTTATTCTGCTGATGATCGGTTTTGCCACCGGGCTGTTGCAACCGCACGGTGCTATTCCCGGGTAGGATACTCTAAAAACGCGATCATTCCGCAAAACCATTCGCGGATGCGATCCGCTCCTACAAGTACGTCGATTGCTGTAGGAGCGCTTCGCAAGTGCGATTTATCTACATGGTCTTGTAGGCGCATCGCTCCCGCGCCTCCCTGCGCTCCGCGATGTACCTGCATCCCTGCAGGCAAAAAAAAGGCGCCGCGTGAGCAGCGCCTGATTGTACATCAGTACCGGGGCTAGACCAGCCAGTAAACAAATACAAACAGACCCAGCCAGACAACGTCTACAAAGTGCCAGTACCAGGCCACCGCCTCAAACGCAAAGTGGTTCTCATTGGTAAAGTGGCCCTTCATACTGCGAATCAGGATGACAAGCAGCATGGTGGCACCCAGCGTCACGTGCAAACCGTGGAAACCGGTGAGCATATAAAAGGTACTGCCATACATGCCGCTGGTCAGCTTCAGGTTGAGCTCGTGGTAGGCATGGTAGTACTCATAGGCCTGCAGACCGAGGAACAGAAAGCCAAGTGCGACGGTGGCCATCAGACCCAGGATCAGCTGTGTACGGTCCTCTTTCTTCAGTCCCCAGTGCGCCCAGGTAACGGTCACGCCGCTGGAAAGCAGGATCAGGGTATTGATAGCCGGGATACCCCAGGCACCCATCGCGTGGTAGTCACCCCCGACATCGCCCGGGCCATTGGTCGGCCACACGGCCTCAAAAGTCGGCCACAGCAGTTCGTTGGTCATAATATTGTTGGAAGCCCCGCCCAGCCACGGAATGGCATACATGCGCGCATAGAACAAGGCACCAAAAAAGGCCGCAAAAAACATGACCTCGGAGAAAATGAACCAGCCCATACCCATGCGGAAGGACATATCCACCTGGCTGTTGTATTTACCGCTCAGGCTTTCATTGATGACCGTACCGAACCAGCCAAACAGCATGACAATGATAATCACAGCACCGGCGATCATGATGAGGCTGCTGCTGCCGTGCAGGAAACTGGCAAAGCCGAACAGCATCAAAAACATGCCTACTGAACCGACGATGGGCCAGTGGCTGGGTGCTGGCAGGTAGTAACCCCCGTTAGATGATGACATTAAAGACTCCCTTATCTATGCAAATTATTTGGTTACAAATTACAGAATCGAATCAAGCGAACCTGATTCACCGGTATTCACTTTGTCTGCAGCTACAGCCTCTGCCTGGAAGAACGTGTATGAGAGTGACACAGTCCTTACATGTTCGGGCAGGCCCGGGTCAACCACAAACCGCAATGGCATCTCCTTGCCTTCTCCCGGCTCCAGTGACTGCCGGGTAAAACAGAAGCACTCTGTCTTGTTGAAATACTTTGCTGCCAGCCCAGGTGCCAGGCTGGGTACCGCCTGTCCGGCAACCAGGTTATCCGTCTTGTTCCTGGCATAATAATTTATTTCGGTGACCTCGCCGGGATGAACCTTGATCTTCCTGACCATCGGTTTGAACTCCCACGGCAGGTCACTGTGTACCGTCGCAAGAAATTCCACTGTCACCAGGCGGTCTTCATCCACCTCCTGACTCAGTGCCTGCTCCAGTTCTATACGGCCTGTTTTGCCGTTAATACCGGTAATGTCACAAAACACGTCATACAGAGGCACCATGGCAAATCCAAATCCAAACATCAGTACCGCGGCAATACCGAGCTGTTTGACAACTCGCTGGTTAGCCTGCTTGCGATCGCGTTCTTCCATGACCTATGTCAGCACGAAAAAACTGGCGGCAAAAAAGCCCAGTGCCAGCAGCACCAGCAGCACCACGGTGACAACCATGCGGGTCGACTGCTGCCTGTTACCCTGCTCTGCCATATTTTTCACCCGCAAACTTC
This sequence comes from Pseudomonadota bacterium, assembly GCA_039714975.1. Taxonomy (GTDB): domain Bacteria; phylum Pseudomonadota; class Gammaproteobacteria; order UBA9214; family UBA9214; genus UBA9214. The sequence continues at coordinate 109,967 of JBDLIH010000002.1, forward strand.
GGCACGCATGGGCTGATGCCCATGCGTGCGCGTGTTACTTGACTTCCGGTGCCGTCTCGAAGGTGTGGTACGGCGCCGGTGACGGAATTGTCCATTCCAGTCCATGCGCGCCTTCCCAGACCTGTTCTGTGGCCGCCTTGCCGCCACGGATAGTCTTGATGACGACAAAGATGAAGAACACCTGTGCCAGACCAAAGGCGAAGCCACCCAGGCTGGAGATCATGTTCCAGTCAGCAAACTGTAAAGAGTAATCCGGGATACGACGCGGCATACCGGCCAGACCGATAAAGTGCTGCGGGAAGAACAACACATTCACGGAAATCACAGACCACCAGAAATGAATCTTGCCCAGCCGCTCGTCAACCATGTGCCCGGTCCACTTGGGTGCCCAGTAGTAGAATGCGGCAATGATTGCAAACAGCGCGCCGGTCACCAGCACGTAGTGGAAGTGGGCCACTATGAAATAGGTATCGTGATACTGCATATCGGTCGGTGCGACACCCATCATCAGGCCGGTAAAACCGCCGATGGTGAACAGAAAGACGAAGGCGATTGCCCACAACATGGGGGTCTCGAAGGTCATGGCACCGCGCCACATGGTTGCGGTCCAGTTGAAGACTTTCACGGCCGTCGGAACCGCAATCATGACGGTGGCATACATGAAGTACAGCTCTCCGGCCACCGGCATACCGGTGGTGAACATGTGGTGTGCGTACACAATGAATGACAGGAAGGCGATGGAAGCCGTTGCATAGACCATGGAGCTGTAACCAAACAGCTTCTTGCGTGCGAAGGTCGGGATAATCTCGGAAATCACGCCGAACGCCGGCAGGATCATGATATACACTTCGGGATGACCGAAGAACCAGAACACATGCTGGAACAGTACCGGGTCACCGCCACCGGCAGCATCGAAAAAGCTGGTACCAAAATTGCGGTCGGTCAGCATCATGGTTACCACACCGGCCAGTACCGGCATCACGGCGATCAGCAGGAAGGCCGTGATGAACCAGGTCCACACAAACATCGGCATCTTCATCAGGGTCATGCCCGGTGCGCGCATGTTCAGCACCGTGGCGATGATATTGATGGCGCCCATGATAGAGGAGAAACCCAGCATGTGGACCGCAAAGATAAAGAAATCGGTGCTTGCCGGTGCAAAGGTCGTGGACAGCGGCGCATAGAAGGTCCAGCCAAAAGCCGGGCCACCGCCTTCCATTAACAGGGTACTCATCAGCATGGTGCCGGCAAACGGCAGAATCCAGAAGCTCCAGTTGTTCATGCGCGGCAACGCCATGTCCGGCGCACCGATCATCATCGGGATTTGCCAGTTGGCCAGCCCCACCATGCCCGGCATGATGGCGCCAAACACCATGATCAGACCGTGCATGGTGGTCATGGTATTGAAGAAGTTCGGGTCCACAATCTGCATACCCGGCTGGAACAGCTCGGCGCGGATCACCATGGCCATGGCACCGCCGACCATCAGCATGATGAAGGCGAACCACAGGTACAGGGTACCGATGTCCTTGTGGTTGGTGGTCTTGACCCAGCGCATCAGGCCACTGGGTGCACCGTGATCGTGATGTTCGTCGTGTGTGGTTGCTGTACTCATTGCATCATCTCTCCACTTTTTATCCTGAATTCCTTATTTGGCAGCAGCTACGTCAGCAGGCTGCACCATGTCACCGCTATCGTTGCCGAAAGCATTACGTTGATATGTAATGACGGCAGCGAGATCCACGGCACCCAGTTGTTCGCCAAAGGCCTGCATGGCCGTACCAGCCTTGCCGTTCACCACAATATCAATATGCCCGGCAACCTCACCAGTTGCGATTGCGCCACCGGCGATGGCCGGGAACACACCGGGGATACCCTGGCCGTTAGCCTGGTGACAGGCGGCACAGGTGGTGTTGTAGGTGGATTCGCCCTTGGTCATCAGCTCGTCCATGGTGAGTGTCTGGGTGGCGGCATCGGCTGCGGCCGCGGCGGCACCCTTTTGCTCTGCAACCCAGGCAGCGTAGTCTTCCTCGGTCTTGGCAACCAGGACGATCGGCATGAAGCCATGGTCCTTGCCACAGAGTTCCGCACACTTGCCACGGTACAGGCCGGGTTCCTTCAACTCGGTCCAGGCGTCATTGATAAAACCCGGTACAGCGTCCTGTTTCCAGCCCAGATCCGGTACCCACCAGGAGTGGATCACGTCATTGGAAGTAATCAGGAAACGGATCTTCTTGTTGATCGGTACAACGACGGGATTGTCTACTTCCTGCAGGTAGTTCTCACCCTTTTCTGCGGCCCCCTCGATCTGTTCACGCGGGGTGGTCAGCACGCTGAAGAAACTGATGTCTTCATCAAGGTAGTCGTATTTCCATTTCCACTGGTAACCGGTGACCTGGATGGACATATCTGAGTCACGGGTATCTTCCAGGGCCAGCAGGGTCGTGGTTGCCGGCACTGCCATGGCCACCAGCACCAGGAACGGGATGGTCGTCCAGATAATCTCAATGGTGGTGCTTTCATGGAAAGTGGCCGGTACGGCACCCTTGGACTTGCGGTGTGTCATGATCGAGTAGATCAGCACGGCAAAAACGCCGACACATACCACAACACAGATCCAGAAAATCAGCATGTGCAGGTCAAAGACCTTGTGGCTGATGTCGGTCACGCCTTCCCTGAGATTCAGGGTATCGGAATAACCTGCAAAGGCAGGACCTGCGCCCAGCAGTACGAGCGAACCCCATAGACTGCACAGGGTGCGTCTTAGTGTTTTAGCAAACATGCATCGATCTCCCTAACACAAAGTTTATAATTAATACTTAAAAAATCGTTCTGTGCGCGCTGACTGCTTAACCGGCATCCTGACGCCAGTCCGGCTTGCTAATCATTTGCTGCAGCTCGTCTGCCAGCACACTGCGCTCTTCGTCATTCAGGAACTGTCCAATCTCGACCTTCCGTCCCTGAAAAGCTATCGTCAGGCGCATCGGGTACCAGGCGATCGGTGAATGTTCCAGTGCAACCCGCGCCCATGCGCGTGGACATTCCCAGCGTTCCTGTGGCTGATGGCGTCCTTTCTCTACGGTGACGACCTCAGCATTGACAGTAATAACCTCGCGTATCTGACTGCGTAACAGACACAGATAAAAGGCAATCCCCAATACAATGACTTCAAAACCTGCAAACGGCAGCACAGGCCAGTAGCCGTGCAGGGCGAATGCGATACCAATCCCCAGGCAACACAGCGCAATGACCGTATAAACCCTTACAGCTCCGCGCCATGACAGGGACTGGTTCGGGCGAATCACCCAGTGACAGTCAAACCCCGATGGATCACATACCCGCTCTACCACTGTTTTTATTCGAGCCCTGTGTTCGTGGCCACCCTGAAAACAGGACGCACACACCATGCATGCCCCTAGCATGCCCGCAACTTGATCTCCTTACCCCAAGTCAAGTATCAGGTGCGACAAAGTGCCGCGCATTGTATAGTGACGTTCTCAAAGTTTCAATTGAGAATACGAGGCCTTTGAACTAATTAGTCCAACTATTCATCAGGGCCGGCAGCGCGAGATTGTCTGCCACGGTCGCAGCACTCACCTCCCGCATAACAGGCAGCACCCCAAGAAGCGGAGAAGAAATCCTTGATTTCAATGACTTAATATTCTCCTGCGCGCCTTCAGGCGATGATGGCAACTGATTCGCCACCCAGCCGACCAGCATGCAACCCGCCGCCGCAATGGACTCCGCCGTCAGCAGGGCATGGTTCATGCAACCCAGGCGGATACCGACGACCATGATGACATCCAGGTCCAGCAGCCGTGCCAGATCGGCCAGCGTCTCATCCTCGTTCAATGGCACCTGCCAGCCGCCCACACCCTCGACCAGCACAAAGTCGACAGCATCTGCTGTCTTATTGTATTCATTAATTATTTTACTTGTTTCAATGATAATTCCGGCCTGTTTCGCGGCAATATGCGGGGCAATCGCAGGGGCAAAGGCATACGGGTTGAGCCGCTCATAATCCAGATTGGCTGAGGCCTGCTGCTGCAGCTGCAGCGCATCCGCATTACGTAACCCGGCCGCAGTCAACCCGCACCCTGTGGCGACCGGCTTCATCGCGGCAACCGAACGACCCTGTTGCTGCAAGGCCTGCATCAGGCCCAGCGTTACCGTTGTCTTGCCAACCCCGGTGTCGGTACCGGTGACAAAATAGCCGTGGCGCTCAGTCATGGCCCGGACGCTGCAGACTGGCCAGCGGCACCTCATGGCCGGACCCGGCGGTCTGCTTGTTCAGTGGCGACCAGGCATGTCCGTAGACCACTTCATAACTGGCCGGCAATACGCCATCCGTACGGTAGTGCTCATAGGCTACGGCCAACTGCTGCATACGCTGCCGGCCGGTCAGGCCGCGCGAGCGACCCAGGGTGACATTATGTGCGCCGATCTGTTTCAGGTCCTGCATCAGGGTGCGCAATTCCCGGTAGGTTACAGTGATGCGTTCAGAATCCATTACCGGCTCTGCCCAGCGGGTATTCACCAGTGAATCACCCACGTCATGCATATCAACAAATGAATTGACGTGGGTAAAACCGTCAACCGCCTCCCAGCTGGCACGCAATTCCATCAGGGTATCCGGCCCGAAGGTGGTAAACATCAACAATCCACCCGGCGCCAGCACCCGCCGCAACTCGGTCAGGGTCGCCTCGAGATCGACACACCACTGCAGCATCAGGTTTGAAAAAATAAAATTGAAACTGTCATCCGCAAACGGCAATGACTCGCCATCCGCGCACACGCAACGCGGCTTGCGAAACCAGCCACCACGTGACTGCACTTGCTGCAGCATGTTCTCGGCGATATCCAGTGCAACGACATCGGCCTTGCGATAGCGCTGCAACAAGGCACTGGAAAAAAAGCCGGTGCCGGCCCCCAGGTCCAGGATACGTGCTGGCTGCAGCCGGACATAGTCCAACCGCTCGATCAGGCGGTCACCAATCTCGTTCTGCAACTCTGCCACTGTGTCATAGCTGGCCGCTGCCTTGTTAAAGGCGCGGCGTGCCTGTTGTTTGTCGATGCTGTTTTTTTCAGCCATAAGCTTTCATATTAATATATCCTACAGGTGTATCTACTGGCGCAGGAGCGCCTTGCAGGCGCGAACATACACCGGCGAAAAACATTCGCGCCTGCAAGGCGCTCCTACACAAAATTTATAATCTGTTCTGCAACCACCTGCGGTGCAGCAAGAAACGGCGCATGCCCGGCACCCTCAATCACGGCCAGTTGTGCATCGGCCAGCAACGCCGCTGTCCCGGACCCGGCGCTCTGCGGCACCAGTGTGTCACGTTCACCCATCAGCAACAGCGTGCTGCAGGCGATCTCACCCAGGTCATTGCGCAGGTCCGCAGTACGCAGAATCTCCAGTCCGGCAGACAACCCCGCTGCATCCGGCTCGCCATGAGCAAGCAGTGTCGAGTGCAGCGTCTTTAACACGTTACTGGCGCGCTCACTGCCGCGCACCTGTAACGACAGGAAGCGGTTCAGTGTTCGACCGTAATCCTGTTGCAGCTCGGCTGAAAAAGTCTCCAGCAAGGACGGCAACATCGCACTTTGCCAGTCCGGCTTGCGAACAAAACAGGGAGTGCTCGCAATCATCAGCAATGCCGTGACATTCCCGGGGGCCTGCTGGGCGGCCCGCATCGCAACCAGCCCGCCCAGTGACCAGCCCAGCCAGGCAGCAGGCATTGGCACAACGGCCAACACGGCATCGACCCATTCATCCAGCGACACCTGCCCCTGCCAGTCACTGCGTCCATGCCCCGGCAGGTCGATACGTGTGACCCGGAAGCCTGCTTCCAGCAGCGGTGCAAATTCATCCCAGATTCCACTGTGCAATCCCCAGCCGTGAATCAAAACCAGATCGGGGCCGCTACCGGCTGTTTCTGTATAAAGACTCACCAGGAGCCTATCGGGCCCAGGAACAATCTACTGCGCTGCTGGGAGAGCGGCCCAAATGTCCTCGATTTATCGTTGCGTAGGCCCACTATGCGCCTCAAAATCGTGACCATTTGTTCTCGCTCTCCCATCATGCTCGCTACGATTGCCTAAGTCCGACAGGCTCCTAGGTACAACCGCTTCTGTGTAAAGCCGCCATGTCCGCAGCGTCCAGCGCCGCCAACAATCGATCCACCTGTGCTTCGCTATGCGCCGCTGAAAAAGTGATGCGCAGCCTTGACGAGCCCTCGGCAACCGTCGGTGGACGAATCGCGCTGATCAGTATGCCCTGTTCGCGCAACGCCTGACTCAGCTTCAGCGCCCCCTCGGCCGCACCTGCAAGCAACGGTTGTATCGGTGTCTCCGAGTCACACAGGGAAAGCCCCAGTTGCCGGGCACCACTTCGAAAGCGCTTAACCAGACACTGCAAGTGCTCGCGCCGCCAGTCATCCTCCCTGACCAATTTCAGCGCCGCACGGGCCGCACATGCCACAGCGGGTGGCGGGGCCGTCGTATATATGTAAGTACGTGCCTGCTGTATCAGGGTTTCAGTCAGGTCTTCATTACCGGCAACAAAGGCACCAAAGGTACCGAACGCCTTGCCCAGCGTCCCCATGAGTATCGGCACCTCGCTGACACCGAGACCGGCCTGCGCAGCACTGCCACTCCCCTGCGGTCCAAGCACGCCCAGACCGTGTGCTTCATCCACCAGCATCCAGGTATCATGGCGTGTGGCAATATCGGACAACTGTGCCAATGGCGCAATGTCGCCGTCCATACTGAAGACACCGTCGGTTGCCAGCAGGGTTTCACACGCAGGTGCAGAGGCCAGGCGCGAGTCCAGCTCTGCCGGTTCATTATGCGGGTAGCGGATCAGCCGGGCACCACTCAGCCGGGCGGCATCCAGCAGTGAAGCATGATTAAGACGATCCTCAAAGACGCGGTCACCGCGCCCGAGCAGCGATGACATGATACCGAGGTTCGCGCTGTAACCGGTGGAGAACAGCAACGCCCGTGGCCGTTGCACAAAATCAGCGAGCTCCTCTTCCAGTGCATGATGCGCCCGGCTGTGCCCCGTGATCAGATGTGCCGCACCGCTGCCACAACCAAACCCATCCACGCCCCTGTGGAAGGCGGCTACCACGTCCGGGTGATTGGCAAGACCCAGGTAGTCGTTGCTGCAGAAGGACAGATAGTCCCTGCCGTCAATATGCACCATGACACCCTGCGGACCGTCAACAACCAGCCGGCTGCGATACAGGTGATGATGGCGGCGCTGCTGCAATTGTCTGGCAAGGTTTTTCATATCAGGGAAAACAACCCTGTAGGAGCGTCTTGCAGGCGCGAATGTTATTTTCGCACAAGTGCATGTTCGCGCCTGCAAGGCGCTCCTACGCCATTAGATACACCGATTCATCAGGCCGGATGCAAACCCAGCCTGCCAAACAGGGCGTCATCATTTGCGGTATCCGGATTGCCGGTGGTCAATAATTTTTCACCATAGAAAATCGAGTTGGCACCGGCGAAGAAGCACAACGCCTGCAGCTCGTCCGTCATTTCGGAGCGACCGGCGGACAACCGCACCCAGGAAGCCGGCATCAGAATCCGTGCAGTCGCAATGGAGCGCACAAATTCAATGGCGTCGATGTCCGTCTGCTGGTCCTGCGGCGTACCCTCCACCTTCACCAACTGGTTGATCGGTACACTGCCGGGATGCTCCGGCAGGTTCGCCAGTTCGCACAGCAGGGCCACCCGGTCTTCGCGCCTTTCCCCCAGACCAACGATGCCACCACAACAGACGTTAATACCGGCGTCACGCACATGCGTCAGGGTATCCAGCCGATCATCGTAGCTACGCGTGCTGATAATGTCGCCATAAAATTCCGGTGAGGTATCCAGGTTGTGGTTGTAGTAGTCCAGCCCGGCTTCTTTTAACTCGAGCGCCTGCTGCGCATCCAGCATACCGAGGGTGGCACAGGTCTCCAGCCCCTCGGCCTGCACCCTGCTCACCATCTCGAGTACACGCTCAAAACTCTTGCCCCCGGGGTTGCGCCATGCAGCCCCCATGCAGAAGCGTGTTGCTCCCGCCTGCTTCGCACGTTTTGCCGCCACCACCACCGCTTCGACCTCCATCAGGCGTTCGGATTCAAGGCCGGTGTCGTAATGCACGCTTTGCGGACAGTAGTTACAGTCTTCCGGGCAACCACCGGTCTTGATGCTCAGCAGGGTACTGACCTGCACTGCATTGGGATCAAAATATTGCCGGTGTATGGCGTGCGCCTGAAACAGCAACTCGTTGAATGGCAGCTCATAAATCGCCCCGGCCTCATCACGCGACCAGTCATGGCGTACAACAATTTCAGGTTTTTCCGACAGACAGGCTGATTGATTACTCATAGGCTTGGTGTACCCCGTTTCCAATGGCTGGGAACTATGGGACTGATCAATTTCTCTGTCAACCTGAATGGGACCATATGGTTTACAAGTACATGAGATGGCTACCCTCAATACTCTTCCCGTCACAGTGCCGGCTGTGCGGCGTTGCGACCGGCACCGCACTCAAGCTGTGCTCACGGTGTCTGGCCGATTCACCCTGGATCAGGAACGCCTGTATACAGTGCAGCACCCCCCTGCCCGGGCAGACGGAACACGGCCGCTGTGGTCACTGCCAGAAACGGCCTCCAGCCTTTGATACGACGACGGCACTGTTCCACTACCGGCCACCCGTTGATTACCTGATAAAACAACTGAAATTTGCCAACGAGCTCGCGATCATCCCGCTGTTATCTGCGCTCATGTCAGCACGGCTGACAACGCGTGCAGCCCCGTTACCCTCGCTGCTTGTCCCGGTACCGCTACACCGGACGCGCCTGCGTGAACGTGGTTTTAACCAGGCCACCGAACTGGCACGACGAGTCGGCCACGAACTGGGCATCCGTACTGATCACCGGCTTTGTATGCGCAACCGGGACACCCGGCCACAATCCCTGCTGTCACCCAATGCACGCCGCCTGAATTTGCGTAACGCTTTTTCCGTGCAGCGCAAACAGGTGGCCGGGCATATCGCCATCATCGATGACGTCATGACCACCGGACATACCAGTGACGAACTGGCACGGGTGTTAAAACAGGCCGGTGCCGAACAGGTGGAAGTATGGGTGATCGCGCGTGCAGGTTAGAATCAGTTTTGGGCATATATATAATCGAACAGAATCCCCAAAAAGATCACCGCACCAAACCAGTTGTTATTGAGGAATGCCTGAAAACAGCCTTCACGGGTGCGAAAACGAATCAGGTACTGTTGATAGGCAAACAGGACACCACCCAGCAGCACACTGATATAGTAGATTATCCCCAGTTCTGCCTGGTGACCAATCATCAACAGGCACAGCAATACCATGATCTGAATGATGCCGATGATCTGGCGATAGGAATCGCCAAACAGAATTGCTGTCGACTTGATCCCGAGCGCGAGATCGTCTTCGCTGTCGACCATGGCATACATGGTGTCGTAGGCGGTTGCCCAGAGCAGTGTTGCCAGGAACATCAGCCAGGCAATTTGTGGCACCGTGCCGGTCTGGGCCGCAAACGCCATCGGTACCGACCAGCCAAACGCCGCACCCAGGACGACCTGCGGCAAGTGAGTGACGCGCTTCATGAACGGATAGATGGCCGCCAGCAGCACACCGGCAAGGGATAACAGGATAGTCAGGGTGTTCAGTTGCAAAACCAGCACAAAGGCGGCCAGGCACAATACCAGGAACAGGATTTTTGCTTCCCTGGTGGTGATACGTCCGGATGTCAGCGGCCTGTTCCGGGTACGTGAGACATGACAGTCAATGTCACGATCGGCGTAATCATTGATGACACAACCCGCTGAACGCATCAGGATGACACCCAGCACAAATATCACCAGGACCTTTTGATCCGGCTGGCCGTCACCGGCGATCATCAATGCCCAGAGCGTCGGCCACAGTAACAGAAAGATGCCGATCGGCTTGTCCAGCCGCATCAGGCGGGCGTATTCAGACAGGCGCGTTGTTAGCGATGACGACATGGTGCTTGTTTTCCGCTGTTAATGACGTATACCCGGTGAAGACGATCACAGATTCGTTCTGGAACTTACCCAGCGCGGTCTTGGTGGGCTGTCCGCAGGAAAATCCGGCAAGAATACTTCATTCACCAGCAATGGTCTGTCAAAGAGCCTGAATACCGACCGCCGCCCCCAGATCTCTGCAGGCCGATGACGAAGATGGCTGGTGGCCGCCCTGTATACGGACTCTCCCCTGCCGATCCGCGCCAACTCGACACGACCGCGTTGCATACCCGGGTCGGCGAACAACATACCACCCAGCGGTCGCGCACCCAAGTGGGCAAGGCGCTGCAATTTACCGCGCAGCGATGTTACAGGAATGACGGTACGGGCATAAACCCAGGGCTGACCGTCACACAGCAGGTGCACCTGCCGGATGATTGCCAGGTTACCCGGCTTCATACCCAATGCCTGTGCCTCATCAATACCGGGGGTGCCCCATGCCTGCGACAACACCCGCACCCGGAATTTCCCCGGGCACAGCCGCTGCAGGCGCAGCGTCAATGACGCGGTATCCAGCAACCAGCAGGACAACCCCCGCGGGATACCGCGACGCAGAAAGTTTTGGCTTGGTTTCCAGCGGGTTGAGCGATTGTCGGGAGCAGCAGTTTTCAAGACAGCTTATTATCAGGGGATCAACGGGGCCGGGATTATCGCATGAATACAAACCGCTTGCCGCAGACCAATATCAAACCTCTCCATAATTCACCGCCTCACCCAGCCAGCGGCGAATCAACGCTGATGCAGCGTCCGGGGCCAATTCCATGAGCTGCCCGGCAGCCGCTTCCACGGACGCCAGCAATGACTCGTCACGCAACAGGTCGGCAATATGGAATTGCATTTCACCGGTCTGGCGGGTACCCAGCACTTCGCCGGGACCACGCAGCTCCATATCCCGGCGTGCGATTTCAAAACCGTCCGTGCTCGCGCGCAACACCGCCAGGCGTTCGCGTGCCGGCTCCGAGAGGGGCGGCTGGTATAACAACACACAACTGCTCTGGCGGCTGCCGCGACCCACGCGACCACGTAATTGATGCAGTTGCGCCAGCCCCAGACGTTCAGGGTTTTCTATAATCATTAATGAGGCATTCGGAACATCCACACCGACTTCAATGACCGTGGTTGCGACCAGCAGGTCCAGTGTCCCGTCCTTGAAGGCAGCCATCAGCGTTTCCTTTTGCGCCGACGCCAGACGGCCATGTACCAGACCAATGCGCAACTCCGGCAGGCATTCGGCAAGCAGCTCTGCCGTTTTCTCGGCTGCCTGGCATTGCAACACCTCTGATTCCTCAATCAGCGTACACACCCAGTAGGCCTGCTGTCCGGAACCACAGGCATTGCGCACTGACTGGATCACTTCCTCGCGCCGCTCCTGACTGATCGCAACCGTCTTTACCGGCTGTCGTCCCGGCGGCAACTCGTCAATCATCGAGGTGTCCAGATCGGCGTACACCGTCATGGCCAGGGTGCGCGGGATGGGTGTTGCCGTCATGACCAGCTGGTGCGGCCGCTGCATGCCCGCACGCCCCTTGTCACGCAAGGCCAGCCGCTGGTGCACACCAAAGCGATGCTGTTCATCGATAATCACCAGTCCCAGCCTGAAAAAAGCGACCTCTTCCTGAAACAGCGCATGCGTGCCGACAGCCACCGTAGCCTCGCCGCTGCTGATGGCTTGCAGCGTTTCACTTCGTGTTTTGCCCTTTGCTTTACCCGCGTGCCAGACAACACGGATATCCAGCGGCGACAACCATTCACTGAAACTGCGATAGTGCTGTTCAGCCAGCAATTCCGTGGGCGCCATCAGGGCAACCTGATAGCCTGCCTGTACTGCCATTAGCGCGGCACTCGCAGCCACCACCGTCTTGCCGGAACCGACATCACCCTGTACCAGACGAGCCATCGGGTATTTGCGGGACAGGTCCTGCTGAATCTCGCTGATCACCCGGGATTGTGCAGCGGTCGGTCTGAACGGCAAGCTGTCGATAAATTTTTCGGCCAGCAACTGCCGGCCGCCAAAGGCCGGTGCAGACATATGCAACGCGCGCTGGCGAACCTGCCTGAGACTCAGGTGATGCGCCAGTAACTCCTCGAAAGCCAGCCGCTGCTGGGCCGGGTGCTTGCCTGCGGTTAACAGTTCAACCGAAGCACTGGTGGGCGGGCGATGCACATAACGTAACGCTGCCGGCAGTGATGTCAGCCTGAATGACTGCACCAGCTCCAGCGGTAACCAGTCGACAAGCCCGGCAGGATTTTCACCGTCCTGCTCACCCAGATAGAGCAATGCCTGGTCTGTCAGGGCGCGCAAGCTTAGCTGGTGGACACCTTCGGTTGCCGGGTAAACAGGCGTAAGCCGGTCCTCCATCGCTATCGGTGCATCAAGCGACATCAATGTGTATTCAGGATGAATCAACTCCAGAGAAGCGGGACCGCCACGGGCTTCGCCGTAACAACGGATACCCTTGCCGCGGCTGAAACCGGCCTGCTGGCTGGCATTAAAATGGAAAAAACGCAGCGTCAGGGAACCGGTGCCATCACTGATACGCACCAGTAAACTGCGCCGCCGCCCAAAGCGGACCTCCGCGAGATCAACCTCGCCCTGTACCACAACCTGCTGACCGGCCTGCACTGCCCCCATGGGGGTGATGCGGGTGCGGTCCTCATAACGTACCGGCAGATGAAACAATACATCCTGAACTGTGTATATATTCAGGCGCTGCAGCCGCTTTGCGATGGCCGGGCCAACGCCCTTGAGAACAGTTACCGGGAGCCTGCCGAGATTGTCGGGTGTTTGACTCAAGACGACTTGAGACTAACCACTACCCAGCTCCATAACGGCATCCATTTCCACCTGCGCGCCTTTGGGCAATGCCGCGACACCGACAGCCGCACGTGCCGGGTACGGCTCGCGAAAGTACTCAGCCATAATTTCATTCACCAGGACGAAGTGCCCGAGATCGGTAAGAAAAACATTCAACTTGACGACATCAGCCAGCGAACCACCGGCCGCCTCGGCAACCGCTGCAAGGTTGTCGAACACGCGCCTGATCTGTGCATCCATATCACCACTCACCAGTTCCATGGTATCGGGGAGCAGTGGAATCTGTCCTGATATATAGACAGTGTTGCCGGTACGAACGGCTTGCGAATAGGTTCCGATTGCCTGTGGCGCCCGGTCGGTCTGGATGGTTTTACGTGTCATAGCAGATCCTTGTCATGAAAGAACAGGTAACAGAATGCAATTTCAGCCTTTGGTTCGCGTAATCTTGATCACCGAAGGTATATTGCGCACCCGGCGCATGACGCTTGCCAGGTGCTGACGATTGTGTACGGTTATCGTGAACAGCAGATTGTTAGTCAGCCCGTCACGCTCTTCAATACCGACATTTTCAATATTGGAATCCGCATCACCGATGGCGGCAGCGACTGTTGCCAGCACGCCTCTGCGATCCTCGACTATGACACTGACTTCAACGGGAAACTCTTCATCAATACCCGGCTCCCATTGCACATCAAGGTAGTTTTCCGGCGGGTGCTTTCCATCGGATATGTTTCTGCAGCTCTGCGCATGGATCATCAAACCGCGTCCGCCGGTAATAATGCCGATAACCGCATCACCCGGTATCGGACGACAGCACTTCGAAAAGCGCGTGACCATGCCCTCGGTACCCTTGATTACAAGCGGCCGCATGGTTTTTTCGTCATCCTTTGAATCGGCATCTTCACCCGACACCAGGGCACGCGCCACCAGTACCGAGGGTCGTCTTCCCATACCCACTTCAACCAGCAGGTCATCAACCGTTTTCAGGTGATAGTCCTTCAACAATGCCTGCAGTCGCTTCGCTGAAACACCTGCCGCAGTGACTTCAAATACACCCAGTGCACGGTCCAGCATGCGGCGCCCCAGCTCAATGGCCTCTTCCCGTTTCAGACTCTTCTGATAATGGCGAATATTGGAGCGTGCCTTGGCCGATACCACAAAACTCAACCAGGCAGGACTCGGGTGTACACCGGCAGCGGTCACGATCTCGACCGTCTGCCCGTTACGTAACACCGTACGCAAGGGCACCATCTGCCGGTCGACCTTCGCTTCTATGCAGGTATTGCCAACATCGGTGTGTACAGCATAGGCAAAGTCAATCACCGTCGATCCATGCGGCAACTTCATAATCTCGCCTGCCGGGGTGAACACGTAGACGGCATCCGGAAACAGATCGATCTTGACGTTCTCGAGAAACTCCAGAGAATCACCGGCACGGGTCTGCATCTCCAGCAGCTCACGCATCCATTCACGTGCACCGGCATGCATCTGATCAATACTTTCCTCACTGGATTTGTACACCCAGTGAGCTGCCACACCTGACTCGGCAACCTTGTTCATGTCCTCGGTACGAATCTGGACCTCGATCGGTACACTGAAGGGGCCAAACAGAATACTGTGCAGGGACTGGTAACCGTTGGCCTTGGGAATGGCGATATAGTCCTTGAACTTGCCCGGTACCGGCTTGTACAGGTTGTGCATGATACCGAGCGCCCGGTAACAGGCATCGACATCCTCGACAATGATGCGAAATGCATAGACATCATAGATCTCTTCAAAGGACAGGGTTTTATCCCGGATCTTGCGGTAGAGACTGTAAAGGTGCTTCTCCCGGCTGAGTACTCGCGCAGACAGGCTCTCCTGCTGTATGCGGTGTTTGATTGCCGTTTCGATCTTGTTCAATACTTCCTTGCGGTGTCCGCGCGCCTCAAGCACCGCCTTGTTCAGCACCTTGTAGCGCAACGGGTAGAGTGCGGCAAAACCCAGGTCTTCCAGCTCCACACGCAATGCATTGATGCCGAGACGGTTGGCAATCGGTGCGTAGATATCCAGGGTTTCGCGGGCAATGCGCCGGCGCTTGTCGGGACGCATCACGCCCAGCGTGCGCATGTTGTGCAGACGGTCCGCCAGCTTCACCAGGATGACACGGATATCACGGACCATGGCAAGGATCATCTTGCGGAAATTCTCGGCCTGGGCTTCTGCCTGAGACTCGAATTCCATCTGTGTCAGCTTGCTGACCCCGTCCACCAGTTCAGCCACATCGCCACCGAATTCGGATTCAATCTGTTCCTTGGCAGTCGGCGTATCCTCAATCACGTCGTGCAGAATGGCCGCAATAATCGACTTGTGATCGAGCCGCAGTTCCGCAAGAATGCGCGCCGCGGCAATGGGATGGTAAATATAGGGCTCACCGCTCAGGCGGTGCTGTCCTTCGTGTGCCTCGGCACCGAACAGGTAGGCGCGATAGACCTCCTGCACCTGCTCCTCGTCCAGGTAGGAATCCAGCATCCTGCACAGATCGCTGATCAGGAATCGCGATTCATCTTCTGTATTTAATTCCGGTCTGCTTGCCATAAAAGCCTGATTATGTAGTGGATGCCTGCAGCGACGCCTGGTCAGTCCGGGATTAATAATAAATCAATGACTGTCCCTGAGTCCGAAAAATATTGTAGCCGCCAGGCAGCCATCCGCCCGTACGATCAGGTGATCGTGGCGTAAAAGCATTCAGGGTGGTTGCGGCCGGATGGTCGCTGCCGCGTGACGCGGAGTGGGGGTTACCCCGGAATCAGCTGTCTGCGGTCGGCGAGGTATCGTCTGTTGCTGCAGGTGCTGCCACTTCTCCGGGGGGGGCTTCCTCACCAGCGGCATCCACGGCCTCTTCCTCATCCTCTTCAAAAACGGGATGAACGGGCTCATCCAGGATGGCAGGTCCCACGAGGCCATCGGCGATCTCGCGCAGGGCGACGATGGTCGGTTTGTCATTTTCCCATTCGACCAGCGGCTGCACGCCGTTGGCGAGCTGCCGGGCACGCTTGGTCGCAACCAGCACCAGCTGAAAGCGGTTATCAACCTTGTCGAGACAATCTTCTACGGTAACGCGCGCCATGTAACTCTCCGAAAAACCTGCAGATACTGATTAAATTGGCGTGCGAGTGTACCCGAATCACTACCCGGACGCCAGCAGACCGGCCAGCAACCCCGCATGCCGCTGTTTCTGTGCAGACAGACACAGGCGGCGGCTGAGTATGATCGCCGCCAATTCATCCCCGGCCGTATTGAAAACATCGTTGATTACAAGGTAATCGTACTCATCATAATGCGACATCTCGCTGACTGCATCGCGCATGCGGCGCGCAATCACCGCATCGTTATCCTGACCCCGATCCTGCAAGCGTTGCTGCAACGCCTCGCAGGAAGGCGGCAAAATGAAAATGCTGACAACGGCCGGCATCTGTTCGCGTATCAGGCGGGCACCCTGCCAGTCAATCTCGAGAATAACATCAAGGCCGGCATTCAACTGATCGATCACACCCTGCTTCGAGGTACCGTAGAAATTATCAAACACCTGCGCATGCTCAAGAAACGCCTCCCTGCCCACCATCTCCCTGAAGGCAGTCTCATCAACAAAATGATAATCCTCGCCATCAACTTCACCGGGACGCGGATCGCGCGTGGTGTGCGATACCGACAGGACGAGGCTGCCCGCCATGGATTCCAGCAACGCACGCAGCAGGCTTGATTTACCGGCACCCGAGGGCGCGGAAATGATATAGAGCGTGCCGCTGTCTGTAGTTGCCTTGTTCATGATTGCATGCCCATGTGCGTAAGGGGGCGCCAGGCTACTCCGTGTTTTGTACCTGCTCTCGCATCTGCTCGATCAGGACCTTGAGTTCAACCGAAATAGTGGTCGTGACTGCCGCAACCGACTTTGACCCCAGCGTGTTCGCCTCGCGGTTCAGTTCCTGCATCAGGAAATCCAGACGGCGACCAACAGGTTCATCACGCGTCAGCACCCGGCGAACTTCATCAATATGGCCTTGCAGCCGGTCCATTTCCTCATCCACATCACATTTCTGGATTTGTATAACCAGTTCCTGTTCCAGCCGCCCGGGATCGGCCGTTGTCTCCAGATCGGCCAGTCGCGCCTGCAGTTTTTCCCGCAGACCGGCCTGTATCTCCGGTAGACAGTTTCGTGCCTGTTGAACCAGTTCACTCATGGCGTCGCAGCGCTGCAACAGCAACTGATTGATCTGCTCGCCCTCACGTTCCCTGAACTGCAGCAATTCATCCAGGGTCTGGTCCAGCAGTGCCAGCGCCTTCTTCATCAACGGCGCCGTATCAACAGCGGCTTCACGCACCACACCGGGCCAGCGCAGGACTTCGATCGGGTTCAGGAGATCAGACTCTGGCAACCTGTCAGTCACGTCCTTACAGGCGTCCAGCAAACGCGTCAGATTATCAGAGTCAATATCAACCGGCGCAGCGCCGCTTGCAGTTGGCCGGTAGCGGCACGAACATTCCACCTTGCCCCGTCCAAGGCGTGCACCCACCCGCTCGCGTACGGCCGACTCCATGGCACGCAGTTCTTCCGGCAGGCGTACGCCCAGTTCCAGATAGCGATGATTCAAAGAGCGGATTTCCCAGGCCAGCGCGCCCGTTTCGGTATCCAGTTCCTGGTGCGCGAAGGCCGTCATGCTGCGTATCATGGTTTTACCTGCGATTCATTCACCTGAATAAAGGCCGACATGGTAAGCCTTCCGGATCGCCTTTAACAGACATGCACCCACCTCAGTCCGCATCGGGACCAGCCGGCCCTTCGGCCTCCAGTTAACAAACTCACTGCTTATTTCTTTAAGGCGTGCCTCGTAAACCGGGAAAGTACTGGTAAATTCCTGTACCGATGAACCGATCAATGAACCAGCCAGAACGATTACAACAACAAGGACACTGAGCACGACCAGCAATCCACCCGCCATAACCCTTGATTCATCAGTCATACAACACCCGCCACACTGCTTTCTCTACAGCTTCCTTATAAACAGGCCAGACATTGAGATAACACAAGATAGGCGCGTTTTAACTGTCCTGTGGTGACACCCGTGTCTTGTGTAACGTCACGGTCGAGGAGCGGCAGGCACAAAAAAGCCACGGTTACCTTTCCCGGTAACAGTGGCTTGTGAATCAGAGTTGTCTGGCCGGATCTGTCTACAACTCACCCAGTGGCCGGACAAAGGTATATGCCGCAGGCTCCACCACCAGTTTCTTGCCGGCTTCACCGATATTGCCACCCAGCAGGCTGAAGGGTGAGGTCACGATAAAGGTCGCCAGGCCAACGACTGTACCGGTCAGCATCAGCGGCCGCACCAGGACGGTATCAGCCAGCATCGCGCCACCGCTGGGTGCGGTGCTGTTGTACCCTGCCGCCATCGCATTCGGGCTGAACAGGATGTTGGACAGGGCAAGGAAGCAAATCAGAAAGTATGAGAGCCGTTTGCTGTGTGAAAAATGCATGATATGAATCTCCTTGTGCGTGATCGTGTGGCAGAATCTGATACCACGACCTGAAATCTTTAAGCTATTGGTTAATGATCGTCCCGTATTCCGCCGACTTTAAAGATACCTGGAACCGAGGCACTTGAATGGGACACGGTTCAAAGTCAGCCACACCCGGCCTGTCTCGGCAGCAACATAGTACAATCAATACATTTATTCAAGTATCAATAACTTAGAATCCATCAACCAGCAACTCGTCCGCAGCCGGCACCACGAGCCCGACCTTCGTCCCCGCCACGATAAACACTACGCTCACCAGCACCATGAAACTGTTGCCTGGCATATTATCCATGCTGCCAAGCGTGTTTATCTGCCTCGTGGCACAACGAACACGCTATAATCCGCGGTTCACTTTATCAGCAAGGAACTGTTCTATGCGACCCAGTCATCGCGCACCTGACGAAATGCGGCACGTCCGCATTACCCGCAACTACACCAAACATGCCGAGGGCTCCGTACTCGTGGAATTTGGTGACACCCGCGTCTTGTGTAACGCCACTGTCGAGGAACGGGTACCCGGATTCCTGCGTGGCAAGGGGGAGGGCTGGGTAACGGCTGAATACGGTATGCTGCCGCGATCCACGAACAGCCGCATGGGACGCGAGGCCGCACGTGGCAAGCAGGGTGGCCGCACCATGGAAATCCAGCGCCTCATTGGTCGTTCGCTGCGTGCTGTCATGGACATGAAACTGCTTGGAGAGCGTTCGATCACGATTGATTGCGACGTCATTCAGGCCGATGGCGGCACGCGCACGGCCAGTATTACCGGTGGTTATGTTGCACTGGCCGACGCCATCCAGACGCTGCTGGATGACAGGGTCCTCGACAAAAACCCGCTGACCGGGCGCGTCGCCTCGGTATCCGTGGGCATCTATGAGGGGACAGCGGTGCTGGATCTGGATTACCCGGAAGACTGCAATGCAGAAACCGATATGAACGTGGTGATGAGCGACGCCGGTGACTTCATCGAAGTACAGGGTACCGCCGAGGGTCACCCGTTCAACCAGGATGAATTGAACAACATGCTGACACTGGCAAAAAAAGGCATTTCAGAACTGCTTGCCAGCCAGCAGGAAGCGCTGACCATGGAGTAACACAGCCTTGAAAGAAATTATCCTTGCCAGCAGCAACCCGGGGAAGGTTCGCGAGATCAATCAATTACTCGCCACGCTGGATCTGCACGTGCAACCACAGAGTGAATTCGGCGTCGTTGATGCCGAGGAGACCGGCCTGACCTTTGTCGAAAATGCCATCCTCAAGGCACGCAATGCCGCACAATACACCGGTCTGCCGGCAATTGCGGATGATTCAGGCATTGAAGTGGATGCCCTGAACGGTGCACCCGGTATTTACTCGGCCCGTTTTGCGGGTGAAAATGCCACAGATCAGGCGAACCTGGAGAAACTGCTGGCCGACCTCGATGGCGTACCCGAGACACAACGCAGCGCACGCTTTCAATGCCTGATGGTCTTCCTGCGACATGCCAGCGACCCGACGCCCCTGATCTGCCAGGGCACCTGGGAAGGTCGCATCCTGCTGGCGGCACGCGGTGACAACGGCTTCGGTTATGACCCGGTGTTCTATGTGCCAACACATGACTGTTCGTCCGCCGAGCTGCCAGCGGATGTTAAAAATGCCCTCAGTCATCGCGGACAGGCACTGCGACAACTGGTCACCGCACTGGAACAATCCGGTTAATGCCCATCCAGGGCAACCGGGATTGACGGCGACATGTTCAATTTCACTGCCACACCACCCCTCTCGCTTTACATACACATCCCCTGGTGCGTACACAAGTGTCCCTACTGCGACTTCAACTCGCATGAAGTCCATGATGACATTCCGGAAGACCGGTATATCAAGGCTCTGATTGCCGATCTGGAACAGGACCTGCCTGCTGTCTGGGGACGTACAGTCGAATCCCTGTTCATCGGGGGCGGCACACCCAGCCTGTTTTCGGCACAGGGCATTGAACGACTGCTCAGTGAAGTCCGCGCGCGCATCCCCTTGAAACCGGGCGCCGAGATTACCCTGGAAGCCAACCCGGGCACCGTCGACCAGGCACGTTTCTCCGGATTCAGGGAGGCCGGTATCAACCGGCTTTCAATGGGTGTACAGAGTTTTCAGAATGACTTGCTATCAGCCATCGGCCGCATCCATGACAGCAGGGAGGCCGTCATTGCAATCGAGTCAGCACGCCGTGCCGGTTTTGAGAATTTCAACCTGGACCTGATGTTCGGCTTGCCGGCACAAACCACCGCGCAGGCTTTACTGGATCTGCAGACCGCCATGGAACTGCAGCCCGCTCACCTGTCCTGGTACGAACTCACCATCGAGCCCAACACCTGGTTCTACCGGCACCCGCCACCGCGTCCGGATGACGAGGCCCTCTGGGATATGCAATCCGAAGGAGGCGCTCTGCTGAACGACGCAGGCTATCAACGCTACGAGGTTTCGGCCTATGCACAACAGGGCCGGCAGTGCCGGCACAATCTGAACTACTGGCAGTTTGGTGATTATCTGGGTATTGGTGCCGGCGCCCATGCCAAGATCAGCAATGCGGCCACGCAGACCATCACCCGCACCTCCAAAGAGAAACATCCACAGACCTACCTTGAGGCAGCCCACGACAAGGCCCGCATCAGCACGACGACCGAGCTGTCAGCGGATGATGTCATACTGGAATTTGCCATGAACAGCCTGCGTCTTGACAGTGGATTCACCAGAGCTGCATTTACGGCAACGACCAGCCTGCCCTTTGCAGTGATAGAAACTCATCTGCAGTCGGCCATTGAAAATGAATGGCTGACGGAGAACAATGGCCGCATCAAGACGACAACAAAGGGCCAGCGTTATCTGAACGAGTTATTACAACTCTGGATGCCGGAAGCATCAGGACATGCAGAAAATCGTTGACTGCCCCTATTGCGGCGAGTCCTTTGAAGCCGACGTCGACACGTCTGCTGGCAACCAGGACTATATAGAGGATTGCCCGGTCTGTTGCCGGCCCATCGAATTTCATCTGGAAACAGGACTGAATGAAGATACCGTTTCACTGACCATCCGGCGCGATGATGACTGACTACACACCGATCGATTGTGGTCTGCACAGTCAATATGAACTGGCTATCCTGCAACACAGGAAACTCAGACTGAGCTGGTGTGACGCAGATGGAACCGGACACATCGAAACCGTCACCCCCACTGACCTGCTGACCCGTAATCGTGAAGAATTCATGGTCGTAACCGGTGAGCATGGCGTGGAACACGAAATCAGGCTGGATCGCATCAAGGGCTATCCCGTGGATGGTGACTGAAGCCGGCAAACTTTCTGGCAAATAAAAAATTATGGACGATACACATGACCTCGAACTGTTGCTCCGCTCCCGCATTCCGTTAATCATTATCGAGACGCGGGATGAAAAACGGGTTGTCAGCCTGTTTGCCGGGCTCGCCGTCTCGCTGGCAATGCCGGTAATGGCGTGGTCAGCCACCACCGGGCTGCAACGTGTCGACTACGAGGCCGCGCCGCAACGGCATGCCAGCGAACCGCAGCAGGCTCTGGGCCAGATCAAGGCGACCGGGACACCGGGTATCTACCTGTTAATGGATTTTCATCCCTATCTTGAGGATGCCTACAACATCCGGCTGCTGAAAGAAATCGCACTGGAGCATGCCACCCTGGGGCACACGCTGGTACTGGTCAGCCATGAACTGGAATTACCGCAGGAACTGACCGGCTTCAGTGCACGTTTTTCCCTGTCACTGCCCGACAGCAAGCGACTGGAAGCCATCATTCGGGAAGAGGCCGGCCACTGGTCTGGCATACATAACGGCACCAGGGTCAAAACCGACCGGCGCACCCTGGACATCATCGTCAGCCAGCTACGCGGCCTGACAACGACCGATGCACGGCGCATTATTCGCCGCATCATCCATGATGATGGTGTCATCAACAATGACGACCTGGACCGTATTACACAGGCACGCTATCAGTTGCTTGACAGCAGCGGTGCCCTGTCCTGCGAGTTCGATACTGGCGACTTTGCCACGGTCGGTGGACTGAAAAACCTGAAGCGCTGGATCAAGCTGCGGCGCAGCGCCTTCCTGGAACCGGACAGGACGCTTGATCCGCCCCGGGGAATTTTACTGGTCGGCGTCCAGGGGGGAGGGAAAAGTCTGGCCGCCAAGGCCGTTGCCGGCATGTGGTCCATCCCCTTGCTACGCTTTGATTTGAGCACCCTCTACAACAAGTTCCATGGCGAAACCGAGCGCAACCTGCGTGAGGCGCTGCAGGCAGCCGAGGCCATGGCACCCTGCGTGCTCTGGATTGATGAAATCGAAAAGGCCGTTGCCTCCGGCGATAATGATGGTGGCACCTCACGGCGCATGCTGGGTACCCTGCTGACCTGGATGGCAGAACGCACTGCGCCGGTCTTTATCGTGGCGACGGCAAACGTCATCGAACACCTCCCGCCGGAATTGATCCGCAAGGGTCGTCTGGACGAAATCTTTTTTGTTGATTTACCGGATGCCGCCACCCGCGCCGAGATTTTTGCGATTCACCTGCGCAAGCGTGAGCACAAACCGGTGGATTTCGATATCCTGGCACTGACGGGAATCACAGAAGGCTTTACCGGAGCCGAGATCGAACAGTCCATCGTAGCCGCCACCTACCTGGCCCGTGAACAGGGGGTTGCCATCAACACCGGACACATTAGCAGCGAAATCGTGCAGACCCGGCCTCTATCCCAGGTCATGGCGGAACAGATGAACCATTTACGCGCCTGGGCCCAGGGTCGAACTGTACCCGCCAACTGACTTTCTGCCCACACCTTATCCACTGAGATACCAACAAGCATACCCACACCCTTATCCACAATCTTATCCACAGGCCAATAAATACTATCTTCTTGCTTTTCAATAAGTTGAAAAACTAGGCCGGAGGTCCAATAGGCGGCTATGCACAACGGTGCTACGCTCATTATTCAGCTCAAATCAATAACAAACAGACAAAAGATGAAAAAAACCGACAACCGCCCGTCATTTGATTTCGATGCCTGGGCAGAACTCGCCCGTAAAGACCCGGAAGCATTTGAATTAGAAAGAAAATTACTCATCGAACGTGCAATCATGAGGGCTCCGGCAGATAAACGCCAGCGACTGCGCTGCCTGCAATGGAAACTCGATCAGATCCGCAGGCTGGCCAGCACCCCGATGGCAGCCTGCCTGCAAATCAACCGGCTGTTGTGGGAGCACATAGTCAGTGAACGCGGTCTGCTGCACACCCTGCAGCGCCTGCGACCCGGGGAACGCCCCCACGACAGTGACTCTGCCACAGCGAAAATCCTGCAATTTCAGGGGCGTGTGCCCACCCGCTTGCCGCCTTCAGACGAATAACGTATTATCCCCGGCCTTTTCACGGCAGCGGTCTTGCTGCCTGTGAATGCGGGAACCGATTCATTTAGAGGCAGTTATGAAACCTGACACACATCCAGCATACGACACTATAAAAGTTACCTGCAGTTGCGGCTCGAGTTTCGAAACGCGCTCGACCGTTGGCAAGGACCTTGCCATCGAAGTGTGCTCACAGTGTCACCCCTTCTATACCGGCAAACAGAAGATGGTTGATACCGGTGGCCGCGTCGACAAATTCCGCAAACGTTACGGGAACTGATCGCGCTGGTTGCAATATACAGCAAGGGGGTGACCGCAATGGTCGCCCCTTTTGCATTCTGGCTGCTGGTTATAATAACGGTCACACTTGCCGGCTACGCTTATCCTGTACTGGCGTCTCCATGCCCGGCTGAAAAAACCAGTGAACGCGTACAGGTCGTTTATGTTTATGACGGGGATACCGTCAAACTGAAAGATGGTCGTCGCCTGCGTCTCATCGGCATCAACACACCGGAACTCGGAAATAAAGACAAACCGGTTCAACCAATGGCGGGGGCCGCACGCTCAGCGCTGCAAGACCTGCTCGAATCAAATAACCGTACCCTGCTGCTTCAATACGGCAAGCAGGAGCATGACCACTATGGCCGGCTGCTGGCACATGCCTTTCTTGAGGATGGTGAAAATACCGCCGTCCACCTGCTGCAACAGGGACTTGCCACCACACTGGTGGTACCACCCAACACCTGGGCTGCACGCTGTTATCAGGGCATCGAAAATACAGCCCGCCTTGACCGCCAGGGTCTCTGGGCACTGCCCGATTACCAGCCGCAAGCGGCGCACACACTGCCACTGAGTACACGCGGATTTCGCATTGTGCAGGGACGGGTCAGTGAGCTTCGTAATTCAAGGTATACGCTATGGGTTGATATCGAAGGCCCCCTGGTGTTGCAAATATCAAAAAAGGACCTGGTCAATTTTGACTCGATCGAGTCCCTGACAGGACAGCAGGTGGAGGTTCGTGGCTGGGTCAAAAAGGACAGAAACGGCTTGCGCATGAAGGTACAGCATCCGGCCGCACTGCTTGCCATTACCGGAACACCAAAACAACCCCGGTAATCATGGCAGCCGTCCTGCGTTACTGCGTAACTGTTGTTGTATGGACGGGTATTGCCTGGCTGTTGTCGGCATGCGCCACCAACCCGGTAACCGGCGGCAGTGATTTCGTATTGATGTCAGAGGACCAGGAAATAAGCCTGGGAAAAAAATACAATTCTGAAATACTCGAGGAGATGCCGGCCTACCCTGACCCGATGCTGGAAGAACTGGTACAGCGTGTCGGCAAGCAACTGGCCAGTCACTGCCACCGTCCGGGACTCGACTACCACTTCACCATTGTCGACAGCCCCCAGGTCAACGCCTTCGCACTGCCCGGCGGATATATCTACATCACACGTGGCATGCTGGCCTACCTGAATTCAGAAGCCGAACTGGCTGCGGTTCTGGGTCACGAGATCGGCCACGTCACGGCACGACACAGCGTCCGGCAGCAAAGCACCTCTGCGGTCACCGGGATTCTCGGCGCGGTATTGGCCGCATCAACCGGAATCCAGGGTGCCGATTCACTGACCAATCTGGCCGGTACCGCCATTGTCCGCGGCTATGGGCGTGAACACGAACTGGAAGCGGATCGTCTGGGTGCAGAGTACCTTGCCAGGAGCGGTTATGATCCGGAAGCCATGCTGCAGGTGGTGAGCATATTGAAGAATCAGGAAGCCTTTGAAACCGAGATCGCGAAAAAGGAAGGACGCCAGGCAAATGTGTATCACGGCCTGTTTTCAACTCATCCCGATAATGACGCACGATTTCGCGAAGTCATCACGGCCGCAAAAAAATACAAGACGGGCAATACGTCACGTACTGGACATGACAGTTACCTGTTGCGCCTCGATGGCATGACCTTTGGTGACAGTGAACGCGAGGGCGTGGTGCGGGGCAATCATTTTTATCACAAGGATCTGGATTTCTCGCTGACCTTCCCGCCCGGCTGGAAGATCAATAACCAGACCTCAAGGGTCATCGCCACACCGAAGGCCAACGACGGCTTGATACAACTGACAATGGACAGTCCGGACAAAAAGGCCACTCCAAGGCAGTTCATGCAACAGCGCATGCAGCTCGACAATATGCGGCAGGGCAAGGCCTTTAACGTAGAAGGGCTGAAAGGCTACACCGCGGTGGCCACTGGCAAAACACCCTACGGTCAACGCCGCATCCGTTATGTTGTCGTTAACCGGGATAACAATGTCTATATCCTTGCCGGTACCGCCCGCAGTACGGATCAAGCGGGCAAGTACGATGCTGACATACTGGCAACCGCGAAAAGTTTACATCCGCTGACCAGGTCGGAAAAGAAACTGGCCACCGGGAAGAGGCTGGACATCATCCGTGCACCACAGGGTTCGACCTGGGCCGGACTGGCACAACGCTCACCCATTGCCAACTATCCTGAGGAACAACTGCGGCTGCTGAATGACCAGTATCCGACAGGAGAGCCCGGCAAAGCAGAAATGATCAAGATTGTCCTCGAACACTATTTTTGAATGCATGCGCCATCTATGGGATTATGAGCGCCAGTCTTCTGCAATAAAGAGAAACGCATGAACAAGATCAGCATCGTTGGCGCCGGCCGTGTCGGTGAAACTGCCGCCCAGACACTGGCACAGCAGGAAATGAGCCGTGAAATCGTTCTGCTGGATATCAGGGAGGGAGCGGCTGCAGGTGCCGCACTGGATATCATGCAGTCCGCTTCCTATTTCGGCTTCGACACCCGGGTGGCCGGTGGCACAGACCCTGCCCTGCTCAAGGACTCCGAACTGGTCGTCGTCACGGCCGGCTCACCGCGCAAGCCGGGCATGTCACGCAGCGATGTACTGGATATAAACCGGTCTGTCATCGACAGCATTTGTGACCATGTACTTGAATACGCGCCCGACGCCCTGTTGCTGCTTGTTAGCAATCCGGTCGATGTACTGACCTGGCATGCATGGAAACGTACCGGCTGGGAAAGACATCGGGTATTTGGTATGGCGGGTGTGCTGGATGCCTCACGCATGGCCTGCTTCATTGCCGAAGAGACCGGACTGTCAATCAAGGACATCCATGCCATGGTCATCGGTGGCCACGGGGATTACATGGTGCCACTGACACGATTCAGCACCGTCAATGGTGTGCCGGCAGGCACCTTCCTCAATGAAGACAGTATTGCCCGTATAAACAAGCGCACCCAGCATGCGGGTGCCGAAGTATTGGCCCTGCGTCAGCAGAGCAGCGCCTACAACGCCCCGGCCGCCGCCATTGCCACCATGGTGGATGCCATCAGCCATAACCGCCGCCGCGTCCTGCCTTGCGTCTGCAACCTGGATGGTGAGTATGGCCAAACCGATATTACTGCCGGTGTTCCAGCCATCATTGGCCGAAACGGCATCGAAAAGATTGTTGAACTGCCACTGGATGACGCTGAACAAGCCGGATTTCATGCTTCGATCGACAGCATTCGTGCCGACCTGAAAAACCTGTAAACAATCCTTCAGCCATAGACAGCAGGAAAACTCCGGCCAGTACTTGAACTAGAATAATTGTTCCGTTGCGCCATCAACCGCACCGGCTGCACCACCGCCCCCCAGTGCATCACTGCTTTGCTGCGGCACGTACTCTTTCCGAAATGTCTCAAACACTGCATTGCTTTTGCTACTACCTGCCAGCAACCCGGTTGCCGGATCAATGCGCACAGTCACCATTCCATCGGGCTGTTCACGTTTTTGCGCCTTCACACCGTCCAGGGCAACCGCCATATAGTCGATCCACATGGGTAATGCAGAACGGCCACCGGTTTCACCACGCCCAAGCGGTTCAAGCTTGTCAAAACCCACCCACGCAGTTGCCACCAGCGATTGATTGAATCCGGAAAACCAGCCATCTTTCTGGTCATTGGTCGTCCCTGTTTTACCGGCAAGATCAGTTCTGCCCAGTACGCGTGCCTTGCGCCCTGTACCCCGCTTGATCACATCCTGCATCATGGATGTCATCTGCCAGACGTTCTGCGGCATCAGCACCTGTGGCGCCAGGTTAATCGCTTGCATACCGGACTCGTTGATAACTTCGATTGATTCCGGACATTGCGGGCAGACAACCGCGGGACTGGCAGTAAAGATTACCCCACCCGCAGGGTCGTATATGCTGCGAATGAAGTAGGGATCAATCAGGTAGCCACCATTTGCAAGTACGGCATAGGCCCTGGCCATCTGTAATGGTGTGACAGATGCGCTACCCAGTGCCAGGGTCAGGTCATTTGGCAACTGATCGGCAGTAAAACCGAATCGCTGCGCATAATCGACAACATAACTGGCGCCTATGGAACGCAGAATACGAATGGAAACCAGGTTGCGAGACCGGTACAGGGCCTCACGCAGCCGCGTAGGACCATAGAACTGGCCGCTATAATTTTCCGGTCGCCAGGTTGATTCCAGATTGGGATCATCAAAGACGACCGGTGCATCATTAATCATGGTAGCCGGCGTAAACCCTTTCTCAAGCGCCGCCGAGTAGACCACCGGCTTGAAACTGGAACCGGGTTGACGCCTGGCCTGCGTGGCACGGTTAAATTTACTTTTCTTGAAGTCAAAACCGCCGACCATCGCCACAATCGCCCCGTCGTCCGGCCGCAATGACACCAGCGCGCCTTCTATCTGCGGGACTTGCGTCAAACTCCAGGCGCCATCATCCTGTTGCTGTACACGGATGACATCACCGACGCTGAGGATTTTACTGGCCTGTTTCGGGGACTTGCCCATGCGATTTGCGCTTTTGTAAGGTCGTGCCCAGGACAGTCCCTCCCAGCCGATCGTCACAAAATCATCGTTTTGCAATAACACCTCGGCACTCTTCTCGTCGACGCCGGTCACCAGTCCGACAGTCAGACCACCCACCTCTCGATAATCGTCCAGCAACCCGGACCAGTCCTCGTCCGGAATTTCTTCAAGCGAAAAGTGTGCCTCGGCACCACGGAATCCATGCCGCCTCGAATAGGCGATCAGGTCCTTGCGCAGCGCCTGGTTGGCTGCCTGCTGGCGTTCCACATCCAGCGTGGTGATAACCTCGTATCCGGAGGTATAAACAGCCTTTCCATAGCGCTTGACCATTTCCTGGCGCACCATTTCAGCCACGTAGGGGGCGCTGGCTTCCGCCTGGACCTTGTACAGGGCCGCCCCATCCTGCTCTGCAATGGCCTCGTCATAGACTGCCTGATCAATATAGCCGAGCTTCTTCATACGGCCGAGGATGTAATTACGCCGTTCAAGGGTCTCAGCCGGGCTGTTGATCGGGTTGACGCGGGACGGGGCCTTCGGCAATGCGGCAATCGTTGCCATTTGCGCAACGGAAAGCTCATTAATACTCTTGCCGTAATACACCTGTGCCGCCGCCCCAACACCGTAGGCATGATGACCCAGGTAAATTTTATTGAGATACAATTCCAGGATCTCATCCTTGCTGAGTGACTCTTCAATCTTGAACGCCAGCAAGATCTCCGTCAGCTTGCGCCAATAGGTCTTTTCCGTGGAGAGGAAGAAGTTCCGTGCCACTTGCATGGTGATAGTGCTGGCCCCGCGGCGCTTCTTGCCGGTAAGTACCAGCTCAACAGCGGCACTCATCAAACCCGGGACATCAATTCCGGAATGATCGAAGAAATGGTCGTCTTCTGCGGCCAGGAAAGCATTTACCAGTACCGGGGAGACATCTTCAATATTGACGGGGGTACGCCGCTTGTCTCCGAATTCAGCCAGAATGCGCCGATCGCGCGAATAGACACGCAAGGGTTCCTGTAACTGCACCACACGCAGCACCTCGATGGAAGGAAGTTGCGGTTCAATCCTCAGGTAAATGACAGCGGCCAGTACGGCCAAGGCAACAGTGCCCAGCAAGAATAGATAGAGAAAGAAGCGTCCTGTGCGGCGTAATATCATGTTAGCGTCAAAAACCTGTGATCAGATTCAAAGAATTGGCTTGAACCAAGTTATATTAATTAAAACCGCTCGACGAACAACAGCACGAATGTAACTTTTTTCTCAACAAAAATGGCCACCGTCCGATAGCAGTACCACAACATTTGTTTTCCATTCGCATTTGTTGACAAACAGTTGGCTTTGCACTCTAATGCGGCGAACTACCTTAGTTGTACAACACTGGGTAACTAAAAGGAAATATTGTGCCAATTGCGCAGCTCTTCAAACGGACAAAACCACCGTTAATTGGTCTGGACATCAGTTCCACTGCAGTCAAGTTGCTGGAACTCAGTCGCAGCGGTTCACGCTACCGGGTCGAAAGCTATGCTGTCGAACCCCTGCCTCCCAACTCAGTTGTAGAAAAGAATATTACTGATGTTGATGCCGTAGGTGAAGCAGTCCGGCGTGCTGTGAAACGTTCAGGTACCCGCAACCGCCATGCCGCCGTTGCCGTTGCCGGCTCATCCACCATCGCAAAGATCATTTCCATGCCTGGTGGTCTAACCGAAGACGACATGGAAGCCCAAATCGACCTGGAAGCCGATCAATACGTCCCCTACCCGCTGGAAGAAGTCAACCTCGACTTCGAAATCCTGGGACCTTCAGAGAAGAACCCTGACACAGTCGACGTACTGCTGGCAGCATGCCGCAGCGAAAACGTTGACTTGCGCAGCGCTGCTGTCGAGACTGGCGGGCTGGGTACACAGATAATGGATGTTGAGTCATTCGCCAGTGAAAACGCCTTCGCATTGCTGGCCGACCAGTTGCCAAACCAGGGTATTGATAAAACCATTGCCGTCATTGATGTGGGCGCAACCATGACAACGCTGAACGTCATGCATGACCTCAAGAGCATCTACACCCGCGATACTGTTTTTGGCGGCAAACAGCTGACAGAAGAAATCATGCGTCGTTATGGCCTGTCCTATGAAGAGGCCGGTATGGCCAAGCGTGAGGGAGGACTGCCTGAAAACTACCTGACAGATGTACTGGAACCCTTCAAGGAAGCCATGATTCAGCAGGCGAGTCGCTCATTGCAATTTTTCTACTCGTCCAGTCCACACAGCAAGGTCGACCATATTGTACTGGCTGGCGGCAGTGCATCCATACCCGGCATGGACGAAATAGTCCAGGAAAAACTCGGCGTGGAAACCACTATCGCCAACCCGTTCGCGTCAATGTCACTGTCCGCTCGCGTGAAGCCGCAAACACTGAGTAATGATGCACCCGCCCTGCTAATCGCCTGCGGACTGGCCCTGAGGAGCTTCGACTGATATGGCACGTATTAACCTGCTCCCCTGGCGTGAGGAACTGCGCAAACAGAAACAACAGGAATTTGGTATTACTGCCATCAGTTCTGTTGTTATTGCTGGCCTGATTGTATTGTTGGTGCATTTTCATATCGAGGGCCTGATTAAGAATCAGAATCAGCGCAATGTCTATCTGGAAAGCGAAATTGACATTCTGAACAAACGCATTGGTCGCATTCGCGAGATCGAGGCGATGAAAGACAACCTGCTGGCGCGTATGAATGTTATCCAGGAACTGCAAGGCAGTCGTCCGGAAAGCGTCCACCTTATGGATGAGCTGGTCAGAACCCTGCCTGAAGGTGTTCACCTGAAAACCTTCCAGCAAAAGAACAAGGCACTGGCAATGACAGGCATAGCAGAGTCAAATGCACGTGTCTCGGATTACATGCGTCAAATAGACTCGTCTGACTGGATTACCGGTCCACGACTCGATGTCATCAAAACAAGTGAAGCCAAACGTCGACGTATAGCCAATTTCACCTTGCGGGGAAGCCAAAAGCCTCGCAACCCCATCGATGACACTGTCAAGGCAGCACCATGAATATGAATTTGAACGAACTGGATCTGGCAGATGTTGCCCGATGGCCTGCCGCCGCACGCGCAGTCGTTATCCTGTTCCTTATGGGCGGCGTCATTTTTCTTGGTTACTGGTTTCATACCAAGGACCAGATGGTTGATCTGCAAAGTGCCGAGGATAAGGAAAAAGGGCTCAAGATCATTTTTGAAACCAAGGCAAAACAGGCTGCAAACCTTGAAGCCTACGAGCAACAGCTCGAAGAAATGCGTGAATCCTTCGGCGCCATGTTGCGCCAGCTTCCGAACCAGACAGAGGTTGCCGACCTGCTGGTCGATGTTTCCCAGACAGGGCTGGCAAGCGGTCTGGAATTTGAATTATTTCAGCCGCTCTCCGAAGTCCCCAGAGAATTCTATGCTGAACTGCCGATCAGCATCCGCGTTATCGGCGGATATCACGAGTTTGGCGATTTTATCAGCGGCGTTGCCGCTCTGCCGCGGATTGTGACGATCCATGATGTCAATATCAGCCGCGCTGGCGATGGCCTTCTGGGCATGAATCTGACTGCCAAGACCTATCGTTATATCGAGGAAGAAGATGCGACTGATGGGGAGGATATCTAATGACCGGAAACTACCATCATATGGCACGCTGGCTGACCATTGTTTCCCTGTGTGGTGGCCTGCTGGCCTGCTCGGGTAATCCCTCTGCCGACCTGGAAGAATACGTCAGGACGACCAAGAGCCAGCAGAAATCCAGCATAGAGCCGTTGCCCGAATTCCACCCCTACGAGTCTTTCACCTACCAGGCGACTGATCTGCGTGACCCGTTTACCGAACCCACATTTTCACATGCCAGGGCAGTTAACAGCATTCCCAGTAACAATGGTATAAAACCTGATTTTGACCGGCCTGCTGAACCACTCGAGGAGTTCCCGCTCGACAGCCTGCGCATGGTAGGCACACTGGAGCAACATGAAGATCAGTGGGCACTGATAAATGATACGGATGGCACAATTCATCGTGTACAACCTGGGAACTATGCAGGTCAGAATCACGGCAAAATCACGCGCATCACAGACTTTGAAATTGAACTTACAGAAATCGTTCCTGATGGTATCGGGGGCTGGATGGAGCGCCAGTCATCAATAGCAATCAGCGAATAGTCCCACAGGGTGAAATCAATGATCGGAAACATTTCAGACCGCTTGCCTACAGGTGAACCAACAATGATGCAAACCATCAAACATAACACCCACAAGCTGCTGAGTGGCATACTTGTCGCAGGCTGTCTGTTTGCCGCCTGCATTGTCCCTGTCAATGCAGCCGACAGTGCGAGCGGGAATACACTGAAAGCCGTAGATTTTGCCGAACTCCCTGGCAACAAGACACAAATCACCCTGACACTAAGTAAACCTGCGCCTGCCCCGCTGAGCTTCACCATTGATAATCCAGCTCGAATTGCCCTGGACTTTCCGGATACCAGCAATGGTCTGGAACAACGTTCGCAAAGTATCGGCATTGGCATGACAGAGAGCATAACCGCCGTTGAAGCCCAGGGTCGCACCCGTGTTGTTGTTAACCTGGTAGACATGGTTCCCTACGAGGCACATGCAGAGGGCAACCAGGTCATTCTTGTCGTACAGAATGCCGGCGGCGAACAATCAGACACGGCTGCAATTGCTTCTCGCGCAACCGGTGGCAGTACCGACACCATCAATAACATCGACTTCCGTCGCGGTGAAGATGGACAGGGCCGTGTTATTGTCAGCCTGTCTGACCCATCCATCCCGGTTGATATGCAGCAACAGGGCGGCAAGGTGATCGTCGATTTCTACCGTGCACAGCTGCCGGAAGAACTGGAACGCCGTCTTGATGTCCTTGACTTCGCAACACCGGTTAAAACCATTGACACCTACACACGGGGTAACAATGTCCACATGGTAATCACTCCTATGGGCGATTACGATTATCTGGCCTACCAGTCCAACAACCAGTTCACCATTGAGGTGAAGGCGCTGACCAAGGCCGAAGTCGAGGCCAGCAAGAAGGATGAGCTCGGCTACTCCGGTGAACGGCTGTCACTGAACTTCCAGGACATTGAAGTCCGCTCGGTATTACAGCTCATCGCTGACTTCACCGGTATCAACGTGGTCGTCAGTGACACCGTCACCGGCAGCCTGACACTGCGCTTAAAGAATGTTCCCTGGGACCAGGCACTGGATATCATCCTGAAGACCAAGGGGTTGGCCATGCGGCAGACCGGCAATGTCATGCTGGTTGCACCCAGCGAAGAAATAGCCGCACGTGAAAAGCTGGAACTGGAGTCCCAGAAACAGATCGAGGAACTGGAGCCACTGTATTCGGAATTCATTCAGGTCAACTATGCCAAGGCATCAGACCTGGCCGGACTATTAAAGAGCGCCGATACCACACTGCTGTCAGACCGCGGCATGGTAACCACCGATGAGCGCACCAATACGCTGCTGGTACAGGATACGGCCGCAAAACTGGTTGAGATCAGGCAGATGGTCGCCACCCTTGATATCCCGGTCAGACAGGTATTAATCGAGTCCCGTATCGTAATCGCCAGTAACGATTTCGCCAGGGATCTGGGTGTCAAGTTTGGCCTGAGCAAGCGCACCCGCTTTGATGACGACCACATTCTGGTGGCCGGTGGCCAGCTGGATAACGGTCTGGAACCTGGCGAAGGCGTACCATTTACGGGTTTTGATATTGGTGGCAAGGAAGGCCTGATTGTTGATTTGCCTGTCGTTGGTGCCACCAGTTCCATTGGACTGGCAGTCGGCCGACTTGGCAGCCACTTACTGCAGCTTGAGCTGACCGCCATGGAGGCTGAAGGACAGGGCGAGGTCATCTCCAGCCCGCGTGTCCTGACATCCAACCAGAAGACCGCTTTTATTCAGTCCGGTACGGAAATCCCCTACCGGGAAGCAAGCTCGAGTGGTGCAGCCACGACGGCATTTAAGGATGCAGTGCTGGAACTGAAAGTCACCCCGCAGATTACACCGGATGACCGCATTATCATGGACCTGGACGTCAAAAAGGACAGTGTCGGACGGGTGTTCGATAGTATCCCCAGTATTGACACCAACGAAGTGTCCACACAGGTCCTGGTCGACAACGGTGAAACCCTGGTGCTGGGTGGCATATACGAGCAGGAAAAGTCCAAACAAGTTGACCGGGTACCCTTCTTCGGTGAACTGCCGCTGGTTGACTGGATGTTCAAGAAGACGCTCATCAAGAATGACAAGGCGGAGTTGCTGATCTTCATTACACCCAAGATTGTCAAGGAAGACCTCACTATCTAGCCACCTGATGCTGGTAGCACTTGCCAGCAAGCACATAATCTGTCATACCTGCCCGGCATGAATACGCCGGGCAGTTTGTTTCTGACGGGCCCAATGGGTGCCGGAAAATCCACCATAGGCCGACAGCTGGCAAAACAGCTTGGCATGCCCTTCCGCGACAGTGATCACGAAATTGAATCACGCACCGGCGTGGATATCCCGCTGATTTTTGAACTGGAAGGCGAGGCAGGTTTCCGCAAACGCGAGGCTACCGTCATCGATGAACTGACCCGGATACCGAATATCGTACTTGCCACTGGTGGTGGTGCGGTTCTGGACCCGGCCAGCCGGCAACACCTGAAGACCCGCGGGCGAGTAATCTACCTGCATACCTCGGTTAACCACCAGCTCAAGCGCACACGGAAAGACCGCAACCGGCCATTACTGCAAACCGACAACCCTCGCGAAAAACTTGAAGAACTGATGTCCGTCCGTGACCCCCTTTATCGCGAAATAGCCTGCATTGTCATTGATACAGATGGCATGCGTGTCCGGGATGTGGTGAAAATAATCATGCAGCGACTGGCATAACAGGCACAGTTTTTTGCTCTCTGCTATCCTTTCTGGACATGCTCAAATAATCAGCCCCGCAAAGTAATGACACATGAAAACCCTGACAGTTGACCTTGGCAGTCGCAGTTATCCCATACACATCGGGGAAAAACTGCTTGGTAATGGAGAACTGCTGACCAGACACATACGTAGCCGACAGGTCATGGTGGTGAGTAATGACACCATCGCACCCCTGTACCTGGAGAGCGTCACACAACAGCTGACGGATTTTGCAACGGCATCGGTAATCCTTCCTGACGGTGAGCAGTACAAGACGCTCGACACCCTGAATATTATATTCACTGCCTTGCTGGAGCAGCGTTTTAACCGTGATTGCACCCTGATTGCACTGGGCGGTGGCGTAGTGGGTGATATTACCGGTTTTGCCGCCGCCAGTTATCAGCGCGGCGTTGCATTCCTGCAGATACCGACAACCCTGCTGGCACAAGTGGATTCCTCGGTCGGGGGTAAAACCGGGGTTAATCACCCGCTGGGCAAAAACATGATAGGTGCTTTTCACCAGCCCGGCTGCGTGGTCATCGATACCAATACACTGGATACCCTTGATGACCGGCAGCTCGCGGCCGGTCTCGCTGAGGTGATCAAGTACGGACTGATCCGTGATGCCGGTTTTTTTGACTGGCTTGAAGCCAACATGGTCGCACTGAAGGCGCGTGATACACAGGCACTGGCCTATGCCATTGAACGATCCTGTTCCATCAAGGCAGAAATTGTTGCCGCCGACGAGCGCGAGAGCGGGCAGCGGGCCCTGCTCAACCTGGGCCACACCTTCGGCCATGCCATAGAAACCGCTACCGGCTATGGCAACTGGCTGCACGGCGAGGCCGTCGCGACCGGTATGCTGATGGCCGCTGATTTATCCGCACGCCATGGCTGGTTGTCAGCCGAAACAGTACAACGCACAGAACAGTTACTGCGACAGGCCGGACTCCCGACTTCACCACCGGATGAAATGGGCGAAACACAATTCATGGAATTGATGGCGATTGATAAAAAGGTAATTGATGGCGAACTGCGCCTGGTGTTGCTCAAGTCAATTGGCGAGGCGGTGGTTACCGGTGACTTCAAGGCAGCATTACTCAGCGAAACACTGGCATCGGCTGCCTGACACCATGAGCGTCGCAGCGGCAATTGTCCACAGCAATGCACTCGCCTGCTATGCAGCCGATCCGGAACATTCTCGCGGTCGCCAGCATGCTGAATCCGCTCCGGCCTACCGCAGTGAATACCAGCGCGATCGTGACCGTGTCATTCACTCGGCAGCCTTCCGTCGTCTGGAGTACAAGACCCAGGTATTCGTCAACCATGAAGGTGACCTGTTCCGCACCCGGCTGACACACTCTATCGAGGTCGCCCAGATAGCTCGATCGATTGCACGGGCCTTGCGAGTGAATGAGGATCTGACCGAGGGAATAGCGCTGGCACACGACCTTGGTCATACTCCGTTCGGACACGCCGGTCAGGACGCCCTGAATGCCTGCATGAAGCATTACGGCGGCTTCGAACACAACCTGCAGTCTCTGCGTGTAATCGATGAGCTGGAAGAACGCTACGCCGAGTTTCCCGGTCTGAACCTCACCTTTGAAACCCGTGAAGGCATACTCAAGCACTGCTCGCTCAAAAATGCAGAAACGCTGGGTAAACTCGGCAGACGCTTTATTGAAAAGCTGCAACCCTCGCTGGAAGCACAACTGACCAACCTCGCAGACGAGATTGCTTACAACAGCCATGACGTTGATGACGGCCTGCGATCCGGCCTGATTGATGTTGATGCCCTGACAGAGATCACGCTGTTCAGTGAACAGTACGAAATTGTACGCTCGAAGTATCCGCAGCTCGCACCCCGACGCACCATTCATGAGGTGGTCCGCCGGCTGATTGGTTGCCAGGTTATCGACCTGGTTGAGACCAGCCTTGTTAATCTGCAACAAGTCAACCCGGACAGTATTGATGCCGTACGCCAACATGGTCAGGCACTTATTGCCTTCAGCGACAGCATGCGCGAGAAGAACCTCGAGTTGAAACGCTTCCTGCGCACCCATCTCTACCGGCACTACCGCGTCCACCGCATGAGCACCAAGGCGGCCCGTACCATTACCGACCTGTTTGAAGTCTATATTGATGACCCGCGTCTTATGCCGATAGAAGCACAGCAGCACGTTAACCAGCTTGAATCCGATAACGGCGGGGATGGGCGGGCCCGCGCTGTGGCCGATTATATCGCCGGCATGACAGACCGCTATGCCATTGCCGAATATGAACGCACGTTCAATCCGGCAATATAGTAGCAGTCACTCTTTACCGTGCGTATCTACATGCAAATCCCGCCCGAAGATAACAAGGCGCCTCGCTACTACCATTTGCATTTACAGGAAGATTTGCTGGAAGGCTGGACCATGATTCGCGAATGGGGCTACCAGGGTGCCGCCGGACGCGTGAAGAAAGAACATTTTCAGAATCGTGAAACCGCCGAGTCCGCCCTGCTCAGGGTACGCGATGAACAAATCAAGCGCGGCTACCAGGTTGTCTTCATGCAGGCACAGGCCGGCTGACAACCGGTCACCCGGGCAGGCTCCTTGTGCATGCCCCTGAAAATAAAAGGGAAAAACAAGCAACCCCAAATTGAACCAGTGGCCGTCCGGCGCTATACTGTTCCGCCTTTTTGGCTATAGACCTTGCACACGGGTTTTCTACGGGCCTAATAAGGGCTTTTCGTCTATAACATTTTGTAATTAAAGGTATTTTAAATGACGACTGGCACTCTGCCTCCAACACAGGGTCTGTATGACCCTGCCAATGAACATGACGCCTGCGGCGTCGGTTTTGTCGCCAACGTCAAGGGCCGCAAAAGTCACGAGATCGTCAGGCAGGGTCTGTGCATCCTCGAAAACCTGACCCATCGCGGTGCCGTGGGTGCAGACCCCTGTGCCGGTGACGGTGCCGGTATCCTGATACAGATACCGGATACCTTCCTGCGTGAAGAGTGCAACGGACTTGGCATCACCTTGCCGGAACCAGAGTTTTACGGTGTCGGCATGCTGTTCCTGCCACAACCCGATGCGACACGCAGCCATTGTGAACAGCTGATCGAACAGACCATCAGCGAAGAAGGCCAGAACCTGATCGGCTGGCGCGATGTCCCGACGAGTAATAACGGCCTCGGCACAAGTGTCAAGCTGGTTGAGCCGGTTATCCGCCAGGTATTCATCAGCCGCGGTGACAACAGCCCGGCAACGGACGACTTCGAACGCAAGCTGTTCATCATCCGTAAACGGGTTGAAAACGCCATCCGCACATCGGGACTTGAAGCCAGTGAATGTTTTTATATTCCGTCCATGTCAGCCCGCACACTGTGTTACAAGGGCATGTTGCTGGCCAACCAGGTCAATAGCTACTATGCGGACCTGAATGATGAGCGCGTAACCACGGCACTGGCACTGGTACACCAGCGCTTCTCGACCAACACCTTCCCCTCATGGGATCTTGCACATCCGTTTCGCATGATCGCCCACAACGGCGAAATCAATACCATGCGCGGCAATATCAACTGGATGAATGCCCGCCGGCATTCCATGGCCTCGGCCCGGTTCGGTGCTGACCTGCAAAAACTCTGGCCGCTAATCGCCGAAGGCCAGTCGGACTCCGCCTGCTTTGACAATGCACTGGAACTGCTGGTGACCGGTGGCTACTCCATGGCACACGCCATGATGCTGTTAATCCCTGAAGCATGGGCCGGCAACCCGTTGATGGATGAGAAACGCCGTGCATTTTATGAATACCATGCCGCCGTGATGGAACCCTGGGACGGCCCGGCAGCCGTGGCATTTACAGATGGCCGCCAGATAGGCGCAACGCTGGATCGCAACGGCCTGCGCCCGGCACGCTACCTGATTACCGATGACGACATGGTGGTGATGGCCTCGGAAATGGGCGTACTCGACATCCCGGAAGAACGCATTGTCAAAAAATGGCGGTTGCAGCCCGGCAAGATGTTCCTGATCGACATGGAGCAGGGTCGCATTATCGACGACGAGGAACTCAAGGATGACCTTGCCAACAGCCATCCCTACCAGGAGTGGTTACATAAAACACAGATCCGGCTGGAAAACCTGCCCGGTGAAATCAGCCCGATGGCTCCGGATACAGACACCCTGCTCGACCGGCAGCAGGCCTTTGGTTATACACAGGAAGATATCAAGTTTCTGATGACGCCGATGGCAGCGACCGGCCAGGAAGCCATCGGCTCCATGGGTGCGGACAATCCGGTAGCCGTACTGTCCAACAAGTCCAAACCATTGGCAAATTACTTTAAACAGAACTTTGCACAGGTCACGAATCCGCCCATTGACCCGATCCGTGAAGAACTGGTGATGTCGCTGGTCACCCTGATCGGTCCGCGTCCCAACCTGCTGGGACATGAATCCGCCGGTGAGCACATGCGGCTTGAAGTCAGCCAGCCGATTCTCACCAATACTGATATCGAGCGCATCCATCACATTGAAGACCACACGGGAGGCGCCTTTCGGACGAAGACAATTGACATCTGCTACCCGGCAACACAGGGTGCAGAAGGTATGGAGGCCGCCCTGGAGTCCGTCTGTCAACAGGCAGAACAAGCGGTAGATGAAGGTTTCAACATCCTGATCCTGTCTGACCGTAGTGTCGATATCGATCACATTGCCATCCCTGCCCTGCTGGCGACATCCGCGGTACACCATCACCTGGTTCGTACCGGACTGCGCACGGAATCCGGTCTGGTGGTTGAAACCGGCGCTGCCCGCG
The DNA here is from genome assembly GCA_039714975.1 of Pseudomonadota bacterium. Taxonomy (GTDB): domain Bacteria; phylum Pseudomonadota; class Gammaproteobacteria; order UBA9214; family UBA9214; genus UBA9214. Next base: position 150,430 of record JBDLIH010000002.1, read on the forward strand.
AGGTACACCAGTTCGCGACATTGGCCGGTTATGGCGCAGAAGCCATCAACCCCTACCTGGCCTTTGAAACACTGGTCTCCATTCGTGAGCAGCTGCCGGAAAAGCTGGACGAGCACGAAATCCAGAAGCGTTATATCAAGGCCATCGGCAAGGGACTGTTCAAGGTGATGTCGAAGATGGGCATTTCCACCTACCAGTCCTATTGCGGCGCACAGATTTTTGATGCTGTTGGCCTCAGTACCGCGTTCGTCGACAAATATTTCACCGGTACAGCCACGACCATTGAAGGCATCAACCTGCCACAGGTCGCTGACGAAACCGTGCGCTGGCACCGCGATGCCTACAGCGATGCACCCATCTACCGGAACAGCCTGGACGTGGGCGGGGACTATGCCTTCCGCATGCGTGGTGAAGACCACATGTGGACACCGGACACCATCTCGAAACTGCAGCACGCCACCCGTGCCAACGATGCCAGCACCTTTAGTGAATATGCACAGCTGGTGAACGACCAGAACAAGCGCCTGCTAAACCTGCGCGGGCTGTTCAAGTTCAATTTCAACAACAAGCCCGTGCCATTGGACGAAGTCGAACCGGCAAAGGAAATCGTCAAGCGTTTCTCCACCGGTGCCATGTCATTCGGCTCCATCTCCTACGAAGCACACTCGACACTGGCTGTGGCCATGAACCGCATTGGCGGCAAATCCAATACCGGCGAAGGCGGTGAACAACCGGAGCGTTTCAAAACACTGGAAAACGGTGACTCAAAGCGTTCGGCAATCAAGCAGGTGGCCTCCGGCCGTTTTGGTGTCACCACAGAGTACCTGGTCAACTCCGACGTCATCCAGATCAAGATGGCCCAGGGGGCAAAGCCGGGTGAAGGTGGGCAGCTGCCCGGTCACAAGGTCGATGCCACCATTGCCGAAGTACGCCACTCAACGCCGGGGGTCGGGCTGATCTCGCCACCACCGCATCATGACATCTATTCCATTGAGGACCTGGCACAACTGATTCATGACCTGAAGAATGCCAACCCGCAGGCCGATATCAGCGTCAAACTGGTGGCCGAGGTGGGTGTAGGCACGGTTGCCGCCGGCGTCTCCAAGGCGCATGCCGACCATGTCACCATTTCAGGTTTTGACGGCGGCACCGGCGCCAGCCCGCTGACTTCCATCAAGCACGCCGGATCGCCGTGGGAAATCGGCCTTGCCGAGACCCACCAGACCCTGGTGTTGAATAACCTCCGCAGCCGTATTGCCGTACAGGTTGACGGCGGCATGCGTACCGGTCGTGATGTGGTTGTCGGTGCACTACTCGGTGCCGACGAGTTCGGCTTTGCCACCGCACCCCTGATCGTTGAAGGCTGCATCATGATGCGCAAGTGCCACCTGAACACCTGCCCGGTCGGCGTAGCCACGCAGGACCCGGAACTGCGCAGGCGCTTTACCGGCAAGCCGGAGCACGTGGTGAACTATTTCTTTTTTGTTGCCGAGGAAATCCGGGCACTGATGGCACAACTGGGTTTCCGCAAGTTCGACGACATGATTGGTCAGTCGCAGTACCTGAATATGCGCAAGGCCATCGATCACTGGAAAGCACAGGGTCTGGACTTCTCACGCATCCTGCACAAACCGGAAGCTGCCCCCGGCGTGGGCATCTATCACACCGAAACACAGGATCACGGCCTCGACAAGGCGCTCGACAATGAACTGATCAGGCGGTCACAGGCTGCACTGGATAACGGAACAGCGGTGAAAATAGACCTGCCTGTCCGCAACACCAACCGTACGGTCGGCGCCATGCTGTCAGGTGAAGTCGCCAGGCGTTACGGCCACAGCGGCCTGCCGGAAGACACCATCAGTATTACCCTGCGCGGCACGGCAGGCCAGAGTTTTGGTGCCTTTGTTGCCCATGGCATCAGCATGGAACTGATTGGTGAAGGCAACGACTATGTCGGCAAGGGGCTCAGCGGCGGCCGCCTGGTCGTCTATCCGCCCGGGGAAACACCCATCGTTGCCGAGGAAAATATTATTATTGGTAATACCGTACTGTATGGCGCCGTCAACGGTGAATGTTATTTCCGCGGAGTCGCCGGTGAACGTTTTGCGGTACGCAACTCCGGTGCTACCGCGGTCGTCGAAGGTGTCGGCGACCATGGCTGCGAGTACATGACCGGTGGAATCGTCGTGGTCCTCGGCGAATCCGGACGCAACTTCGCTGCCGGCATGAGCGGCGGTATTGCCTACGTACTGGATGAACGGGGTGATTTCGATCAGCGCTGCAACCTGGCCATGGTTGAACTGGAACCCGTCCCGGCGGAAGACGATGCGCTGGAACAGCTGGACCACCAGGGTGGCGATCTGGAGACCCACGGACGCGTGGACATCAGTCACGATATGACACGCTACGATGCCCTGCGCCTGCGCCGACTAATCGAGAAACACGTGCACTACACCGACAGCGCGCGTGGCCACAAAATACTGGATAACTGGAATGCGTACTTACCGAAATTCGTCAAGGTCATGCCGATTGATTATCGACGTGCACTACAGGAAATGCAGGCTGCACAAACAGCCACCTCACAGGCTGCCCGGGGAGAACACTAGACATGGGTAAGCCAACCGGTTTCCTGGAATACGAGCGGCTTGACCGTGCCTATGCACCGGCCGCCGACCGTGTCCAGCATTACAACGAGTTTGTCATACCGCTGGAAGATGGCGACCTGACCCAGCAAGGTGCACGCTGCATGGACTGTGGCATCCCCTTTTGCCACCAGGGCTGCCCGGTCAATAACATCATTCCTGACTGGAACGGCCTGGTCTACCAGGGCAGCTGGCAGGAAGCCTTGCGTGTGCTGCATTCAACCAACAACTTCCCGGAATTTACCGGCCGCATCTGCCCCGCACCCTGCGAGGCGGCCTGCACACTGAACATCGATGACAACCCGGTCACCATCAAGACGATTGAATGTGCCATTGTCGACAAGGGCTGGGAACAGGGCTGGATCACACCCCGGATCGCAGCTCACAAGACCGGCAAACGGATTGCTGTCATTGGCTCCGGTCCCGCAGGTCTGGCCTGCGCGCAGCAACTGGCACGCGCCGGGCACGAAGTGGCACTGTACGAAAAGAACGATCGCATCGGTGGACTGCTGCGCTACGGCATTCCCGATTTCAAAATGGAAAAGCACATCATCGACCGCCGCATGGCGCAGATGCAGGCCGAAGGCGTTACCTTCCACACCGAGACACATATCGGTGTGACCACACCGGCGAAGGATCTGCTCGACCAGTTTGATGCCGTGGTACTGACCGGTGGCTCCGAGCACAATCGTGACCTGGACGTTCCGGGCCGGGAACTGGATGGTGTCCATTTCGCCATGTCCTTTTTACCGCAACAGAACAAGCGCAATGCAGGCGATGCCATCCCTGCTGATGTTTCACTGTCGGCCAGGGGCAAACACGTGGTCGTTATCGGTGGTGGTGATACCGGCTCCGACTGTATCGGCACCTCGTTCCGGCAGGGTGCGCTGTCTGTTACGCAACTGGAGATCCTGCCGAAACCACCGGAAAAGGAAAACAAGGCCCTGACCTGGCCCAACTGGCCAAACAAGCTGCGCACCTCCAGTTCCCAGGATGAGGGCGCAGAACGTGACTGGTCAGTCGCTACCAAGTCTGTCGAAGGTATCGATGGCAAGGTGACGACAATCAACTGCGTTCGCATCGACTGGCAACAGGACGAGAATGGCCAATGGAAGATGGAAGAAATTCCCGGTAGCGAGTTCCGGCTGAAGGCCGATCTGGTGCTGCTGGCAATGGGTTTTATTCACCCGGTGCATGAGGGCATGCTGAAGGAACTTGCCGTGGCACTCGATCCACGTGGTAATGTGCAGGCCGATACCGAGCAGTATCAAACGTCTATCGACAAGGTGTTCAGCGCGGGTGATATGCGCCGCGGGCAATCGCTGGTTGTCTGGGCTATCCGTGAGGGGCGGCAGTGCGCCCGGGCGGTAGATGAGTATTTGATGGGGTGTTCGGATTTGCCGCGGTAGTACGCACGCAGTTTATTTGTTCGCATTTTTTAACTGCAGGTTTCGCCCTGTCGGTCGAGGTACTTTCTCTTGCTTGCCCAAGAGAAAGTACCCAAAGAGAAGGGCACCCGGAGCCCTCATCGGCTGACGCCGATGCCCTGCGTTCCTCGCCAATCAGGGGGTGCGCAGAACTCGCTGCGCTCAGACAGCTGCGCCCCTGATCCCTGATTGTCTGCGGTACTCGGTGAGTGCAGACGGGTCAGGGGTGGTGAATTTTGGGTTTGGGTTTTTTTGTTTTGACTTTGATCCCGTTGGTGCAGCCGAGCATCGCAGTGAAGACCGGATGACGCTTGCGCCCTGTTTGAGCGAGTCGAGCATCGCGAGACCGCGAGTTGCGCAAGCGCCGGTCTTCGCGAGAAGCGCAGGGAACCCGCGTCAGCGGGCAAGCCG
>JBDLIH010000003.1:0-118832 GCA_039714975.1 Pseudomonadota bacterium
CATTTGCTTCTCGTTTGTAAATCCAACAGTTGGATAAACGCGGCCTTCACGTCTCGTTATCAGTTTTTATATTCTTTGTTTTCTATCCTTCCAGTTCCACCATTTCAATAATTCTGGGTCGTGACCTTCAGATAGCGCCTTGTTAAGGTGATATGGTTTCATCTAATTCGATAACCTGAATGACAGGCAACACAAGCAGATGTAACCTCGGAAAGTGTATTGTATGCTGGCAATACTTCTTCCTCTTGTGCTTTTAGAGCAAAACGACTCGCCGCCTTGTGCATTGCAGTACCAGCTTGGCGCATTCCTTCGGGCATAAACTTAGCCATATGACTAGCCCCGTGAGACTCCAGTGAACTCATGCCCAAGCGATATTCTGCTATCTCCGCAGCATCTTCAAAATCACCATTTGCCATTTTTATTAATATTTCATTTATAGCAACCAGATGGTCGCGCATATTTGACATCATGTGTTGTTGCATCATTTCTGGCAACTGAACTAACCTTCTTGCATCATCATCTGCCATTGAGGCGCTGTATGAACATGCCAGGAGTATTGGCGCTGCGATAGACAGGTGTTTTTTCATGTTTCGTATTCCTTATGAATGCGTACTTCCGGACATAGCCGGCCATTCCCCGGATTCCAGTGAAGTTCTTGAAAGCAGCAACTGTTGCCGTTCCCGTCAGGCAATCTGTACTCCCGAGCACGCAAACTCCCGCCCTTCATGGGTGGCCAATGAACGGCAGGTTCAATTGTAAGCTGTCATTCAAATATATCTCTATCCCATAGCCTCTGCACCGAAATAATTATTCCCCAGCCAAGGGCAGAGCTGTTACAAAATATCCGCTAGCAACTTTCCATCGTGTGTTGTCAACTCATGTCCCTGTTGCACGATGATAGATCTGGATTTACCGGCGAGCACGGGCACCTGATTCATGTCTTGACTAAAGGGCGGCACCGCAATATCACCGGCAATATTGAAGCCAGCGCTACGGATAATGGATATGTATTCGATATCAGGGTGCGTCTGACCATTGAGCCAAAACAGCATGGAACCTGGAAAGGGTGGCGTAAGATCAATAAGGATACCGCGAGAATGTTGCAGGGTATTATACAAACCATCACCAATAGCATCGCGCACCAGGGCTTTCTTGATAAACCCGAACATGCCTGAATCGTTTGACGCATTCAGCGCTTTGATCGCCTTATCCGTACCCAGGTGGGGAGAAGCGATGGTGATCAGGCGCCTGACCTTGCTCGCACCATATTCAATCAGAGTCAGACGGGCGACCACACCACCTGCCGAGTGCCCCACCAGATTGATGGATTCGTCCGGATATTGGGTACTGAGATGCTGCAGCGCAGCATTCAACCAACTGGCCTGTATGGCGGCAGGTGCCAGCGCCGGTAGCTGCACCGTGTAGAAACGTTTTTCCATTTTGTTTAACTGTTTGGTTTGAGCCAGCAAACCTGCGGGTGAATAGCCCAGGGTACCTGCATATTTCCAGCCGTCCTTGCGCAACTGATAATTCACGCCACTGGTTTCCCAGACATCAGCGTCGCTCATGTAACCGTGTACCAGCACGGTAAATTCGGCAAAACTCTGCTTCAGGGGCATAAGCAGCAGCAAGATGCTGACACTGAGTAAACGATAAATATTCATGGCATCCATTCTCTGTAGAAAACGCTATATATGTTTTGCTGTTAGCTGCCATTAAGGCAATTAGCTCGAACGACTACAACGGTTTGTGTTTTTTTATCACTTCTTATTTAAGAATCAGTCCCTTAATCTTGGTTCGGCCATAAGCAGCCCCTTACACACATACGAAAACGGCCCCGAAGGGCCGGCACTTCAGTTAAGGGTTATTTCAGTCCGACTTTCTCGCTCATGCTCTTTGTATTGATACCCAGAAGTGAATACACCGGACAGATACCAAATGCTCCCGTTACTATCAGAATAAGTCCAATCCAACCGATGGGTGTTTGTAATCCGGTAAATACATTTCCGACCAGCAGGACACCGATAATGACTCGGATAATACGGTCGATTTTTCCGATATTACTCTTAAACAGCGAATTCATATTTTATCCTCCATCCTTGCGATCGTGACAATAGTGATTAAGCGCGTCCCATGGTGGGATAACACACCATGGGACGTTTGTGGTTGAGTTATTTGACTTCAAGTTTCTTGAAGACTGCACCTTCCATTGAGAGGTCCGCCATCAGGCCCTTCTCGCCAAAGGTATAAGCAACAACAGGCTCTTTTAAGTTGGTGGTATCCAGTGAGCCACTTGCCCCGATTTTGGCAACCGCCACTGATGCATCGACGCCAACCTCCCAATCACGATCACCGGTCCGGAACTTGTCGAGGGCCTCTTGTTCGTTGAACACCAGTATCAACGAGTACCATTGAATACCCGCTAACCAGCCAAACTTTCCGGCGCGGTTGGCGTAATAGTCAACAGTCTTGCCACCCTCACGCATCACGCATTTTCCGCCCTCAATACCGAACATGAATCCGGCCTTGGTAATCTTAGGGCATACCAAGACACCCTTGGCACTGCTCAGTAATGTCTCTGCACCACTGGTTTCTCTCTGGAACTCCGCCGCAGTTGCTGAAGCCTCTGCTTCCAGTTCTGTTGCATCCGCCGACGTAAAAGCAGCCAGCGCTTGTCCGGACATCAGAACGCCAATTGCTAACAATGTACCTGTTATAGTGACTCTCATAATGTTGCTCCTTGTTGGTTAGTGTAATGCTCCCTGAATGAGAACAGCACCGATTTTACTACTTTGGTCACATTCGGTATTTATACATTTATGGATAACGGAAATCGTCAGATTAAGTGTCGTCAGGGGCGTAAAAAAAGTAGTTTGGACAGGGGCTTTGGTAGATTCTGGATGAAAACAGCAATTGTTACCGTTCACACCCAGCAAGCAGTACTCACATTTTCGGCCAGAAACGGAAGTACAGCCTGAAAATACGCAACCCGAAGGCTGCCATTGTTGTTACTGATTCACATTACTTGCAAGGCTGCACAGTAAGAATATCACTGCCTTCTGGGGAATCCCCGGCATAAGTTTCACCAGTCAATGTAGCAGAATTAAAATTACAATCTGTTCCTGTATCACTGTGATTGAAGGTCTGAATCAAATCAGAATATCTGTCATGATTGTAACCCACACCTTTGAATCGAATTCATTCCGGCCTGGTGGATCTGGGCGACACACACGCTCTACTCAAACCGTTTCGACACCGATAGCCGGGGGCACCGCATTGCCAGCCTGGTCATTATGTTTCTGAGGGTGACGATGTCGGCCTTTATCGGTGCCGGCCTGTCGGGAAACTCGGCTTACTTTATTGGGTTTTATATCGCTATCCGTGCCGTCCCCGAACATCATCTAATTCACACCCATTGTGGAATGATTAAAACCCTGTACGTACAATTCAAGCATGGTCGATTTGTCGTTTAAAGCAACGTGTGCATCCGGTGAAAACTGGCAGTCTGTCGCTGATCAGTGCCTGAAGAACCTGGGCAATGAGCCCACCACGGTCAACTTCGGCTTCCTGTATATAACCGACCCGCTGGCACCCTATCTCAACAACCTGCTTGAAGAGCTCCGCACGCAAACAGGCGTCAAGGACTGGATTGGCACGGTCGGTGCGGGTATTTGCTATACGGGCCTGGAAGTCTATGACGAGCCAGCAGCAGCCATCATGTTGACAACACTACCTGAAGACAGCTACCGGCTGCTGCCGGCCGGTATGGAAGCCATGTCGACCACGCTGGAGGAAAACAGGAACTGGATCGCCGAACAGGCCGTACATTTTGGTATCGTTCACGGCGATCCACGAAATACACACATTGCCCAGATCATAGAATCCCTGTCGACAGATCTTGATCCCGGCTTCCTCGTGGGTGGTCTGTCTTCTGCCCATGACCATAGTTTCCTGCAACAAATAGCAGGACAGCTCTATGAGAATGGCGTTTCGGGGGTATTGCTGTCTTCCCGGATACCGGTCATTAGTGGTTTGACTCAGGGCTGTACGCCCATGGCAGACCGGCACACTATCACCCGTTCCGAAGGCAGAATACTGGCCGAAATTGACGGCCGCCCGGCACTGGATGTCTTCAAGGAGGATATTGGCGAGGGCCTGGCAAAGGACATGTCACGCGTGGCGGACTATATCTTTCTCGGTCTGCCGGTATCAGGATCGGACACCGGTGATTACTTGGTACGCGACGTCATGGGCTTTGATCCCGATGAAAAACTGCTGGCGATCGGAGCAACCCTTGAAGACGATGTCCCTATCATGTTCTGCCGTCGCGATGATGACACGGCATGCGAGGATATGATACGCATGCTGACGGACCTGCGAAAACGTGCTACCGGGCCAATCAAGGGGGGTGTCTACTACACCTGCCTGGGTCGTGGCAGACACCAGTTTGGCGAAGACTCGAAAGAGTTAAAGATGATTCAGGAACAGCTAGGTGATTTCCCGCTGGTCGGATTCTTTGCCAACGGGGAAATAGCCCATAACCGCTTGTATGGCTATACGGGTGTGTTGACCCTGTTTCTGTAAGGTCGAATTGATATTCGGGTAAAAACCCATTCTTACCCTGAACATCCACCTGTATTCTGATGAATGTATCTGGTAATCCTGCTCTTATCGTATGTAATACTTCAGCGCATTGGGGCTGAACTCAAGCTGGTCGGCGTCTTCTGAAAAGTGGCAGGGGTATCGGAACGACTTCACCCCCAGCGCCAATTTCTGACGGTTCATCCACAACTGGCAGCTCATTCGCTTTTTTTTTTCACACACCCCAGCATGCATACGATAGAAATGCCGTTTCAGGATCAGCCCGATCACATTCATCGGCAATCAGGCGATCTTCGATGGCAGCACACCTTAACTGGAATGTTCCGTGATCTGCAGAGGTATATCTGCTAATGGGAACACCGTTGGGAACAAGTAACGTCGGCTTCAGTGAGACGTTACAAGAACACGTGTGACATAAATATCGATAATATACAGCCTATTATACTTGATCCTCGGAATGTACAGGATACCCAAGGACATATAACTATTTGCCGATACAGAAGCTGCTGAAGATGCGACTCAGCAAATCATCACTACTGAAATCACCGGTGATTTCACCCAACACCTGTTGTGACTGGCGCAACTCCTCGGCCAGCAACTCGCCGGCGCGCTGTTGTTCAAGTTGCTGCCGTCCGGTTTCAACATGGGCATAGGCGCGTCGCAGGGCATCCACATGGCGACGGCGTGCAGTAAAACTGCCTTCAGCGTGGTCAGCGTAGCCGACAGTCTGTTTCAGGTGCTGGCGTAAGGCATCGAGTCCGGCACCGGTATGAATGGAGAGTGCGATCGACGGCTGCCCGTTGTGCTCACACTGACCCGCATCACGCCTGCTCACATCAATCTTGTTGAAGATACGTGTATGCGGTATTCCGGCCGGCAACTCGTCGAGAATGGCCGCATCAGCCGCAGTGAAACCTGACGAATCATCGATCACCAGCAACACCCTGTCGGCCTGCTCCAGAGCCATGCGTGCACGCTGCATGCCGGCCTGTTCTACCGGGTCGTCGCTGTCGTGCAGGCCGGCGGTATCGATGATATGCAGGGGCAGACCGTCGATCTGGATATGTTCGCGCAACACATCACGGGTGGTGCCGGGAATCTCGGTGACAATAGCGGTATCCTGGCCCGACAGCGCATTCAGCAGACTGGATTTACCGGCATTCGGTCGCCCGGCAATCACCAGCGTCATACCATCGCGTAATAATTGTCCCTGCTGGGCACGCGCACTCAAATCCTCAAACTCTGCACACAAGGCCGACAACATCTGCGTAACGGTATCGTCTGAAAGAAAGTCGATTTCCTCTTCCGGAAAATCAATCGCGGCCTCCACGTACATACGCAGTCGGGTCAACATTTCAACAAGGATATGCACCCTGTTGGAAAACTCACCCTGCAAGGAGCGCGCTGCCGCGTGTGCGGCGGTTGTGGTTGCGCTTTCGATCAGGTCGGCGATCGCTTCCGCCTGTGCCAGATCGAGCTTGTTATTCAGGAAGGCACGCTCTGAAAATTCACCGGGTCGGGCAGGGCGTGCGCCCAGCGACAATACCCGGCGCAGCAGACTGTCCATGACGACCGGGCCGCCGTGACCGTGCAATTCAAGCACGTGTTCACCGGTAAACGAGGCCGGCGCTTCGAAGTACAGCACCAGGCCGGCATCAATCAGGGTGCCGTCGTCCTCCCTAAAACGATGAACTTCAGCGCGTCGTCCCTGCGGCAATCGCCCCAGCAGTTGCTGTGCGATCGATGGTGTATCTGCGCCGGAGAGGCGCACGATACCCACGCCACCAAGCCCGGCCGGGGTCGCAATCGCGGCAATGGTGTCGGTGGCCGGTGAGACCACAATGGAGGACTGCGGTTATTTCCCGCCGCGCTCGATGCGCCGCGTGATCACCCATTGCTGGGCAATGGAGAGGGTGTTGTTCACTACCCAGTAGAGCACCAGTCCGGACGGGAAGAAGGCGAAGAAGACCGTGAACACGATGGGCAGTGCCATCATCACCTTGGCCTGTATAGGATCCATCGGTGCCGGGTTGAGTCGCTGCTGGATCAGCATGGTCGCACCCATCAGCAGCGGCAGAATGTAGAACGGATCCGGGGAGGACATGTCCGTAATCCACAGCATAAAGGGTGCATGCCGTAATTCGACACTCTCCAGCAACACCCAGTAGAGGGCAATGAACACCGGGATCTGCACCACGATGGGCAGGCAGCCCCCCAGTGGATTGATCTTTTCCTTCTTGTACATGTCCATCATCGCCGTGTTCAGCTTCTGGCGATCATCACCGTAACGTTCCTTCAGCGTCTTCAGGCGCGGTGCCAGCTTGCGCATGTTGGCCATGGATTTGTAACTGGTCTCCGACAGCTTGTAGAACGCCAGCTTGATCAGCATGGTCACAATCACGATGGCCCAGCCCCAGTTACCGACCAGTCCGTGGATCTTCTGCAACAGCCAGAACACCGGCTGTGCCAGTACCGTGAGCAGGCCGTAATCGACCGTCAACTCCAGACCGGGAGCAACCTGTTTCATCTCATCCTGTAATTTCGGACCGATGAAAATACGTGTTTCGTAAAGGCCGGTACTGCCTGCCGCGACGGTCTGGCCCGGGGATATCATGCCGATCACGTAGCGGGCATTACTGAGGGCCTTGGTGTAATAACGGTCGGCCTCACCACGTGCAGGTATAAGGGCACCCAGGAAATAGTGCTGCAGCATGGCCGCCCAGCCATCCGTGATGCTGCGGTCGAGATCCACGTCGACCATGTCATCAAATTTTATTTTTTCGTACTTTTCTTCCGGGCTGTAGATAACACCACCCATATAGGTGTAGATAAACGTACTCTGCCCGGTCTCCGCGACCTGGGTGCGCTGCAACTGCCGGTACTGCCGACCGTGCCAGTCGGCACCACTGTGATTGCGTACCTCGTGCTGCAGGTCGATGGCATAACTGCCGCGATGAAAAACATAACGCTTGATCACCTCGACACCTTCCGGACTGCGCCAGGTCATGGGCACCACCAGTTCATCATCCGACTCGGCCATGTGGTACTGAGTCAGTTCCGTGCTATAGACCACGTGGTGCGTGGGCTCGGTGCCGACACTGGCACGCAAGCCCGACTGGATGACAAACAGGTTGGGCAAGCTGTCGTTCAACAGGCGAAACGGGGGAGAATCCGCTGCAGTGGTCGCCGCATAGGCACGCAGATCAGCCTGCCGCAAGTCACCACCGGTGGTATCGATCCTGATTTTAAAGAGGTCGGTTTCAACCTCTATGTACCCGGCGGTTTTTAATAACTCGGTATCCGGCAGTGCGCTGACTTGCGCGGCAGACTCACCGGACGCACTCGGGATATCTTCACTGCCGGTGATCGCACTACCGGGCACCGGGTCTGTAATCGCTGCAGGGACGCTTGACTCGGGCGGGGCAGGTGGCGGGCCATAATCTTCCATCCAGGACTGCCACAGCAGCAGAGTGACAAACGACAGCGCGACGAATAAAAACAGACGTTGATTATCCATGGTGGTGTCCGGCCTCTTTTTCCGGTACCAGATCAACACCACCCGCGTGCCAGGGATGACAACGCAGCAGGCGTGCGAGTCCCATGGCACTGCCGCGCAGTGCACCATGGCGTTCTACTGCAGTAATCGCATAACTGGAACAGGTGGGATAAAAACGGCAGTGATTGCCAAGCCAGGGACTGAGCAAAAATCGATAACCGCGTATCAGTTGGATGATGAGCCAGCGCATTTGTCGTTCAATTCTTCCCAGAGATTTTCCAATGCTGCATGCAGCGCCTTTTTTGGCTGGGCAGCCACACCGGCCCGGCCCAGTACCACGATATCCAGCGCACCCAGAGACGTTTGCCAGTGACGATAACTTTCCCGAATGACCCGCTTGATGCGATTACGGGCTACCGCGGTGCGCGCCACCTTCCGTGAAATGGCCAGACCCAGGCGAGGGTGTTGCAGCTGGTTGGGAGTAGCAAGTACCGTCATCCAGCGATTATTCAGTCTGTGACGACAGCGCTTGAAAACCCGCTGGTAGTCATCCGGGCCGGTCAGGCGTACCCGCCTGGGGAAACGCGTCGAACCGGTGCACAAGATGATGGAATCAGACAGACAGGCTGGCGCGGCCCTTTGCACGACGGGCGTTGATTACACGACGGCCATTCTTGGTGCTCATACGGGCACGAAAACCGTGAGTCCGCTTGCGCTTCAGGTTACTGGGTTGATAGGTTCTCTTCATGACACGTCACTTTCAGCTGGTTGTACTATCTCGGGTCACGCACGGGCTGGCGCGAAAGGGCGCAAAGAGTACAGTTCACATGGCCATAATGTCAACATCAAATAGAACTCATTGGCCTGGCAACAGGGTGTGGATAACTTTTTTCGACAGGTATAAACTCCTCCTCCTGCTTCGGGGGCTAAACAACAAATAAAGGGGGAATAACAGGTGGAAGCATCACTCTGGCAACAGTGTCTGGTTCGCCTTGAAAACGAACTGCCGGAGCAACAATTCAACACCTGGATACGCCCGCTGCACGCCATCGAAAATGGTGATCACCTGCGTCTGCTCGCACCTAACCAGTTTGTCCTCGAATGGGTACGGAAACACCATTTCGAGACCATCTCGCAAACGCTGAACGACCTCGGTCCACAATCCACAACCCGGGTGCAGCTCGATATTGGCAGCAGCAAAACCACAGCTGCACCTGCAGCAAGTCGTGACAAACCGATACCGGTGACCAGTGCCTTTTCCAAACCACAGCAGGTCACACATAAAAGTAATCTTAACCCTGAATTTACCTTTGAATCGTTCGTTGCCGGTAAATCCAACCAGTTGGCGCGCGCGGCTTCCATGCAGGTGGGTGAGAATCCAGGCGGTGCCTATAACCCGCTATTCATCTACGGTGGTGTTGGTCTCGGCAAGACCCATCTCATGCATGCTATCGGTAACGTGATTCTTAACAACAAACCCGGTGCACGCGTGGTCTATTTACACTCCGAACGGTTTGTCGCCGACATGGTCAGAGCGTTGCAGCACAATGCCATCAACGCCTTCAAGAATTACTATCGCACGGCAGATGCCCTGTTAATTGATGACATTCAGTTCTTTGCCAACAAAGAGCGCTCTCAGGAAGAATTCTTCCATACTTTCAATACGTTGCTGGAAGGCCAGCAACAGGTCATCCTTACCTGCGACCGTTATCCCAAGGAAGTTGAAGGCCTGGAGGATCGCCTTAAATCCCGTTTTGGCTGGGGACTGACGGCCGCCATTGAACCGGCTGAACTGGAGACACGTGTAGCGATTTTATTGAGCAAGGCCAGTCAAAGTGATATCGACTTGCCCAGTGACGTTGCCTTTTTTATTGCCAAGCATATCCAGTCCAACATTCGTGAACTGGAAGGTGCCTTGCGACGTGTAATGGCAAGCGCACGTTTTACCGGACAGGTCATCAACCTTGATCTGGCAAAAGACGCTTTGCGTGATTTACTGGTATTACAGGACAAGCTGGTCACCATCAGCAATATTCAAAAAGTCGTTGCCGAGTACTACAAGATACGTGTTGCTGATTTACTGTCACCGCGTCGCAGTCGTTCGATCACCCGACCACGACAGATTGCCATGTCGCTGGCAAAAGAATTGACGACTCACAGCCTGCCGGAAATCGGTGATGCCTTCGGTGGACGTGATCACACCACAGTACTGCATGCAACACGCAAGGTGGTTGAATTACGTGACAGTGACATACGTATAAACGAGGATTACAACAACCTGTTGAGAACTCTGACGACATAGCGTGGAAATCCTGTGGATAATTTTTGGCAGTTAACTTATCCCCTGTTATCCACAACTTTCCAACAAGCCATCAGACCACCGGGTGCCGACTTATCATTAACACAAGACATTGATATCATTATTGTTTATTGGGTTATACACAACTTTATGGGTGCTTAATAAACATTATTACAAAAGAAACTAACTTAAAAACATTAATTATTAATTATGAAATTCAGCATACAAAGAGAAGCGTTATTAAAACCTCTTCAACATGTCATCGGTGTTGTTGAACGACGTCAGACATTACCTGTATTGGGCAATGTGTTATTGAATGCCACCAGGAAAAATATACGCCTGACGGCAACCGACCTGGAGGTTGAACTGCAGGCACAGGTAGCGGTGTCTGTTACGGAAACCGGTGACATCACCTTGCCGGCGCGCAAGCTGCTTGATATTTGCCGGACCTTGCCTGAAGAAGCCCAGCTGGATATTTCTGTCAAAAAGGACCGTGCCCTGGTGAGTTCAGGCAAGAGCCGTTTCACGCTGTCGACATTGCCGGCCACAGAATTCCCTGTCATTGATAAAATAAAAAGTGCCCGAAAATTTTCGTTACCCGAAAAACAGCTGCACAGTTTGATTGAAAGTACCGGCTTTGCGATGGCACAGCAGGATGTCCGTTATTACCTGAACGGACTGATGCTGGAACCCGATGGTGCCGTGTTGCGTGCAGTCGCGACGGATGGTCATCGGCTCGCACTTTGTAACCTGGCGACCGATGTGGGTGAGGGCGTTAATCAGCAGGTCATCGTACCGCGTAAGGGGGTACAGGAATTACTGCGCCTGCTGGAACAGAGAGACGCCGAACTGGATATCGAAATCGGCAGTAACCATATTCGCATTACCACCAGTGAATTGCGTTTCACCTCTAAACTGATCGATGGACGATTTCCTGATTATCAACGTGTCATCCCCAAAGATCTCGACAAAAAACTGTTAATCAATCGCGACTCGCTACGCCAGGCATTGACACGCACATCAATTCTGTCCAATGAAAAATATCGTGGGATTCGTCTTGATATATCTAAAAATAACATTAAAATACAAGCACATAACCCAGAGCAAGAAGAGGCTGTCGAAGAAATCGATGCCACCTATGATTACGATCCGATCGTGATTGGCTTTAATGTGACCTATCTGCTGGAAGTGCTCAACGTCCTTGATTCAGACGAGGTGGAAGTCTTCCTGAGTGATGCCAATAGCAGCGCTGTGATCAACCGACCGGGTAATGATGACTGTCGATATGTGGTCATGCCGATGCGGTTGTAGTGAGATTTACCTAAGTCCGACAGGCTCCCGGGTTGCGTTCGTCCAGAAAGAATAACTCTCGCCAAGACGCCAAGATCGCAAAGTTGTAACTGATCGTCATCAAAAGTATACAAAAATTTTTCTTGGCATCTTTGCGCCTTTGCGAGAGACATTCCAGCGTTTATCGATAGACACAGTGGATAGTTACCCATGGGATTAGCATCGCTGGACATTTGTGATTTTCGAAATATCCAGCAAACGTCTCTGTCATTTTCACCCGGACTGAATCTGATCTTTGGCGAAAACGCGGCCGGTAAAACCAGCCTGCTGGAAGCCATCTACTACCTCGGGCGGGTACGTTCCTTTAGAACACATCAAGTCAATCAACCCATCCGGGATGGGAAGGGCGCCTTCCGACTGGTTGGTCGCTTGTTGCGCGAAGAGGGCCGCGTGGTACCTATCGGTATTGAACGGCAGAGCTCGGGTCTGCAGGTACACCTGGATGGTCAGGTCGTACGACGCCTCTCTGATTTGGCAGGCAGTTTCCCGGTTCAGGCAATAAGTGGTGATACATCCACCATTCTTAGTGGCGGACCACGCTACCGTCGACAAACACTCGACTGGGCGTTGTTTCACGTGGAACAGGCTTACCGCGATATCTGGCAACACTACACACGATCATTGCGCCAGCGGAATGCAGCGCTGCGTGCACAGATGCCAGCGAACCAGATTACGACGTGGGATTCAGAGCTACTGGAGTCTGCCGCGCAGCTTCACCAGTTCCGCCGACTGTATTTTGAAACCCTGTTACCGCATCTGCAAACAGAAGTGCGGCGATTGTTGCCATCACTGGCACTTCGCTTGAGTTATCAGCCTGGTTGGCCGGCAGATGCGACATTGTCTGAGGCCCTGGGAAGGGGGCTGGAAAAAGACCGCGCCCTGGGCAGTACGCAATACGGGCCTCATCGTGCAGATTTTAAACTCACGGTGAGCGGGAAACCGGTGCAGTCACACTGTTCGCGTGGCCAGCAAAAGGCCGTAATTGTCGCTTTTATGCTGGCACAGGTTAAATGCCAGCAAGATCGTGAATCACCCCTGGGCGCCTTTTTACTCGACGATCTCGGCAGTGAACTGGATGCAGTACATCAGGCTCGGGTGCTGGAATCGCTCAGGCAACTCGGCATTCAGGTGTTTGTAACCGCTATTGGCACTGGTCCCGATGATCTGTCTGATTGGCAGGATAAGAAAAGGTTTCACGTGGAACGTGGCGAGATACAGGAAGTGGTATAATCCACCGTTTTACGCACTGAGTCTAAAAACCCGACAACGACGCTTTCAGGACATCAATATGGCAGAAGAAAATACCTATACCTCATCCAATATCAAGGTTCTAAAGGGGCTGGATGCGGTACGGAAACGTCCCGGCATGTATATCGGCGATACCGATGATGGCACCGGCCTGCATCACATGGTATTTGAGGTGGTAGATAACTCCATCGATGAAGCGCTGGCGGGCCATTGCAATGAAATTAATGTCATCTTGCATGGCGATAACTCTGTCACGGTCACTGATGACGGGCGTGGTATTCCCGTGGATATGCACCCGGAAGAAGGTGTTTCCGCTGCAGAGGTCATTATGACGGTGCTGCATGCCGGTGGAAAGTTTGATGACAACTCCTACAAGGTTTCCGGTGGTCTGCACGGGGTCGGGGTCTCAGTGGTAAACGCACTCTCCGAGAGACTGGTATTGAATATCAACCGGGATGGCAAGGCTCATACGCAGGAATACAACATGGGTGTGCCCGCAGCACCGCTGGAGGTCCTCGGAGATACGGATAGAACGGGTACCGAAATACACTTCAAACCCAGCAGTGAGATTTTCACTCAAACGGAATATCACTATGACATCCTGGCGAAACGGCTTAGAGAGCTGTCATTCCTGAATTCCGGGGTGCGTATTCGACTCACGGATGAACGCTCTGACAAGGAAGATATCTTTGAGTACCAGGGAGGCATCCAGGCCTTTGTGGAGCACCTGAACCGGAAGAAAACACCCTTGCATCCCACGGTGTTCTACCTGAGTGCTGAAAAAGAGGGCGTCGGTGTCGAGCTGGCCATGCAGTGGAATGATTCCTACCAGGAAAACATCTTCTGTTTTACCAACAATATTCCACAGCGTGATGGTGGTACCCACCTGGCCGGTTTTCGCGGTGCATTGACCCGCACCCTGAATCAGTACATGGAAAAGCAGGGCTTGATGCGCAAGGCCAAGGTCACGGCTACCGGCGACGATGCCCGTGAAGGCCTGACCGCGGTGCTGTCTGTGAAGGTGCCGGACCCGAAGTTTTCATCCCAGACCAAGGACAAGCTGGTATCGTCTGAAATCAAGGGTATTGTCGAGTCGACTGTGGGAGAGAAATTTCAGGATTATCTTCTGGAAAATCCTGCCGAGGCCAAGGCGATTACCACGAAGATTGTTGACGCCGCGCGTGCCCGGGAAGCAGCCCGCAAGGCGCGTGAGATGACACGTCGCAAAGGTGCGCTCGATATCGCGGGCTTGCCGGGAAAACTCGCAGACTGCCAGGAACGGGATCCGGCATTATCTGAACTGTTTCTGGTGGAGGGCGATTCAGCCGGTGGTTCGGCCAAGCAGGGGCGTGACCGTCGCACGCAGGCGATTCTGCCGCTGAAGGGAAAGATCCTGAATGTAGAGAAGGCACGCTTCGACAAGATGCTGTCATCGGCCGAGGTCGGCACTCTGATCACCGCGTTGGGTTGTGGTATCGGTCGGGAGGAGTTTAACGCCGACAAGCTGCGTTATCACCGCATCATTATCATGACCGACGCCGATGTTGATGGTTCGCATATTCGCACCCTGTTGCTGACTTTTTTCTACCGTCAAATGCCGGAACTGATCGAACGCGGCTATGTCTATATTGCCCAGCCACCCCTGTATAAAATCAAAAAAGGTAAACAAGAACAATATGTTAAGGATGATGCCTCGCTAAACGCCATGCTCTTGAGCGGCGCGATAGACAAGGCGCAGTTATACGTGAACCCGGATGCACCACCGCTGGGTGGGCCGGCACTGGAGTCACTTGCTAACGATTACATGGGGGTGATGGCGTCCATCCGGCGGCTGTCGCGCCGTTATGACGCCGTTATTCTGGAGCATATGATCTACATGCCAGTGCTGGACGAAAACAGCCTGAGTCAGCCACCGGCAGTGGCGGACTGGTTTGCGGAGTTGCAGTCGCGAGTCAATACCAGCCTTGTCAGTGGACAACGCTATGAGTGCTCGGTCGAGGCCTGTGAAGAGGGGCCGGGTTTCTTGGCCACCATCAGCAAATGGACACACGGAATCGTGGCGTCGGAACAGACCTATGGCGTGGAATTTTTTAACGGTGTCGAATACCAGCAAATGATGGCACTGGGGCAGCAGCTCGATGGCCTGTTGAGTCATGGTGCCTACGTGCAGCGCGGCGAGCGCAAGACCGATGTGTCGTCGTTTAAACAGGCCCTGGTCTGGTTGATGGAAGAGGCCAGGCGTGGCCAGCATATTCAGCGCTACAAGGGGCTCGGTGAGATGAACCCTGAGCAGTTGTGGGAGACTACGCTGGATGCCGAGAACCGGCGCTTGCTGCAGGTTCAAATCGAGGATGCCGTGGGTTCGGATGATATCTTTACCACCCTGATGGGCGATCAGGTTGAACCGCGTCGTGACTTTATTGAACAGAATGCACTGCTGGTCTCTAACCTGGATATCTAGCATTAGCCGGATATTGTCTTGGTAAGAAGAAATATAGATATTATCTTATTAAATTTAATGTAATTAATGTTAATTATAACCCTATTTATAGGGTTTACATTAATATTATTTCTGGTAATTATTTTACCCGTGCAGGAGCACCTTGCAGCATGTACATGGGCTTACTTAAGCGTCGTGATCTCGGCCATGCGGGCTTCAATCCAGTCGGCGGCTTCATTCAGGATCTGTTGAGCTGATTTTCCGGCGGGATCAATCGCCGCGCCGATGCGGACCTGAATGACACCCGGACGCTTGATGAAACTGCGCCGTGGCCAGTACTCACCGGCATTGTGTGCAACCGGGATAATGGGATAACCGGTTTGATCTGCCAGCACGGCACCCCCGATGCGGTAGCGACCGCGTTGTCCAGCCGGGATCCGGGTACCTTCCGGGAAGATCACGATCCAGATACCTTCGTCCAGTCTGGTCTTGCCCTGTGTTACCAATTGTTTGACCGCAGCCTTGCCCGTGCCGCGTTTGATGTGAATGCATTTCATCAGGGCAAGGCCCCAGCCAAAAAACGGTATCCACATCAATTCACGTTTGGCCACCCACACCTGTAGCGGAAAGATTTGCTGCAGCGCAATGGTCTCCCAGGTCGACTGGTGCTTGGAAAAAACGATGCCGGCCTC
This sequence comes from Pseudomonadota bacterium, assembly GCA_039714975.1. GTDB lineage: Bacteria > Pseudomonadota > Gammaproteobacteria > UBA9214 > UBA9214 > UBA9214. The sequence continues at coordinate 16,128 of JBDLIH010000003.1, forward strand.
CGGGGTGATATGTTCATTGCCCTGAACCTCGTGAGTAAGCTTGCAGGTGACCTTCAGCCACCAGAGGATAAAGTGCACCCATATCTGTACCAGTTGCCAGCGTGTATTGAGTGAAAAAAACACGGTAAACAGCAGCAGACTGGCAAAAATGACCAGTGAAACAGGGAACACAATCCAGAACGCCAGTGAGCGTAACCAGAGTACGGGGTAGGGGGAGTTGTCAGGGGTTGTGGAGGCCATCAGGATGCCAAGTGTAGTGTACCTGCAAGTCGAGTAAATGGTTAACGGCACTGTAGAGGTCATCAAATACCGCTATGCCCGGACCCAGTTCCGGGCTGCTCACGGTACCAAATCCCTTACCGGTTTTAACCAGTATCGGTGTGGCACCTGCCGCCTCGGCAGCCTGGATATCACGCAGTGAATCACCGATTGCAGGCACGCCCTGTAAATCGATATGCAGTCGTTCCGCAATATCGTGAAACATGCCAGGCTTTGGTTTACGACAGTCGCAACCATCATCCGGGCCGTGCGGACAGAAAAATACCGCATCGATCATACCGCCGCTTTCGATGATGCGCCGGTGCATGGTTTCGTGAATGCGGGCCAGCGTATCCAGGCTAAACAGTTTGCGTGCAATGCCTGACTGGTTGGTTGCCACCACCACTTGCCAGCCTGCCCGATGCAATTGCGCAATGGCCTCCAGGCTGCCGCGAATCGGTTGCCACTCCGTAGGCGACTTGATGAATTCATCGGAGTCTTCATTGATGACGCCGTCGCGGTCCAGGATGATCAGTTGCATCACATGCCCCTGAATTCAGATACCCGGATACGACCGTTGATCATGCGTGACTCACGCTGTTCGAGTTTTTTCATCTTGGCCCAGAAGGCGTCATCAAGATTGAAGTCAGCCGCGATGGCGGTACCCAGCAGCAGGATCAGCAGGTCTGCACATTCCTCGGCGAGCTTGTCCGTATCCTTGCCCTTGGTAACGCAGGCCGAAATTTCGCCGAGTTCCTCTGTCATCAGTGCGATGCGATAGGCCAGCTCTTCACCTCCAGTGTTCTTGAAGTCATGCTTGTCATGGAAGGCCTGTACGGCCGTGAGCATGTCTCTGTAAGTGTCTTTGGTCGTCATGTTTTACAATAAATCATGTATGTTATATGAATACAGGCAGGTCATCCGTGGAGCAGGGATATGTCGGCTACCTGTAGAAACAGATCAGACAGCGCCTGCAGCAGGGCGAGTCGATTGTCGCGTAACGCCTCGTCATCCGCCATGACCATCACGTTATCAAAAAAGGCATCCACCGGTGTTTGCAAGGCAGCCAGTTTGCACAAGGCGCTGGTGTAGTCCCGCTGTTTGAACAAGGGCGTTGTCAGTGTGTCCAGTTCTTCCAGCGCGGCTGCAAGCGCCTGTTCCGCGGGTTCCTGAAACAGGGTCTTGTCGTAATGCCCTGGAATGGCAGTCTCGGCCTTGCGCAGAATATTACGGATACGTTTGTTGGCTGCTGACAGGCTGTCGGCTTCAGACAGGTCACGAAATGTCCTGACTGCGCGCATGCGTTGATCAAAGTCCAGCGGCCGTGTCGGTTGACGTGCGAGCACGGCTTCAAACACATGCACTTCATAGCCGGCATCCAGATACCAGGCACGCAGGCGCTCCATCATGAAGGCAAACAGGTCGTTACTTATATTCGCTGCCTCCAGTCCTTCCGGAAATTGCAACGTGGCAGTTTCGATCAGGAGGCGCAGGTCCAGGTCGAGTTGTTTCTCTATCAGGATACGCAGCAGCCCGAGCGCCGAACGTCGCAGTCCGAACGGGTCCCTGTCGCCGGTCGGCCGCTGACCAATGGCAAAGATACCCGTGAGGGTATCCAGTCGTTCAGCAATTGCCAGTGCCTGCCCGGTAGCCGTTGCCGGCAGCTCATCACCTGCATGTCGTGGTTGATACTGTTCATCCAGTGCCATCGCAACTTCACTGGCCTCACCGTCATGGCCTGCATAATAGCGTCCCATGATGCCCTGTAATTTCGGGAACTCGTTCACCATGCTGGTCAGCAGGTCTGACTTGCATAAGTGAGCCGCACGTTCAGCATGCGATACGCTTGATCCGATGGCCGCGGCAATATCCGTGGCGATGGTCTTGATACGCTCCTGTTTCATGAGCAGCGAACCGAGTTGCTTCTGGAAGATAACGCCGTCCAGCATGGATAAACGGTCTTCAAGTGACTGCTTGCGATCCTGCTCCCAGAAGAACGCGGCATCCTCCAGACGTGGCCGGATGACGCGCTCGTTGCCGGCCTTTATCTGCTCCGGGTCCTTGCTGGCGATATTGGCGACCGTGATGAAGTGAGGCAGCAGATTGCCCTGCTCATCGACCACGGGAAAATACTTCTGGTGGTCCTGCATGCTGGAAATCAGGGCTTCTGCCGGGACCTCGAGAAAGCGCGGGTCATAACTGCCGCTGATGGCAACCGGCCATTCCACCAGTGCGGTGACTTCGTCCAGTAATGCTGTATCAATCAGGGTCTGACCACCGAGTGCAGCACCGGCCTCGGTGATCTGGGTGCGGATGGACTCGCGCCGCCGTTCCATGTCCACCTCGACCATGCCATCCTGTTCCAGCGTCTCGGCATAGGCGCCTGGCGTGGTGATCTCGATGGGCTTGTTGTGATGAAAGCGGTGTCCACGAGAGTAACGGTCACTGTCGACGCCAAGGATGTTTGCAGCCACGGGTTCCTCACCAAACAGCAGTACTACCCAGTGTAGCGGGCGCACAAATTCAATCTCTGAATTGCCCCAGCGCATCCGCTTTGGCATTGGTAATGCTTTCAGTGCCTTTTCAAGCAATGCGGGAATGATGTCTGTGGCGGCCTTGCCGGTCTCGGTGCTTTTGTATACCAGCCAGCTTCCCCTGGCGGTCTGCATCTCTTCCAGGTCGCTGACCACTACGCCGCAGGAGCGTGCGAAGCCTTCGGCCGGCCTGGTGGGATTACCCTCGGCATCAAAGGCGGCTTTCACTGCCGGGCCGCGTTTCATTATGTCACGGTCGGCTTGTGCGACGGGTACGTCCCTGATGACCACTGCCAGCCGGCGCGGTGTGGCATAGGCATGGCTGTCACCGTGTGCCAGGCCATTTTCATCCAGTTGTGTATCCAGCAAAGACTGCAGGGCATCACGCATGTGGCCCAGTGCCCCTGGAGGCAATTCCTCGGTACCGATCTCGATCAGCAGGTCACGGGTCGCCGTCATACTGCACCCCCGTCGCCAGTGAGCATGGGGAAGCCCAATGTCTCGCGCGTGGCATAGTAGGCGTCCGCCACCTGTCGGGACAGGGTACGCACTCTCAGGATGTAGCGTTGCCGCTCGGTAACTGAAATGGCATTGCGTGCATCCAGCAGGTTAAAGGTGTGTGAGGCCTTGAGCACCATTTCATAGGCCGGCAAGGGCAGGTCGGCCTCGATCAGGCGATTGCTTTCACGCTCACAGGTGTCGAACCAGTCGAACAATGAGGAAGTGTCGGCGTACTCGAAATTGTAGGTCGACATTTCGACCTCGTTCTGGTGGAACACATCCCGGTAGGTCACGGGACCGTCCGGACCCTCGGTCCACACCAGGTCAAAGACACTTTCGGCTTCCTGCAGGTACATGGCAATACGTTCCAGACCATAGGTCAACTCGCCGCTGACCGGTCGGCATTCCAGGCCGCCGACCTGCTGAAAATAGGTAAATTGCGAAATTTCCATGCCGTTCAGCCAGATCTCCCAGCCCAGGCCCCAGGCACCCAGGGTGGGGGACTCCCAGTTGTCCTCGACAAAACGTATGTCGTGCACCAGGGGATCGATACCCAGTTCACACAGTGAACCCAGGTACAGTTCCTGTATGTCCAGGGGTGACGGTTTCAGTACGACCTGGAACTGGTAGTAGTGCTGCAGCCGGTTGGGGTTTTCACCGTAGCGGCCGTCGGTCGGGCGGCGCGAGGGCTGCACATAGGCTGCACGCCAGGGCTCCGGACCGATGGCACGCAGGAAAGTGGCCGGGTGAAAGGTACCGGCACCGACCTCCATATCGTAGGGTTGTAGCAAGGCACAGCCCTGCCGGCTCCAGTAGTCTTGCAGAGCAAGAATCAGGCCCTGAAATGTCTTAGGTGTCTGTGGCACGGTTTTTTTCACTTGTTTGGCAAGCAGTATGCAAGCCGGGCAGTATAACGTGCGGTGCCGTAAATTTCCCCACGGCTGTGAACAGGCCCTTATTTTTATGGCACTTCCGTGACAAGCTGCGTGTCCATATGGTAAAGATGGTAGTCGCCGACTGTTCAAGCTGCACAGACGGGCGGTCGACACATTATTACTATCCCGGTGGAGGAAAAGCATGTCACGGCTAATTCTCGAACCTACCCCGCAGGCCCAGTGGCAGGCACTGGTGCATGAAGCACAAACTGCCTGCGACCGGAATCTGGATGAATCACTGGAAAGTTACCTGGTGTTTTTGCTGATGCGTTTCGCTGACAGGCCGGAGTGTACGGTGCGCATCATGGCCGAAGACTATCTCAGGTCTCAATCACTTCGTGGCGAACAGCAGGCCGGGCAACTGCGTGAAGTCGGTGATCATTGCCTGTTGTTCTCCGGGTTATTCCCGCAGCTTGCTGAACGCCGCCTGGTGCATGTCAGTTATTTTGTCAACATTGGACGGGCCTCCTACCAGCAGTTATCGGCTGTTATGGATCGTGGCTGGGCATCCGTGTATCAGCGTCTGTCAGAGGCCTTCATCGTGCTGATGGATATCCTGCATGCCATGCGTGGACTGGGGGGTGATACCGTGCTGACACCACTCCAGGCCATGGACCTGTGGCAGGAGACCGGTAGTCGCCGCTGCTATGAACAGATGTGCGCTGAAGGCCGGCTAAGCCCGGTTCCCGCGGCCACTGAAAAACACTGAATCACCCGGTATTCTGCCGGGTTTTCTGCCGCAGCGGTCCTCGCTTGCGGTAGAATCCGTTCGTTCAAATGTTCTCGCGTCAAGCACGCCTGTTGATACACCATGCCCAAACAAGCAAAAGCTGTTGCACTGATTTCCGGTGGCCTCGATTCGCTGCTCGCGGCACGTGTGGTGATGGAGCAGGGGGTGCATGTCGAGGGGATCAATTTCTTTACCGGTTTCTGTGTCGAAGGCCACACCCATGCCATACGTAAAAAAGATCACAAACGGCCGAAACGCAATAATGCCTTGTGGTCAGCAGAACAGCTCGGTATCAAGCTGCATATCGTCGATATTATCGAGGAGTACAAGGATGTCGTTATCAACCCTAAACACGGTTACGGCAGCAACCTGAATCCGTGCCTGGACTGCAAGATTTTCATGGTCAACAAGGCGCGTGAATGGATCGATGCAAACGGCTTTGATTTCATCATCACCGGTGAAGTGATCGGGCAGCGGCCCATGTCGCAGCGCAAGGATACGATGCCGGTCATTGCACGTGACTCGGGTGCCGGTGAGCGGCTGGTGCGACCCCTGTGTGCAAGGAACTTGCCGCCAAGCCTGGCGGAGATCGAGGGCTGGCTGGCTCGTGACCGCCTGTATGCCTTCAATGGCCGTTCACGCAAGCCGCAAATGGCGCTGGCAAAACAGTTCGGTTTCGAGGATTACGCTCAACCGGCGGGTGGCTGTTGTTTCCTTACCGATAAACAGTATGCAGTGAAGCTGACAGACTTGTGGAGCACACGCGGCAAGCGTGAATATGACCTCGATGACATCATGCTTTTGAAGGTGGGCAGGCACCTGCGGCCACGACCGAATTTTAAAATCATCGTCGGTCGTGAAGAAGGCGAGAATCGCTTTCTGGAAGGTTATAGAAAGCGATTTGTGCACATGATTCCCACCAGCCATACGGGTCCTTTAGTGCTGCTGGACGGCGATATTTCAGCGGCTGATATCGAGTTGGCGGCACGCCTGACGGCGCGCTTCAGCCAGGGCCGGGATGCCGAGCGGGTGACCATTGAAGTGAATCCGAAGGGCAGTGCCACACACAGCCTGGTCGTGGTGCCGCTGCCGACAGATGAAATTCCTGCAGGCTGGTACCTGTGAGCATTACGGTCGTCGATGCACGTAATCTGCTTTGTCCGCTCCCCGTCATCAGGACACAGGACAGCGTCGCAAAACTGCAGCCGGGTGATGTGGTCCAGGTGCTGTGTACCGACCCGGGTGTTGTCCATGACATCCCGGCCTGGTGCAGGGTGCATGGGCATGAAGTGCGCGCAATAAAGGAACGGGAATATGAAATTATTATCGATATTCGCGTGGGTAGCGGCGGCTAGCTGAATCATGGGACATTCACATTTACCGGATTCGCTTGACGCGCGTTACCTGCACGTCCGCAAGGTGACGCTGATTGGTGCGGTTGTCGACCTGCTACTGGGCGTGGCGAAGATTGTTGTCGGTGTCACGGCGGGTTCACAGGCACTGGTTGCCGATGGCATACACTCATTCTCCGATCTGGCGACTGACTTCCTGGTGCTGTTCGCTGCCAAGCACGCGCATCGCGAGGCCGATACCGAGCACCCCTACGGCCATGGTCGTATTGAGACGGTTGCCACGGTGGTGCTGGGCGTGGCGCTGGTGCTGGTTGCCATTGGCATAGCCTGGGATGCGGCACGGCGCTTGCTGGATCAGGATTTGCTGCTGCATCCGGGCTGGCTGGCGCTGGTCGTGGCCGTGATCTCGGTGTTGTCTAAAGAGGTGATTTACCACTACACGGCACGGGCAGCGCGCCGGCTGCGTTCAAAGATGTTGCTCGCCAATGCCTGGCACAGTCGCAGTGATGCCATTTCATCCATCATTGTGGTTATCGGTGTATTGGGTACGATGGCGGGTTATCCCTACCTGGATGCGGTTGCGGCTATTGCGGTTGGCCTGATGATTGCGAAGATCGGTTGGGAGCTGTTGTGGAAGAGTCTGCAGGAGTTGATCGATAGCGCGCTGGATCCGGAACAGGTCGAGGCGATACGCAGGACCATCATGGCGGTTGACGGTGTGCGTGCCTGTCATATGCTACGTACACGCCATAGTGGCAGCGACGCACTGGTGGATGTACATATCCTGGTTGATCCGGTATTGAGTGTCTCGGAGGGGCATCAGATTGGTGAAGCCGTTCGCGGGCACCTGATAGAGACCATGGAAAATATCTCGGACGTCACGGTGCATATTGATCCCGAGGATGATGAGCGTGCCTCGCCCTGTCACGATTTGCCGTTACGGGATGAAATTCTGCGGCGACTCGAACAGCAGTGGCAGCCCCTGGGTATCGGGGAGCGACTCGACAAGGTCGTGCTGCATTACCTGGACGGCAAGGTCCATATCGATGTGTTCCTGAAGGACGGCGGCCAGGAGCTACAACAGCTGGTTAAACTGACCAGGCTGATACGTGAAGCGGCACATAAGGCGCAGGATATCGGTGATGTCAATGTCTATATCCAGCACCAGCGCGCACAATTATAGTGCGTCAGTCTGTCTGCATGCACTATAATTGTGCGCTATCATTCTGTCCTGGTTCGTTAACACCGTGAATAATAGGGAGTTGCTCGTCATATCTGCCGTGGCATAATTCGTGCTTCGTCAAGAACAGAGATTTTAGTGTGCGCCGTTGTCGCCTGATAACGGCGTCTTATTTTTTTGCGCAAGTTGATTTGGAGGAGTTGTAATGTCTGCAACAAAAGTTATGAAGATGATGAAGGACAACGAGGTTGTATACGTTGACCTGCGTTTTACCGATACCATTGGCAAGGAACAACATGTCACGATGCCAGCCAGCCAGGCGGGCAGCAGCCTGTTCAAGGACGGCAAGATGTTTGACGGTTCCAGCATCTCCGGCTGGAAGGGTATTAACGAATCAGACATGGTGCTGATGCCGGATACCACCACAGCTGTGATGGACCTGTTCAGCGATGAGCCGACCCTGATTATCCGTTGCGACATTCTTGAGCCGACGACCATGCAGGGTTACGAACGTGATCCGCGTTCCATCGCCAAACGTGCCGAGGCCTACCTGAAATCCACCAAGGTTGCCGACACCGCTTTCTTTGGTCCCGAGCCGGAATTCTTTGTGCTGGACGATGTACGCTGGGGTGCCGACATGAGTGGCTCCTTCTGCAAGGTGGATTCGGAGGAAGCCTCCTGGAACTCCGAACGCGTTTTTGAAGACGGCAACATCGGTCATCGTCCGACCGTGAAGGGTGGTTATTTCCCGGTGCCGCCGGTTGATTCCCTGCATGACCTGCGTGGTGCCATGTGTCTTGGGCTGGAGGAGATGGGTGTCGCAGTGGAAGTCCATCACCATGAAGTGGCGACTGCCGGTCAGTGCGAAATCGGTACCCGCTTCGATACCCTGGTAAAGCGTGCTGATCAGAACCAGATTCTCAAGTACGTGGTACACAATGTGGCACACGGCTACGGCAAGACCGCCACTTTTATGCCCAAACCGATTGTGGGTGATAACGGTAGTGGTATGCATGTGCACCAGTCGCTGGCCAAGGCCGGCAAGAACATCTTCACCGGTAACAAGTACGGCGGCCTGTCACAGCAGGCACTGTATTACATCGGCGGTATCTTCAAACACGCACGTGCCCTGAATGCCTTTACCAATGCCAGTACCAACAGCTACAAGCGCCTGGTACCGGGGTTCGAAGCACCGGTGATGCTGGCCTACTCGGCCCGCAACCGTTCCGCCTCGGTACGTATTCCGTTTGAATCCAATCCGAAAGGCCGCCGCGTAGAGATACGTTTTCCGGATTCCGCAGGTAACCCTTACCTGTGTTTTGCTGCCATGATGATGGCCGGTCTGGACGGCATCAGGAACAAGATCGATCCGGGCGATGCCATGGACAAGGATCTGTATGACCTGCCGCCGGAGGAAGGGAAGAAGATTCCGACCGTGTGCAGTTCGCTGGACGAGGCACTGGAAGCACTCGACGCTGACCGTGAGTTCCTGACCGCCGGTGGCGTGTTCACTGACGATATGATCGACGGCTATATCGATCTGAAGATGGAAGAAGTTACGCGCCTGCGCATGACCACGCATCCGGTCGAGTTTGATATGTACTACAGTCTCTAGGCAGTCAGTGGTGTTGTACCATAAAGCCCCGCTCTGGTAGCGGGGCTTTATTTTTTCCGCGGCAGTCATGGTGGATGTAGCTGAAGCCGCAGCTGATTAATTCACCCCGGTCCAGGGAGGATGAAGGCCGCGCACCAATCTGGTGCGTCTTTACGGCATCGGTTATACTGCGGTGGCTCCCCCTGAGTATCCATATGTCCCTCATACTGAGTAAGCTACTGTATTTATTTGGTTATATTATATTTTCGGGCAGGGTTTCCCATTTGATGATGTTGGTTTGGTTCTTGCAATGAACCCTGCTATGCCAGGAGAGACCGTGCCACCTGAACTGAACGCCGATCGAATACTCGAGAGCATGGGCACGGCCGTATTGGTGTTCGATGCCCGGTGTCGGCTGATAACCATTAACCAGGCGGGTGAGATCATGCTTGCCCACAGCGCACGTCACGTCTGCGGTCGCCCGGTCCGGGAACTGGTTATCAATGCGGAAGTAATGGTCGAGCAAATCACCAACACCCTGACCTCCGAGCAGGTGGTGACGCAGCGCGGTTGTCTGCTGGAGTTACCCGATGCGCCTGACTTGCGTGTTAACTGCACCTTTACACCGATGACGGACAATGCCGGCCGGCCCCGTGTACTGGTGGAACTGCGCCAGATCAATCACCACCTGCGCATTGAGCAGGAGGAACGCCTGATTACACAACAGCAAGCCACGCATGAACTGTTGCGCGGGCTTGCACACGAAATCAAGAACCCGCTGGGCGGCTTGCGTGGTGCTGCGCAATTACTGGAACGCGAAATCAGCGATGATGCGTTGCAGGAATATACACATATCATTATCAGCGAGGCAGATCGCCTGCAGGCATTGCTGGACCGTATGCTGGGCCCCAACAGTTTGCCCAGCGTCCAGGCAGTCAATATCCATGATGTGCTCGAGCATGTGCGTGAACTGGTACAGGTCGAGGCGGGTGATGGCTTGCAGCTTCGCCAGGACTATGACCCGAGCCTGCCGGATCTGCAGGCCGACCGTGATCTGCTGCTGCAAGCCATGCTTAACATCGTGCGCAATGCGGCGCAGGCGCTGGAAAACGACGGTGTTATCACTTTGCGTACCCGCATACGGCGTAGTTTTAATATCGGCAGCCGCAAGCATCGCCTCGTTGCATGTATAGAAGTGATTGATAACGGCCCCGGTATTAAAGAAGAGCTGCGCAAGCAGATTTTTTACCCGATGATTACCGGTCGCAGTGACGGTACTGGCCTGGGGCTTTCCATCGCACAGGCGCTGATCAGCCGTCACCAGGGGCTGATTGAATGTACCAGTCAACCGGGTGAAACCGTGTTTACCATATTGCTACCACTGGAAGGAGAGCATGAATCATAACGAGACAATCTGTGTCATTGATGATGACAGTTCCATTCGCTGGGTGCTGGACAAGGCGCTCGGTAATGCAGGATTGAAGGTCGAGGGGTTCGAGTCTGCTGACAGTGCGTTGCTGGCCATCAGCAAGCAGGAGCCGGCAGTCATCATTACCGATATACGCATGCCTGGCATGGACGGGATGGCACTGCTGGATCACATCAATAGCCATTACCCGGATGTGCCGGTCATTATCATGACGGCCCATTCCGATCTTGATAGCGCCGTATCCGCCTATAAAGGTGGTGCCTTCGAGTATCTGCCGAAACCGTTTGATGTGGACGAGGCCGTGGCACTGGTCACCCGGGCACTGGAGGTGCGTACCCGGCAAGCTGTTGGAACCGCACCGCAGGCAATAGAGGAAACACCGGAAATCATTGGCAAGGCACCGGCGATGCAGGAGGTGTTTCGCGCCATTGGCCGTCTGGCACACTCCAATGCCACGGTACTGATCAATGGTGAATCGGGGACCGGAAAAGAGTTGGTGGCACAGGCGCTGCATCAGCACAGCGCGCGTGCGCAGCAGCCATTTGTGGCACTGAACATGGCGGCAATCCCCCGTGATCTGCTGGAATCCGAGCTGTTTGGTCATGAGCGGGGTGCCTTCACCGGGGCGCAAAACCGCCGTGCCGGACGTTTTGAACAGGCCAATGGCGGTACGCTGATGCTCGATGAGATCGGTGATATGCCGGCCGAGCTGCAGACCCGCCTGTTACGGGTACTGGCGGACGGTGAGTTTTACCCGGTGGGCGGGCATACACCGAAGAAGGTCGATGTCCGTATTATCGCAGCAACCCACCAGAACCTGGAACAGCGTGTGCGGGACGGGCAGTTTCGTGAAGACCTGTTTCATCGCCTGAATGTGATTCGCATCCAGATCCCGCCGCTGCGTGAACGCCGCGAGGACATCCCGCTGCTCATGCAACACTTCCTGCAACAGGCTGCGGTTGAACTTGAAGTCGAGACGAAGACGCTGACCGCCGCTGCGGCATCCAGGCTGTCGACACTGGACTGGCCCGGTAATGTACGCCAGCTTGAAAATTTATGTCGCTTGTTAACGGTGATGGCACCCGGTCAGGAAATCCATATCGAGGACCTGCCGGGTGAATTGCTTGAGGCAGAGGCCAGCGGGTCTGAGGCGTCAGCAGACTGGCGAGGCTTATTGCGTCAATGGGCGCAACAGCAGCTGGCGGGAGGGGCAGAGCGCCTGCTGGATGAGGCATTGCCGGACTTTGAGCGCGTACTCATAGACGTTGCGCTGCAGCAGACCGGCGGGCGTCGCCAGGATGCGGCACGCTTGCTGGGGTGGGGGCGGAATACCCTCACACGCAAGCTGAAGGAGTTTGAAGGCACAAATTCCTAGCCTGGATGGACGCCTGCTAGCGAGTGTGATTCAATCCGCCTGTTTTTACAGGCAGATGCTTTACATTCAGAATGACTGTTCGCAGCCATAAACTGCACAAACCGTATCTTGACCGGCTGACCGTGCCTGATGCGGCCTGAGAGGTTGACGAGTCGGCTCCGTCTGGTGCTCAGGTGCGGTTCCCTTGCCTGCCTGATCAGTACCATGACATACCCTGTGGCTGCCGAAACAACTGATGCCCCCGGGTCTGAGGCTGATCCAGCCGCAGCCTATGTAGACCAGTTGATTGAACCGCAGGCAGCGGACGGCGAGTTGTTCCCGGAGTATGAAGAGGTACAGGAGCCGGAAGGTTATCGCAGCTTCAGCACCGAGTATCGCCATTATCAGCAAGACCTGGACCGTGCCGGCAAGTCCTATGAGGATGGCCTGATCTTTCATGGTCGCCATGAAACGCGTGATTATGGTGAGTTCGAAATGCTGGCGACGGCACGCTATATGCGCCCGCCTGGCAGTCTGCAGGAGAGCGACAACAGCGGCGGTCGCCTGACTTTGCGGCAGTACGGCTTTGCGGTCAATGAAGACTGGCTGCTCGATAACAGCCTCGGTATCCTGCGCAGTGATACAGACCCGCTATTGAGCAGCAGTTATCGTATTAATCTGCCCTCGACGCTTGTATCGGGCCTGAGAAACTGGTCGCGCAACGACCGTAGCAGTGTGCGATTCAGTGCCGGGAAGATCGGTATCCTGGGTGTCGGGCGTATCGAGGATTTTGAATTCACTTCCGGCACCATGGCGTCGATGGGCTTGAGCCACTCGCTGAATCCCCGCTGGCATGCGGCGGCACAACTGATTGCCGTTAATGATTCCGATACCGTTGCGGATCATGAGAGTGGCGCCATGGTGCTGCAATACCAGAGTCAGGATAAACGTCACCGTTACACGGGTCATGCATTATTCGACAGCGAGGGCAGTAACGGCATCTGGCTGGATGGTGATGACCGGCTGGGTCGCTGGCGGCATCGCTACGGCATCTTCAGGCTGGACCCGGATCTGCTGTGGAGTGATGCCACCATTACCGATGACCAGCAGGGTCTCTATACGCGTTCGGAATTACGTTCACCACGCTACAACCTGACGGTTGGCACCGACTTCAATGAGAACAATGTGGAGAATCGTGCAGACCGGCCACTAAGCCGGACAAGCAACCTGTTTGTCACCGGCAACCGCCGCTTTCTGCGATCCACGAGCCTGGGCGGTACCGCGAGCGTTAACAGGGTGGACCCGCGCAATACCCTTGCCGGCGAGGAAAAACGTGCGCTCAGGCTGTCGACTTATGTCCAGCAGCGATTCGGATTCGGCACCAGTCGACTCGAGGTCTTCATCGCCGCTATCGAGGAGGGCAGTGACGAGGGTGATGTGCACGGCGTCATCTGGGACCAGAGCTGGAACCTGTCACGGCAGTTATCGCTATCGACGACACTGTCCCACGAAAAGAGTGACGGTCTGGTCAGTGATGAGCAACGTGACTCGGCCAGTATCCTTTTTTCTCACAGTATTACCCCTGATCTGGACTGGAATGGCAGCGCCAACTACACCCGTGTGAAAACAGCAGGCCGTGCCGATACGGACAATTACAATGCTACGCTCGGGGCGGGGTGGCAGTTCCTGCGCAACTGGGCTGCGCGTCTGGATTTAACCTGGACCCAGGCCGAGGAGTCCGTCGGTGTCCTGGCAGACGCCTTTAATGTTAACGAAAAAACGCTGCTGCTGAGTATCAGGCACAGCGTGCGTGGTGGCCGGCCGTTTATGACTGCCGGAAACCGTACCGGCTCATCCGGCTACGGTGAGATCAGTGGCGAGGTGTTCTATGACGCCAACCGCGACGGTGAGCGCCAGGCTGGCGAGCGCCCTGCCAGCGGTGTGTTTGTCTATCTGGACGGGCGCTATGAGCGGGTCACGGACAAGCAGGGACGTTTTACCTTTAACACGGTCCCGGCCGGTGAGCATGCCGTCAGGCTTGCCATTGAAGACCTGCCATTGCCGTGGGGGCTGGAGGATGAATCACCGCTGCCAGTGGTGGTGTCCGTGCGTCAGGACAGCGTGGTCAATTTTGCACTGACACGTATTAACGAATAACGCCCGGTGAAGACCTATTCCAGCGTGGTGTCCACCTTCTGCCGGCCGCCCTGCCATTCGATCAGCCCCTTGAGTTTAAGCGGGGGCGTCAGGGTGACGGCCTTTTCACCTTCCGCGGTTGCTTGCCAGAGGGTGACAGGGCGTGTTTGCCCGGGAAGAATCGGCGTCTGGGCCAGGATGAAATCAATCTTTTGACCACGGGCATCGCGGCCTTGCAGAAAGCCGTCAGGCCGGCCATGGGCGTTACCGGTGTTTTCCAGCAAGGCCACCGGTGTCAGTTGTTCGTTAACGTTCCGCAGTTCCAGTGACTGCAGCGACAGCACCGGTGCGGCATCGCCTACTGTGACGTAGATAATAATTGCGATGCGTCCTTCTACCGGAAAACGGATATTCCTGGCGCGTGCCATGACACCTTCATCATCACCGGGTTCAATGAGTATCGCCAGGCGACATTCACCGGCAGGGGCCTGCTCCGGAATATGCAATTCAAAACGGTAGCGTTTTCCCGACTGTGGTTGCAGGCGTATTGCGCGCCGTTCAATGCGTGCCCAGGGGCGACAACTGCCCGGTTGCAGTTCGGGTGGAAAGATGGTCAGTCCGCCGCCCTCCGACAGGTCCCAGTCGGCTGTGCGGATCGAGTATACAGCCGCAGTATCACCGGCATTTTCGATGTCGACGATTTCGCGAACCACTGAGCCGGCTTTACCGTGCAGTTCGAAACGCGGCGGGGACACCATGGCCGAAAAACCGGCCCCCCAGGCACTGTTTACAAGGCAGGCAAGGATGAAAACCAGCAGGCAGGAAGACTTTTTTGGCATGATTAGAACGTTTCGATATCAAACAGGGGTTGAAAGCGCAGGTTGTTGTATACCTGCCGGGCATCGATGTCAAAGGTGATGTCAAAGACATCGCTCATGACGGGTTCGGTAATCTCGCCCTCAAACAACTTGGCGCGGTTGCCGGCCGTTATGGCGCCATTCGAGAACAGGCCATTGGTTTGCCAGCTCATGCGCAAGGCGGATGAGTCGCCGGTGCCGCGGATATTGATGGGCAGGCGGATGAAGATCTTGCCGCGCTTGCCAACAAAACGCCTCGTGTTCAGGCGGATTTCAACACGACGTGCACGGGCCGTGAGGGCGTTCAGTTCCCGTTCGTCGAGGTTTTCAGTATTTCGTGTCTGTTTCCAGTCGAGATCAAGGTCAAACTGTTGTTGTGTAGAGAGGCTGTCATCGAGCCTTTCAGCGCAGGCCGGCAGGACATTGAATACGAGCAACAGAAGCAGCAGGCCGTTTTTCATGGCACGGCAAAGGTGTAGGTGGCACGCCCTTTGTAGGTGCCCGCTTCGAGCGCCAGCGTGTTGGCATAACGGAAGGTGAGAATGTCATCGAGGTTGTGCGGCGAACCGGGGAAGTCCACGATCGGCTGGTCGATGCTGCCGGTAAAGGTGCCTGACGGAATGTCACCGTCCCGTGCGGTCCAGCTGATCTGGGAAAACGGGATGGTACCGGTGCTGCCGGGATCATCGATCGCAAGCGGATTTGTGAACGAATCGACCGTCAGAAAGGCCGTCAGCGGGTTGGCAGCGGATGCGCGTAATCGCGCGTGGATTCTGATGGTGGGTGTTCCGGTAATGGCACTGCCGTCACCCACCCGTCCTGCCGGGACAGAGAAGGCAACCTCGCTGATGTTCCCGCCTCCGTCACCGACGCGGATATACAGCCGGGGAACGGCCCTGTTGTTCAGGTTAAAAATGATGGCATCGACAGTGGATGACCACAGTGCACAGCAGATCAGGGCACTTTTGCATAGCGATCGCAGACGACACCCGGACAAGATTGGCAACAATGGCTGCATCATGTTTTCAATGCTACCTTTATGTGCCTGTAAACACCAAGGGCCGCGGCTGAAATCAGCGACGGCCCCGGGTTGCTACCGGTTGATATTCTGGGAGACGCTAGGGTATTGCTGCCGTGTAGGTAACTTGACCACCGGTTGCCACGGCACCGTCACCGTAGGTACCTGCCGGGTAATCAGCGGTGTGGTCGTAAACATAGGTCCAGACGGTATTGTAATTGGTTATTTTGGCATTTATGTTCGGCATCGGTGTTGAGGTGCCACCACCGGCATTCGAGAGTGTGGGGGGACTAAAAGCGGGGATACCACTTGACGCAAGGATTTCGGAGTAGGGGATTTGGTCTCCGAAACCGTTGCCGAGCCCCGCACCACCACTGTTATTGGTTTCAGTGATGATGACATCTCCGGCATTGCTGAACAGGGCTGCGGTGACGGCACCACCACCCTGATCACCACCGCTACCCGTGATATCGGTGCTGCCAATGGCGCCATTACCCACGTCGGTAGCTTGCAGGTTGAATTCAATAAGGTCTATGTTACCGGTACCTGCCTCACCGACCTGAAAGCGCAGTACACCGGGGATGGTAATACGGAAATCCAGTTTTGCAGACGCAGAAGGATTTGCACCGTTGTCACTGTTTGATTCGGCCAGCAGCGTGCCAGGCAGGCCGCTGATCACCACAAAAAATGCCGTAAGACAATGTTTATAAAAGTTTTTCATGATGCTCCCTGTTTGTCTGAGATAATTCGGATATAAATTTAACTACTTACGCTTCACTAAGTATCGGACAGCACTGCGGGAGCTTTAGAATGACGTCAATCAATGCAGCTGGCCTGGACCTGCCTGGAAATACCGGCTTGGTCAGGGTGCGGTCGGCGGGGTATTCAGGGTCAGGCTGCCAGTGAGATCACAGACCGAGGTCAGTTCATGCCGGTGAAGGTAATCCGCGATGCCACGGTTTATCCTGTTGCAGACCAGCGGGTCGTAGAACAGGGCGGTACCGACGCCGACGGCGGTTGCCCCCGCAATCAAAAACTCAAGGGCGTCTTCTGGGGAAGTTATACCGCCCTGGCCGATAATGGGGATGTTATGTGGTTTGCAGACCTGGTGAACCTGGTGCACTTTTAGCAAGGCCACCGGTTTGATGGCCGGGCCGGACAAGCCACCCTGGTTGTTGCCGATCACCGGTGTGCGTTGCTCGATATCGATGGCCATGCCCATCAGGGTATTGATGACCGCAAAGCCGTCGCTACCGGCCTCGATGCAGCGGCGTGCATTGTCCGCAATATCGGTCTGGTTGGGTGATAATTTGGTAATCAGCGGCTTACTGGTGACCCTGCGACAGGCAGCCACCACGCGGGCTGACATAGCCGGGTCGTTGCCGAAGGTGACCCCGCCTTCCTTTACATTCGGGCAGGAAATATTGATTTCGATGGCGTCGATGGGTGAGTTGTCAAAGCGACGGGTCACCTCTGCATATTCTTCAACCGTGGAACCTGAAACATTGGCAATAAAGCGCGTCTCGGTGAAATCGAGTGACGGCAGGATTTCATTGATCACGTAATCCGTGCCGGGGTTTTGCAGACCGATGGCATTGAGCATGCCGGCGGGTGTCTCTGCAATGCGGTGCGGTCTGTTGCCCAGCCGGGGTTCCAGTGTCGTGCCCTTCAGGCAGACGGCACCGGCATCCCGGTTGGAAAAGCCGGTAACCCGGGTATATTCTTCGCCGAAGCCGACGCAGCCGGATAGCAGGACCAGTGGTGACGTCAGCGCGAGTCCGCAAAAGTCCACTGCCAGTTTTTGCTGTTCAGTCTCTGTCATTGGAATCAAGGCAATTTCAGACTACAGGGGTCCCCTGATGTTTCATATCGTGCTTTACCAGCCGGAGATACCGCCCAACACGGGCAACATCATACGCCTTTGCGCAAATACCGGCAGTGCCCTGCACCTGATTCATCCGCTGGGATTTGAACTGGATGATCGCAAGTTGCGTCGTGCGGGGCTTGATTACCGCGAGTGGGCAACAGTGCACGAGCATGAATCACTGGATGCCTTTAGAAATACCGTCAAGCCGTTACGTCTATGGGCTGTGTCGACCCGGGGCACACAGTCTTATTCAGAGCCCTGTTACGAGCCGGGTGATGCCTTCCTGTTCGGACCGGAAACGCGAGGCTTGCCCGAAAATATGCTGCAGGCATTAGGCCACACAGCTGTTTTGCGTGTGCCGATGATAGCGAACAGCCGCAGCCTGAATCTCTCGAATACCGTTGCCATACTGGTATACGAGGCCTGGCGACAACAGGCCTTTAAGGGTTCAGCCTGAAGTCTCTGATTTGCTATCACGTGACAGCAGGTTTTTCACGGCTTCAGCGGGCGCCAGGCCTTCGTGCAGCACCCGGTAGACCTGTTCGCAAATCGGCAATTCAACCCGGTAGTGTTTGGCCAGCTGCATCACTTCCCGGGCCGTATTGAAACCCTCGACGACCTGTCCTATATCCTCTAACGCCACATCGATAGCTGTTCCGCGGCCCAGGGCCAGTCCCAAACGCCGGTTGCGCGACTGGTCATCGGTACAGGTGAGGATCAGGTCACCGACACCGGCCAGTCCCATCAGGGTTTCACGGCGCGCACCCATGGCATCACCCAGGCGGATGATTTCCGCAAGCCCGCGCGTAATCAGTGCCGCGCGGCCGTTGGCGCCCAGTTGCATGCCATCGGTAATGCCCGAGGCAATTGCGAGAACATTCTTCACTGTTCCGCCCAGCTGCACGCCTGTCATATCGTCACTGGTGTAGGCACGCATGGTGTCGCCATGCAGTCGGCTCGCCATATCATTGGCAAACACCGGGTTGTTGGAGGCGACCGTCAGCGCTGTTGGTAATCCGGCGGCGACCTCTTTGGCGAAGGTGGGGCCGGATACCACGGCGGCCGGATATTTCGAACCCAGGACATCCTCGAATACATCACTCATGAACTTGCCGCTGCCGTATTCCAGTCCCTTGGTGGCCCAGGCGAGGCGTGATTGTTCGTCAAGAAACGGCGCCAGTCCGGTCAGTACTTCACGAAAGGCGTGGCTGGGGACGACCATTAACAGGTCGCGGTTGGCCTGAACAGCCTCGGCCAGACTGGTCTCCAGGGCCAGGTTTTCAGGAAAGTGAAAGCCGGGGAGATATTGCTGGTTCCGGCGTTCCCGGGACAGCGTCGCCATGAAATCCGCTTCGTGGCCCCACAGGCAGGTGGTGTTGTGGTTGCTTGCCAGGCGTATGGCAAGCGCAGTACCCCAGGAGCCGGCACCCAGGACAGTTATTCCGTGATCGCGCATTAATTCACAGGGGTTGTCGATTGATGATAAGCCGGATGAGAAAAGCTAGTCTTCTGTTGAAGTCGCCGCAGCAGCCTGAGCTTCTTCAAGCCGCCTTTTATACATAAGGTCAAAGTTGACTGGTGCCAGGAGTAACTGCGGGAAACCACCCCTGGTTACCAGGTCGGATATTGCTGCACAGGCATAGGGATAAAGGAAACGATTGCAAAAGACATTATGAATGCGTTGAACTTCTTCGGGACTGTGACCGGTAATAGAAAAAATTCCTGCCTGCTGTACTTCGGCAAGATAGGCGGCTTCACCATCTACGGTTACTGTGGCAGTCAGTGCGAGTACGACCTCGTGGTGACCATCATTGGTCAATGCTGCTCTGTGACCGAATTCTATTTCAAGGCGCGGCTTCCATTCCTTCAGGAAAATGGCGGGCGAGTTCGGTGTCTCAAATGATACATCTTTAAGGTAGATTTTTTGAGGCTGAATGAATTTCTGTTCTCCCTCGTTCTGAGGGGCTGCCTGTTGTTCATCTGCCATGGGTAGGATTCCTGTTGTTTATTCCGGTTAACCGGCTTTGGTCAATGGCAGTTCCGCTTTTTGCCAGGCCAGTACACCGCCTTGCAGATTATAGACCGACTCAAACCCCTGCTTGCTGAGGTTGTTGCAGACTGCCGTTGATTGCTGCCCCCGCTGGCAGTAAACAATCACCGGGCGTTCACGGTATTTGTTCAGGGTGGCCGGTATTTTGCCCTTGCTTTCCGGCATATTCACTGCATTGACAATATGACCTTCACGATAGTCCTTGTCACTGCGCATATCAATCATGATGGCATTATCATGGTTGAGCAGGCGGGTTGCTTCACCGGGACTGACTGCTTTGACGTGACTGAGGCGCTGTTGCAGCTCTGTTACGATCAGCATCCCGAGAATCGCAAACAGTGCCAGCACCAGCAGGGTATGGTTACCGGCAAATTCGATCAGCTGCTGTGTATTCATTGGTGGTGAATGATTTGTCGTGAAGAAAAATAAAACAGGATGCTGAACAATGAAGGGTAGCTCAGATACTGTGGCAAAATACTTCACGCATCATGCCGATCAATTGCAGTGTGCGTGAGTCGCCGACGCGGTAGTAAACACGGTTGGCGTCCTTGCGTGATGCGAGAATACCCTTGTCTCGCAGAATAGCCAGGTGCTGGGAAATATTGCTTTGCGAAGTGCCGACACGCTCGACAATATCCTGTACGCTCAATTCCTGATCACCAAGGGTGCAGAGAATTTTCAGCCGAAGCGGGTGTGACATTGCCTTGAGGGAGCGTGAGGCGCGGTCGATGTCTTCATCACGTGTGATGAGTGTTTCAGTGCTAACAACCATTCTTTCCCCCTCAAATACCTGATTTAATTATAGCTTACTGCATTCATTACTAAAACATTATACAATAATAAACCGTTTCTGCTACAGCTAAGGTGCTGAAACATCAGCATCGTGCTCAGACGGTTTTTACCGACTGATTGTTGGTAACGATGGAAATCGGGTAGCAACCTGACTTAGACTCTTTCTAGATATATGAGCGAACAGCAACAAAAATCATCCAGCAATAGCGCCGCAAGGCCAATGGTACTGCTTATCCTCGATGGTTGGGGCCACAGCGAGACACCGCAGCATAATGCACTTTCGGCAGCGAACAAGCCTGTCTGGGACAGGCTCTGGAATAACAATCCGCATACCTTGATCCGCACCTCGGGTGCCGCTGTCGGCTTGCCTGCCGGTCAGATGGGGAATTCCGAGGTCGGACACCTGAACCTCGGTGCCGGTCGTGTGGTGTACCAGGAATTTACCCGCGTCAGCCGCGCCATTAAAACCGGTTCCTTCTTCAGGAATCGCACCCTGACCGACGCGGTTGATCTTGCCATAGAAAATGACAAGGCAGTCCATCTGCTCGGCCTGCTATCACCCGGTGGCGTGCACAGCCACGAAGACCATATTCATGCCATGGTGGAGATGGCGCGTCAGCGTGGCGCAAAAAATGTCTACCTGCATGCCTTCCTGGATGGGCGGGATACACCCCCGCGCAGTGCAGCTTCGTCTATTGAGTCCATGCAACAGCTGTTCAACAAACTCGGGGGTGGCCGGTTTGTTTCCATCATTGGCCGTTACTATGCCATGGACCGTGACCACCGCTGGCCGCGCATTCAGGCGGCCTATGACCTGATTACCCAGGGAAAGGCGGAATTCGAGGCCCTGGATCCCATGAGCGCCCTGGAAATGGCCTATGCCCGTGACGAGGGTGATGAATTCGTCAAGGCAACTGCGATTGTTCCTGCCGGGGCACAGCCGGTCAGTGTCGAGGATGGCGATGTGATGGTGTTTATGAACTATCGTTCGGATCGTGCGCGGCAGATTACCCGCCCGTTTATAGAACCTGATTTTGACGGTTTTGAACGCGAACGTGAACCCAAACTGGGAAGCTTTGTGAGTCTGACCGAGTATAAGGCCGATTTTGATGTGCCGGTCGCCTATCCAGCCGAGCGCCTCAAGAACGTGTTTGGTGAATACGTCGCAAAGAACGGTCTGCGGCAGTTACGACTGGCCGAAACCGAGAAGTATGCACACGTCACATTCTTCTTCAACGGTGGACAGGAAAAGCCGTTTGAAGGGGAAGAACGGATACTGGTGAAGTCACCCATGGTACCCACCTATGATCTGCAACCGGAGATGAGTGCACCCGAGGTGACTGACAACCTGGTCGCTGCGATCGGGAGCGGCACTTATGACGTTATTATCTGCAATTACGCCAATCCTGACATGGTGGGCCATACCGGTAAATTTGATGCCGCGGTGAAAGCCATCGAGGCTATCGACAGCTGCCTGGGCCGTATCACGGACGCACTGGAAAACTCGGGTGGTGAGATGCTGGTGACCGCCGACCATGGCAATGCCGAACTGATGCTGAATAATGAGACAGGCCAGCCATTTACCGCTCATACGACGAATCCTGTGCCGCTGATATACGTCGGGCGTCCGGCAAAGTTACTGGAACACGGTGCACTGTCTGATATTGCGCCGACCATGCTGTACCTGATGAACATGTCATTGCCGCCGGAGATGACCGGCACTCCGCTGGTTGAGCTGTTGGCTGATGTCAATGAGGTCAGTGGGCAGGAAACTGTTGCCGACGCACATGACTGATGTGCACTGGCCGCCAGGTTACCTCCGTCCTGTAACCACCGAAGCACTCTTTTACCCCCGTCTGATCCTGCTGTGTGTTCTTGCGCTGGTGTTTATTCCGGCCGGGGCGGCGGAAGATCTTGCCGTTCAGACAAAAAAGCTGCAGCAGTTGCAGAAGCATATTAATGGCATCAAGACTGAACTCGCATCCATGCATGGTCAGCGCAATACCGTACAGGCTGAACTGGAAAAAACAGAAAAGAAAATTGGCCGTGTCACAGCCGGGTTGCATCGGCTCGATGCCGATGCGGATATCGCGCATCAGAAAATGCAGTCCCTTAACAAGGACCGAACCACGGAAAGCCACACGCTAGCTTCCCTGCGCAAGACGCTGTCGCGGGACTTGCAGTCGGCCTATACGGCAGGAAGGCAGCAGCGAATCAAGTTGTTACTGAACCAGCAGGATCCCGCCCAGGTTGGGCGGATGATGACCTATCATGGTTTTTTCACCCGCGCACGTGCCAACCGCTTGCAGGAATTACGTACCACGCTGGCCAGGATCGATGGCATCGAGCATGCACTCGTCGAGCAGCAGGCAGAAATAAAACAGCTGCAATTGCAGCAGCAGGAAGAATCAGCGCGGCTGACGACCGAGCAGAATAATCGACATAAAATACTTGTACAGCTGCAGCGTGACTTGCAGGTCAAAAAGACCGAATTATCCACCTTGCAAGAGGATGAGTTACGCTTGCAGGCTCTGGTGCAATCATTGCAGCAAGCCATGCGTGAAATTTCACCGCAGAGTGGTAACTTTACCTCACTGCGTCAGCTCAAGGGGAAGTTACGCTGGCCGGTAGCGGGACGTTTAACGCGCCGTTACGGTTCGAAGCAGTCTTCAGAGGGGCTGCAGTCCCGAGGCGTTCTTATAAGCTCGCGTGCCGGTGCTGATGTACATGCCATTGCCGCAGGCCAGATTGTATTTGCCGACTGGTTACGGGGATTCGGACTGTTGCTGATAGTCGATCATGGCCACGGATATATGTCTCTTTACGGGCAGAATCGCAGTCTCTACAAGGACGTCGGCGCATGGGTAAAACGCGATGAAGTCGTGGCCGCCGCCGGCAGCAGCGGCGGACGGGACCAGGACGGTCTTTACCTGGAGCTGCGCAAGGATGGACGGCCGTTCAACCCGACTGCCTGGTTTGATGGCCGACCGTTACCGCAACGGGCGGGTCGCTAGCAATACCCCCGTTTACTGTGGAATTAAGCTGCTGATGCAATGTCAGAACTCAGGTAAGTGGCGTAATACCGGCGGATGAAAGCTTTCCGGGCGGACGCCGATACCGCTGTAACCGGTGCTGTGATATGGTCACATTGTCTTGTCAGCGGCGCTACTTAACTCTCATTTACAGGAAGCTGGTTTGCATTAGCCGTTGACCTTGTCTGGAAGAACTACATGAAACCCAAAATACAGAATTATCTGCTGGTACTGACCGGGCTTCTTGCCGGTGTGCTGGTATCAATTGGCCACGGTGTGTTTGCCGAACGCGAGAGTAGCCAGGCAACCTTGCCAGTTGAGGAATTACGCACTTTCAGTGATGTTTTTGGGCGCATCAAGAATGACTATGTTGTCGATGTAGACGACAAGGAATTGATAGAAAATGCTATCCGCGGCATGTTGTCCGGCCTGGATCCGCACTCTTCCTACCTGGATGCTGAACAGTTTACCGAGCTGCAGGTTGGCACCACCGGTCAGTTTGGCGGCCTGGGTATCGAGGTGGGTATGGAAAACGGTTTTGTCAAGGTCATCGCACCGATTGATGACACGCCTGCACAACGTGCCGGTGTCGAGGCCGGTGACCTGGTCATTCGACTGGACGACACACCGGTCAAGGGGATGACGCTCAACGAAGCGGTCAAGGTGATGCGCGGTGAGCCCGGGTCTGATATTGAACTGACCATTGTACGGGAAGGCCTCGATCAACCCCTCAAGATCAAGATCACGCGTGATGTCATCAAGGTGAAGAGCGTCAGGGCGCGTATGCTTGAGCCTGGTTTTGGCTATTTACGCATCTCCCAGTTCCAGTCCAAGTCTGCAGAAAACATGGTCGACGCCATCGAGGATCTGAAGAAAGAGAACAAGGGTCCGATGCACGGTCTGGTACTGGATCTTCGCAACAATCCCGGTGGTGTGCTGAATGGCGCGGTGGCCGTTTCTGACGCCTTTCTCAAGAAGGGTATGATCGTCTACACCGAGGGACGTATTGCTGACTCCAGGTTGCGATTCAATGCGACCCCGGATGATGTTATTAATGGCGCACCATTGGTCGTGCTGGTAAACCAGGGTTCCGCCTCTGCCTCGGAAATTGTGGCCGGTGCATTGCAGGATCATAAGCGCGCCATCATCGTGGGTGTTAAAACGTTCGGCAAAGGGTCAGTGCAGACTATTTTGCCGCTCAGCAGCGAGTCTGCGCTGAAGTTGACTACTGCACGCTATTACACTCCGTCAGGTAAATCGATCCAGGCGGAGGGTATAACGCCGGATATCGAACTGGAGAGTATTGAAGTCGCTTCCATCGAGCGGAATATCGAGCCATTGAAGGAAGCGGACCTGTCGGGCCATCTGGAAAATGGTAACGGAAAGGACGAAAAAAAATCCGCTGATGCAGAAGAAGATGACGTTTCGTTATCACCTGCAGATGACTACATGTTGTACGAGGCACTGAATCTGCTGAAGGGCCTGGTGATTCTGCAGGAACGCATGCAGTAATCACCAGGGGATGAATCTGAACCCTGTCATATGGCGCTTCATTATTACCCTGTGGCTGGGCTTGCAGTCGTTTGTGGCCGTAGCTGCCAACAGCTTTCCTGCTGATGCTGAAAAAAACCTGCCCGCCATAGCACTGATTATTGATGATCTCGGTAATCAGAGACATCTGGGTATGCGCGCAGTCATGCTGCCCGGTCCGGTAGCCTGTGCCTTTCTGCCCTATGGACCATTCACCAACGCGCTTGCCCGGCAGGCGCACGGCTATCACAAGGAGGTCATGCTGCACCTGCCGATGCAGGCTGTTGATCATGAAGACAGGCGCGTGGAAAAAGGCACGCTGACACTTGAGATGACAGAGCAACAGTTTTTGGAGGCAACGGCGCACGAGATTGCGGCCGTTCCACATGTCAGCGGTCTGAACAATCACATGGGCAGTTTGCTGACACGCCACCCCGGTAATATGGCGTGGCTGATGCAGGCCATTAACAAGCACGGCGGTCTTTTTTTTGTAGACAGTCGGACTACCACTGCAACTGTCGCGAGGCAACTTGCAGTAGAGTATGGCGTGCCAAACAGTTCCCGAAATGTTTTCCTTGATAACGATCCTGATCCCGTGGCTGTACGTGCACAATTCCGGAAGCTGGTCGCAATTGCCAAACGCGATGGCACTGCGCTGGGGATCGGACATCCGCTGACAGGCACGCTGAACGTACTGACGGAAGAACTTGCAAATCTGCATCGGCAGGGGGTGCAGTTGCTGCCGGTGTCGCGTCTGATTGCACAACAGAACGAACAGCAGAACAAACCGAGAGTCGCATGGCAAGGGTCCTTGTCCCGTTAGCCCAGGGTTGTGAGGAGCTGGAGGCGGTTACCGTGGTCGACCTGCTGCGGCGTGCCGGCATTGAGGTGGTTACGGCCGGGCTGGATGAACAGCCGGTGCATGCTTCACGTGGCCTGGTGCTGGTGCCTGATACGACGCTTGGCCGTGCATTACAGCAGGAATACGACATGATCGTGCTGCCCGGCGGCCTGCCGGGCGCGGACAACCTTAGAGATGACGACCGTATTATTGAACGGCTGCGGAGCATGTCTGCCGCAGGCAAATATACCGCGGCGATCTGCGCCGCACCCAAAGTACTGGCGCATGCCGGACTGCTTCATGGCAAACGGGCTACCAGCTTCCCGGGTGCGCTGGAGACGGGCAGTATTCCGGGGCTTGATTATCTGGAAACACCGGTAGTCCTGGATGGCAATGTCATTACCTCACGCGGGCCTGGCACAGCGATGGATTTTGCACTGACCTTGATCGAGCTGCTCGCCGGTAAACAAAGACGTGATGAGGTTGAAGCAGGCTTGCAGCGTGCCTGACTTCAGGTTGCTCCTGTCGGGTACCCGACACAATGCGTCTTATTGAAATCGTTGCGGATGCAGGACATCTGGATACCCTGACCGGTATTGCAGAGCAGCATCAGGTCACCGATTTCTGGCACGGCGCTGAAGGTGAAGACGGGCGCATCGCTTTAAGGATGCTGGTCGATGATGACATCCGTCAGGCAGTCATTGATGCCATCCTGAATGTACTGGCAACCATCGAAACGGCCCGTATTATTATTCTCCCTGTTGAAGCCGCGTTGCCGCGCGTGGATGACGACACCGAGCCTGAAAAAAGGAAGACTGCAAACGGGACCCAGACACGTGAGGAACTTTACGATCGTATTGAACGGGATGCGCGACTGGACAGCAATTATTTATTGATGGTGTTTTTGTCAACGATTGTTGCCTCCATCGGCCTGATCGAAAACAACGTCGCTGTCATTGTGGGTGCCATGGTGATCGCGCCCCTGCTGGGCCCCAATATATCACTGGCATTTGCCACTTCGCTTGGCGATGGCGAGTTGATGTGGCAATCATTGAAAACCAACCTGGCAGGTCTGGCGCTTGCCTTGCTGATGGCGCTAGCGATTGGTTTTATCTGGCCCGACCATCTGCAAAGCAGTGAGATCCTGGTGCGCACCGATGTCGGCCTGGATGGTGTGCTGCTGGCACTTGCCTCGGGTGCAGCCGCGGTGCTTTCGCTGACCACCGGCCTGTCCAGTGCGCTGGTCGGCGTCATGGTCGCAGTGGCATTACTGCCGCCGACAGCGACCCTGGGCATGATGCTTGGCAGTGGTCAGTTGAACCTGGCGCTGGGCGCCGGTTTGTTACTGGCCGTCAATGTGGTGTGCATCAACCTGTCGGCCAAGTTGATGTTCCTGCTCAAGGGCGTTAAACCACGTACCTGGCTGGAAAAACGCAAGGCCCGCCAGTCAGTTACTATTTACATCCTTATCTGGATCGTGACACTGGGAATCTTGCTGACGGCCATCATGGTTCGTCACCAGCTGGGTAGCTGATTACCGCACCTGCAGCATACGCAGTTTTAATCGCTGTTTCCCGGCCAGTTGAGAAGCAGCAAGAATATCCCCAGACCTCCGCTTATCCAGCTAAGCAGTGGAGCACCCAGAACCATAAATGGTGCATGGCCATCAAGGCCATAGATGATTGCTGCGGTTACAATAAGTCCGGTGCCAATGATGGCGTTAAAGCTGCGTCGATTGGCGCGGCGTACTTCAACTCTCAGGTGCTTGAGATCACGTGAAGTCCATTCCAACTGCAGTTTCCCGCTGGTCGCCTGCTCCAGGAAACGGTGAGCCAGTATCGGCATGTCCGGCAAGGTGTCGCTTAACGCAGGTATGCCTGCTTTCAGATTACGCAGCAATGAACGTGCCCCCAGCTGTTCACTCATGGTACGTTCCAGAAACGGTTTGGCGGTTTTCCAGAGATCCAGCGCGGGATACAGTTGTCTGCCCAGCCCCTCTATATTCAGCAGGGTTTTTTGTAACAGTACCAGTTGCGGCTGTACTTCCATGTTAAACCGGCGTGCCGTTTGAAACAGTCGCAGCAACACGTTGCCGAATGAAATTTCATTCAGCGGCTTTTCAAAGATCGGTTCGCATACGGTACGAATCGCGGCCTCGAATTCATCCACACGGGTGCCTTCGGGAACCCATTCCGATTCGACATGCAGTTCTGCCACACGTCGGTAGTCACGGTTGAAAAAGGCCAGAAAATTCTCTGCAAGATAGCGTTGATCAACGGGGTTGAGGCTGCCCATGATGCCAAAGTCCACGGCCATGTAGCGGCCGTCGGTACCGACAAAGATATTACCGGGGTGCATATCGGCATGGAAGAAGTTGTGGCAGAAAACCTGTGTGAAAAAGATCTCAACACCACGTTCAGAGAGTATTTTCAGGTCAATATTTTGCCTGCGAAGCTCGGCTATATTGCTGATTTGTATTCCATATATACGCTCCATCACCATCACGTCGGGTCGGCACCACGGCCAGTATACTTCCGGAACATAGAGCAGGTTGGTGCCACTGAAATTGCGCCTGAGTTGCGAGGCATTGGCGGCTTCGCGCAACAGGTCGAGTTCGTCGTAAAGGACCTTTTCAAATTCGGCAATGACTTCACGTGGTCGCAAGCGGCGACCGTGTTGCCAGTAACGTTCTGCCAGTCCTGCAAGCGTGTACAGGAGATTCAGGTCACGCGTAATTTGCTGGCGGACATTGGGGCGCAGCACCTTGATGACAACAGTCGTGCCATCCTTGAGTTGCGCAGCGTGTACCTGCGCGATAGAAGCAGATGCCAGGGGCGTTTCGTCGAATTGCCGGAAGATATCTTCTATCGGAGCCTCCAGCGAGGCCTCGATCACGGCACGCGCCTGGGTACCGGGAAAAGGTGGTACGTGATCCTGCAGGCGTGCCAGTTCCTCAGCGATATCATCCGGCAACAGGTCCCGGCGTGTTGACAGAATTTGTCCAAACTTTACGTAGATGGGTCCCAGATCTTCCAGTGCACGCCGGATACGGACACCCCGTGGTCCACGCGCCCGTGGTACCCAGTTCCACGGTGCCAGGTAGTAGAGAAAGCGGAACGGCCGGAATAAATGCGTTGCGAGGATAATTTCATCCAGTCCATGGCGCGCCAGTACAAAATTAATATGTACCAGTCGTGTGATTTGTGCCGGACGGATCATGTGAGGCGTTTCAGCCGGGCTGTGAGGCGGTCAACATCCATGCTGATGCGGGTGACATCTGCGCTGAAATTTTCTGTTTCTATGCGGCTTGGCAGCACCCGCAGCTCTTCCTGCAGGTACTCACCGATATCTTTTTCAAGGGTGGCAAGGCCGTGCCGGAATGCGCGGCGACCAAGGCGCGCGGTGTTACCCAGCTGGTGGGCGATGACATCGCCGGTCAGTCTGGAGAGCTGTTCTTCCCAGTCAATATCCAGTCCATCCAGTATGCCCTTGAAGGCCTGCCCGGTTTCAACATCACCTTCGATGACCACATCACCGGAAAACAGGGTCTTTTCTGTATTGCCGCCGAGGCCGAGACGCGCCATGCCCAGCGGTGTACCCCGCAATACCGTATCCGCTTCACCCTCTATATGGTCCTTGAGTTGAATACCGTGTTCAGCGGGGAAGATGAACAGGGTCATATCAAGCCCGCGGAGGTCGATGCCAATACAGCGTCCGGACAAGGCTGCCATACGCGGTCCGATATCCGGATCAAGCCGCAGGTAGCGGTTGATAAGCGCTTCAAGCCCCGAGATCGCACTGGCGGACAGTTGCATCAGCGGCCTCCTGCAGGCGCGGACAACATCGGGGCCTGTTGCGTGTCACGCATCAAAATTTGTAGCCGCGGTGAAGCGCTACGATCCCGCCCGCCAGGTTATGGTAATCACAGCGTTCAAAGCCGGCCTGTTCCAGCATACCTTGCAGTGTCTGCTGGTCCGGGTGCATGCGAATGGACTCGGCCAGGTAGCGATAGCTGGGCCCATCATGCGCAATGAGTTGCCCCAGTTTTGGCAGGATGTTAAATGAATAAAAATCATAGGCTGGTTTTAATGCAGCCACCGGCCTTGAAAATTCCAGTACCAGCAGGCGGCCACCGGGCTTGAGCACACGGAAGATAGACCCCAGTGCGCGTTGTTTGTCCGTGACATTGCGCAGGCCAAATGCCATGGTCACCAGGTCGAAGCGGTTATCTGCGAACGGTAACTGCTCGGCATTGACCTGGGCAAAGGTGATATTCCCGGAGACGCCCTTGTCCAGCAGCTGACGGCGCCCGTTTTCCAGCATGGCGGCATTGATATCCGCCAGCACGATGTGTCCGTTGGAGCCCACACCGGGTGCCATCAGTCGCGTCAGATCACCGGTACCACCGGCCAGGTCCAGCACCTGCTGCCCCGGCTTCGGTGCAGCCATGTTGATGGCAAACCGTTTCCACAAGCGGTGGATGCCGAACGACATCAGGTCGTTCATCAAGTCATAGTTGTCCGCAACGGAATCAAACACCTGCCGGACATGCCCGGTCTTTTCGGAGACGGGCACATTGCGAAAGCCGAAATGTGTGGTTTTGTCTGGCATGGGTGGTTTTATTATGGCCTTATTTGGAAAGTTGCCGCAAAGAAACTGCTTTAGCTTCTTTCCCTGTGTTTGTGACCGGCTTTTTCCAGTTTTTCCAGATAGCGCTTCCAGTAGTTGTCCCTGTTCTTGCCCAGGTCATAGAGGGTTTCCCAGGAATAGATACCGGTATCATGGCCATCATCAAAGGTCGGCTGGATGGCATAACTGCCGACCGGTTCGATGTGGGAGATCATGGCGTCTTCCTTGCCGACCTGCAGTACCCCCTGACCCGGGCCGTGGCCCTGAACCTCTGCGGAGGGTGAGTGCACACGCAGAAACTCGTAGCTGAGTTCGAAACGTTCGCCATCTGAATAGCTGATTTCCAGTATCCGGGATTTTTGATGCAGGTTGATCTCAACCGGTTTGGGTGCGTCTGTCATGGTGTCATTACTCTTGTGTTTACAGTATATAACGGCTCAGGTCTTCATCCTCGACCAGTGCTTCGAGGTGTTCGTCGACGTAGGCCGCATCAATCATCAGTGTACTGCCGGCACTGTCAGTGGCCTCAAAGGAAATGGTCTCCAGCAAGCGTTCCATGACGGTGTGCAGGCGGCGGGCACCGATATTTTCCGTACGTTCATTGACCTGGCTGGCGATCTCGGCAATGCGTGATATACCGTTCTCCGAGAACTCCAGTGTGACCTGCTCGGTCGCCATGAGTGCACTGTACTGTTCCGTCAGGGAGGCATCCGGTTCGGTCAGGATGCGGCTGAATTCACTGGCACCCAGGGCATCGAGTTCAACCCTGATGGGCAGTCGCCCCTGCAGTTCCGGGATCAGGTCCGAGGGCCTGGACAGGTGAAACGCGCCGGATGCAATAAACAGGATATGGTCTGTTTTGACCATGCCGTGCTTGGTTGAGACGGTGCTGCCTTCGACCAGCGGTAACAGGTCTCGCTGAACACCTTCACGTGAGACGTCCGGTCCGCTGGATTCCCCGCGCCGGGTGACCTTGTCGATTTCATCGAGAAATACGATGCCGTTTTGCTCGACGTTATCCAGGGCGTTCTGCTTGAGGTCATCCTCGTTAATCATTCGGGCGGCCTCTTCGTCACACAGCAGTTTGCGCGCGTCCCTGATGCGCAGTTTGCGGGACTTGGTACGGTTGCCGCCCATGTTCTGGAACATACCCTGCAGCTGGCTGGTCATTTCTTCCATGCCGGGAGGGGCCATGATTTCCACGCCCACGGGCGTGACCGAGACCTCGATCTCGATTTCCCTGTCATCCAGGGTACCCTCACGGAGACGTTTGCGAAATTTCTGCCGGGTTTCAGAGGACCTGCTGTCCGCATCATCCGGTGCAATGCTTTTGGGTGGCGGCAGCAGGGCGTCAAGGATGCGGTCTTCGGCGGCATCTTCGGCGCGGTGGCGCACCTTGTCCATGGCGGTCTCACGTGCCAGCTTGATCGCGGCATCGGCCAGATCACGCACAATGGATTCGACGTCACGCCCGACATAACCGACCTCGGTAAACTTGGTGGCCTCGACCTTGATGAAGGGGGCGTTGGCGAGTCGTGCCAGGCGACGCGCGATCTCTGTTTTGCCGACGCCGGTGGGACCGATCATCAGAATATTCTTCGGTGTGATCTCGGCACGCAGTTCTTCATCGACCTGCATGCGCCGCCAGCGGTTACGCAAGGCAATGGCCACAGCGCGTTTGGCGGCATCCTGGCCGATAATATGTTTGTCCAGTTCCTGGACGATTTCTCTTGGGGTCATTTCTGACATGTTTGCTTCAATCTTTGAGTATTTAGGGGGTGTTTGTTGCCATTTGTTGATAATTAGACGCTTAATTCCTCAAGCGTCAGATGTCGGTTCGTATAGATACAGATATCAGCGGCAATGCCCAGGGCTGTTTTCGTGATGGCCGGCGCGTCCATGTCTGTATTGTCCAGCAGTGCGCGAGCGGCCGCCTGTGCAAAGGGTCCGCCCGAGCCAATCGCCATTAGCGAATTTTCCGGTTCGATCACATCACCATTGCCACTGATAATCAACGAGGTTTCCCTGTCAGCCACGGCCAGCAGGGCCTCGAGGTTGCGCAGCATCTTGTTGCTGCGCCAGTCCTTTGCCAGCTCAACGGCTGCGCGTGTCAGTTGACCGCTGTGTGACTCCAGCTTGCCTTCAAACAGTTCGAACAGGGTAAAGGCATCCGCTGTTCCGCCGGCGAAACCGGCAATCACCTTGTCATTGTAGAGGCGGCGTACCTTGCGGGCATTGCCCTTCATGACGGTGTCGCCCATTGTGACCTGGCCATCGCCCCCAATGGCAACGGTATTGCCGCGCCGGACTGACAGGATGGTTGTACCGCGAAATTGGTCCACGTTGGAGCTCCGAAAAAGGGGCGTTCGATTGTACACCATTAGATTGGGCCAATCAGGCTGAATATAAAGGGATTTTATATCTATTCAGCACACCACAAAGACAAAGAGGTGAATGGCGCATACATCAATATCTTGCCACGGAAGCACACGGAATGACACGGAAGAAAAATGCCTTTAAAAGATTTATTTCCGTGTTTTTCCGTGTGCTTCCGTGGCCAATGTGATTTTTGAACGGCTTGTCGTTATTTTGATTTGCGGGCGCGCGGGTGTGCGTTGTCGTAGACCTGTGCGAGGTGCTGGAAATCAAGGTGGGTATAGACCTGTGTGGTGCTGATATCCGCGTGACCAAGCAATTCCTGCACGGCACGCAGGTCGCCGCTGGATTCCAGCAGGTGGCTGGCGAAGGAGTGTCGCAGGGTGTGCGGGTGCAGGTCGCCGGGCACGCCCTGTCGGCGTGCCCAGTCCTTGACGCGTTGCTGCACCGTGCGTACCCCGATCCGCTTGCCACTGCGCGCGGTAAAGATGGCGGGCTCGCTACGATCAGGGTGCTGCGGCCGCACCTGCTGCCAGGCACGCAAGGCGGTAATGGCCTTGTCACCCACGGGTAATACCCGCGTCTTTGCGCCCTTGCCGGTGACGCGCACGGTGCGGTCATTAAAATCCACATCACCGCAGTTCAGTCCGACCAGTTCAGACAGTCGCAGACCGGATGAGTACATCAATTCCAGCATGGCAAGATCGCGCAGTGCCAGTGTGTCCCTGCTGCTGACATTCAGCAGGCTGGCGATGTCATCCACGCTCAGGGTGTCGGGCAGATGCTGTTCTGATTTGGGCGCAGGCACGTCCAGACCGGGGTTCAGGGTAACGGCCTGTTCTCGCAGCAGGTAATTGTAGAAGCTGCGCAGTGCTGACAGCCTTCGCTGGATGCTGCGCCCGCTCAGGCCACGGCGGTGACAGCGGGCCGCATAGTGCCTTACCTGCCGGGTATCGAGATCACGCCAGTGTTTGAGTCCGGCTTTGTCACACCAGTCCTGTAACTCCAGCAGATCACGCTGATAGTGTTTGCAGGTATTGTCAGACAGTCGCCGTTCGGTCTGCAGATGATGCAGGAACCTGTCGATCCAGTGACGGCCGGGGTTTGCCACGGTCTTCAGTGGTGCCGTTCAGTCCCGGTTTCAGTCCGTGAGCGGGGTGTCAGGGTTGAGATGTTCCGTCAGCAACAGGTCCATCAGCTCCCCCAGATGTGTCAGGAACAGCGTGCCCATGCCGGGATGGAAGCGACTGGCTTCCTGGCTGCCGATAGCCAGCAGGCCGTGTTTGCTGTGATGGCCCAGCGGTATCAGGGCGACCGATTCAATCGCCTGTGCCTGGTCACCAAACAGGTATTGCAGTTGCTCGGGTTTGAAGCGCCCGCACTGTGGTCGTGAGGTCTTCAGGAATGTTTCAAAATGCTGCAGCTCCGGGTCGTCCGGATCATAGAGGTCGACACCGCATTCACGTGTGAGTGCTTCAGCCATGCCGGCCAGACGCATGATGACGGTATCGGCCTTGAATTCACCAAGCAGGTTTTCACGCAGGGTATCCAGCAGCGTTTCCAGCGAGTGTGACTTGATCAGGCCCAGTGTCAGCTGGTGCATGCGTTCATTGAGGCGATTGTTGTCCCGGGCGACATGCACCAGGTCCATGAGTTTGCGCTTCAGCTGACTGTTTTGATCACGCAATACCCTGACCTGGTATTCAACCAGCGAAACGGCGGGGCCTACGGCATGCGGGATTTGCAGGGAGGCCAGCAGACTGGCGTTGTTTTGGAAGAATTCCGGATTATCCCGCAGGTAATCGGCAACCGTTTTCTCTTCCAGAGGCAGTACCGGTGACTGAGTCTGCTGCGATGTCGTCATAGTTCAATGCGTCCCTGGTAGACCGTGGTGGCAGGCCCGGTCATCAGCACCGGTTGCCCTTCGCCGGCCCAGCTTACCACAAGTTCACCGCCGTTCAGGATAACTTTGACGCTTTCCGCCAATTGCTCCCGCAGGCGGCCGGCAACCACGGCCGCGCAGGCACCACTGCCGCAGGCCATCGTTTCCCCGGCGCCGCGTTCAAACACCCGCAAGCGGATGCTGCCTTCATCCACAAGCTGCATGAAACCGACATTGACGCGTTCGGGAAAGCGGGGATGATTTTCAATCGCCGGGCCAAGGCGGGCCACGGGGGCGGTCTCGATGTCATCGACCAGCAGCACGGCATGCGGATTGCCCATGGAGAGGGCCGCGATCTCGAGGTGCCGGTCAAGGACATCCAGCGTATAGGCCGTCTCGCGGCTGGGTGCAGCAAAGGGAATATCAGCCGGTTCCAGCCTTGGTACACCCATGTCGACGGTAATCCGGCCATCGGCCTGTTGTATGAGTTGCAGCGGGCCGCCAGCGGTTTCTACCTGTAGCTGTGATTTGTCCGTCAGTCCCTGGTCACGTACAAACTGCATGAAGCAGCGCGCACCATTGCCGCATTGTTGCACCTCACCCCCATCGGCATTGTAGATGCGGTAACGGAAGTCAGCCTCCGTGGTGGTGGCAGCCTCTACCAGCAACAGCTGGTCACAACCGATGCCGAAGTGGCGGTCAGCCAGCTGCCGGACCTGCTGTTGCGTCAGCGATACTGACTGGTTGATGGCGTCAATGACGACAAAGTCATTGCCAAGGCCGTGCATTTTGGTGAAGTTCAATGTCATTGTCATCAGGACGGCAACAGCTGTTCGTGACGATAAAGATCATCCAGGGTTTCGCGCTCACGAATGACAAAGGCCTGGTCACCATCCACCATGACCTCGGCAACACGCGGGCGTGAATTGTAATTTGAGCTCATGGTGAAGCCGTAGGCGCCGGCGGAGCGTACTGCCAGCAGATCGCCTGCGGCCAGCACCAGTTCCCGCGCCTTGCCAAGGAAGTCACCCGTTTCGCAAATCGGACCCACGACATCATAGCGCGTCGGCCTGCCCTCACGCGGTCGCACCGGCACGATGTCGTGCCAGGCATCGTACAGCGCCGGGCGTTGCAGGTCGTTCATGGCGGCATCGACAATGGCAAAATTCTTGTGCGCAGCAGCTTTCAGGTACTCCACACTGGTCAGCAGAATGCCGGCATTACCGGCAATGGCGCGGCCCGGTTCCAGCAGCAGTTCCTGCGGGCGGTCTGCCATACGGGCCAGCAGCGCCCGTGCATAGGTATCCGGCGGCGGCGGACTGTCCTGTGCCTCATAGGGGATGCCCAGACCGCCACCGAGGTCGATATGGGCCAGTTCAATACCGGCTGACTGCAGCCGGTCCACCAGTTGCAACACACGATCAAAGGCATCCACAAACGGTGCGATATCGGTCAGCTGTGAACCGATGTGGCAGTCAATACCGGTCACGTTCAGATGTGGCAGTTCGGCCGCGCGCCGATACACCTCCAGCGCCCGGTCGACATCAATTCCGAACTTGTTATCGCGCAAACCGGTAGAGATGTAGGGGTGTGTCTGTGCGTCGACATCGGGATTGACACGAATCGACACCGGTGCCCGGTGTCCGGTTTCGGCAGCAACGGCCTCCAGTCGGTCAAGTTCGGCCTCCGATTCCACATTAAAGCAGCGAATGCCCACCTCGAGGGCGCGTCGCATCTCGGCCGCACGTTTGCCGACACCGGAAAATACAATGCGTGAGGGATCGCCACCGGCCCGCAGTACACGCTCCAGCTCACCTGCCGAGACGATGTCGAAACCGGAGCCCAGACGCCCCAGTACCTGTAGCACGGCCAGGCTGGAATTGGCCTTCACGGCATAACAAATCAGGTGCGGGTGGCTGCCAAGTGCCGCGTCGAAGACATGCCAGTGGCGCTCAAGGGTTGCACGCGAATAGACATAACAGGGCGTGCCAAAGCGCTCGGCAATCTCGCCAAGATCAACGTCTTCGGCCTGCAGGCGGCCATTGTGATAGCTGAAGTAATCCATGCGGGTGGTTCAGCTGTCGGGAGACTCGCTTTTCCCGGTCCCTGCTGACGGTTCTTGTTTATCGGGCAGGTACAGTGGTCCTTTCTGGCCACAGCCAGCCAGTACCATGGCGAAGACCAGCAACAGCAATCGGGTTGTAAGACGAGTTCTCATGGGGTGCATCCTGAATTTGTGACACCAGTATACGGTTAGAATGCGGCAAACCCAATGCCAAGCCGGCATACTACGTGGCATGAGCAAACTGTATCTTGAAGCTGTCGAAATCAATCCGGCCGGCACCCCGCGCGCCTGCATTATCTGGTTGCATGGCCTGGGTGCTGACGGCCATGATTTCGAGTCGTTAATCCCGCAGCTGGGAATTGTTGAAACGCTGGGTGTGCGTGTGGTCCTGCCGCATGCGCCTCGCCGTCCCGTGACGATTAACGGGGGCATGGAAATGCCTGCCTGGTATGACATCAGGGCAACCGATTTCCAGCAGGGCCAGGACAGTGCGGGTATTCATGAATCCGAACAACAATTGCGGAACCTGATCCAGCGGGAAGTGGACAGTGGTATCCCGGTCGGGCACATCCTGCTTGCGGGGTTTTCACAGGGGGGGGCGATTGTATTACATACCGGGTTGCGTTATCCGCAGCCACTGGCCGGTATCCTGGCCCTGTCCACCTATGTGCCCCTGGCAGATACCCTGGCGACGGAAGCTGCGGCTGCAAACAGCAAGATTCCGATTTTGATGGCGCATGGTATGCAGGATCCCGTGGTGCCTGTGAAACTCGCGCTGCAGTCACGTGACCTGCTGACAGGACTTGGCTATCACGTGAGCTGGCACAGCTACCCGATGCCGCATGCGGTGTGCCCGGAGGAGATCGGCGATGTGCGCGACTGGCTGCTGCTGCGGCTGGATCAGGGGCGTGCCTGACGGCCAGGCTTCGGTTCAGTCCTATATCTGGTTCGCGATCACGGTGCCACTGTCATTCTGACGTGCATCCGAGAGTGCCGACTCGGCACGCTCCAGCATGGATTCTACGTCATCATTCTTCTGGCATTCGGTAATACCATAACAGGCGCGGATCGGGTGCTCCGCTGAATTGTTCATTTGTGTGATACGAGTTGCCAGCTTGTCGACCAGTTGCAATGCAGCACCCTGGGTTGTTTCCTGGAGGACCAGGATGAAATCATACCCGGCAGTGCAGCCCACCAGGTCTGCCCAGCGCGTCTGATCTTTCAGCAGGTAACTGATTTTGGTGATCGCCTTGTCACGCTCCTGGCCGGAATCAATGCTGATGTACACCAATGAAAGGGGGGTGTTGTAACGGCGGCTACGTGACACCAGTGGCTCCAGTGAAATTTCTATCCCGTAGCGGCTTAACAGGCCGGGTAGTTGTTCATCCTTGAGGGCCTGCTTTTTGAGTTCCCGTTGCAGTGCATCGCGTTCTTTTTTAAGGCGCAGTTTTTCCGTGACATCCTGATAAAAACGCACGGTAATCCCGGGGGCATCATCGATGGTGCAGGTCTCAACCGCCAGCCAGCGTTCATCGCCATCCGGCATGATCCAGTTAATGACAGCGCCCGGTCCCAGCAGGGAGGTGACCAGCCCGTCCGCTTGCGATGCACCTTGCAGTGTGGCTGCAGCCTCACCGAGCAGTGCGGCGAAGGCGCTGTTAAGACCCTGTATTATGCCATTGTCATCGATCAGCAGCATGGCGGTCGGGTTGCTTTGCAGTAATGATAGTGTTGCTGCATGTGAGAGGTCTTTCATAGGCCTGATATAGCTCCGTTCTGTTAAAAGGGGTGACGTCAGGGAATGGCTTCCAGCCGTTGCCGTGCGGCACTCACTGCCTTGCGTACCTGCTCGGGTGCGGTTCCGCCCGGATGGTTGCGTGCCGCCATGGAACCCTCCAGCTTGAGTACTGCGAATACGTCGTTTTCAATCTCGCCGGAAAAGGTTTGCAACTCCTGCAATGACATGACGGACAAATCCCTGTTGCTGTCGATGCCAAAGCGTACGGCGCGGCCAACGATTTCATGTGCATCCCGGAAGGCAATGCCCTTGCGTACCAGGTAATCGGCAAGATCTGTGGCCGTTGAAAAGCCCTGTAATGCGGCGCTGGCCATGCTGTCACGATGTACGGTGACCGCGGGCATCATGTCGCCGAATACACGCAGTGAACCCTGCAGGGTATCGATGGTATCGAACAAAGGTTCCTTGTCTTCCTGATTGTCCTTGTTATAGGCGAGCGGCTGGCCCTTCATCAGCATCAACAGGCTGACCAGGTGCCCGGTCACCCGGCCGCTCTTGCCGCGGACCAGTTCCGGAACGTCCGGGTTTTTCTTTTGCGGCATGATGCTGGAGCCGGTACAGAAGCGGTCCGGCAGTTCAATAAAGTTAAATTGTGCCGATGACCAGAGTATCAGCTCCTCTGAAAAACGGGACAGGTGCATCATGACAAGTGCCGCTGCCGCACTGAATTCAATGACGAAATCCCGGTCACTGACGGCGTCCAGTGAATTGGCAGCGACACTGTCAAAGCCAAGCAGCCCTGCCGTATATTCCCGGTCAATGGGAAAACCGGTCCCGGCCAGCGCCGCTGCACCCAGCGGCATCACATTGATCCGTTTACGCACATCGAGCAGGCGCTGATGATCACGCGCCAGCATCGCTTCCCAAGCCAGCATGTGATGCCCGAAGCTGACAGGCATGGCCACCTGCAGGTGGGTAAAGCCCGGCATAATCGTGTCGGCTTCACGCGCGGCGATATCGACCAGTGCGGTCTGCAGCCGGTTGATTGCACGGCACAGGCTGTCAACTTCATCCCGCAGATAGAGCCGCAGATCGGTCGCGACCTGGTCATTACGGGAACGGCCGGTATGGAGCTTTTTCCCGGTCTCGCCGATGCGCTCGATGAGCCGCGCCTCGATATTCATGTGTATATCTTCGAGTGCTGTGGACCAGGCAAAATCGCCCGCCTCGATGTCGGCGAGGATGCCTTCCAGCCCGTCCACGATGTCAGCGCTTTCGGCCTCACTGATAATGCCGACATGCGCCAGCATGCGCGCATGTGCAATGGAGCCGGCGATATCGTGCCGGTAGAGCCGCCGGTCAAAGTCGATCGATGCGGTAAAGTCCTCGACGAATGCGTCCGTCGACTCGGTGAAGCGCCCGCCCCAGGGCTTTTCTGAAGGATTGTCGTCTGTCATGTGGTTAACCGGAATGCCTGTTTTGCCGCAGTATAACCAATCCGGGTCTGGTTTGCGTTTGCTAACTGCGCAGCGGTTAACAGCAGTAGGGCGAGTGACGTGAAACACTTGCATGCCGGGAAGACAGGGTTGACACTGCTGCCATGAGTTCAGACCAGCCAGCTGAAAATATCGCCATCGAGACGGCCGAGTCGTTCTTTCTGCCCAGCTTCTGTGATGTACGTATGGTGTTTGCGGTTGTGGTGATTGCCGAGTTGCTGGCATTTATCATGACCCTGGTAAGTCCGGGCGTACTGGAAAATCCGTGGGAAAATCTCGGCCTGATCTCGGTATTCATGCAGTGGGTCTCACTGACCAGTGCGGCCCTGCTGTGTGTGTCCCGGCCGATGCTGGCGCGTCTGGGTAATGCGGTGGCTGCCCTGGTGAGCTACCTTCTGGTGTTGCTGGTCACGGCGATTATCAGTGAACTTGCTTTCCGTTTAATGATTTCAAGTACACTGTTTCCGGATGTTGGCGTTCAGCAGCATGCCGTTTTTCTGTTGCGTAACCTGATTATCAGTGCCGTCATTGCGGCGGTCGTGTTGCGTTACCTGTATGTTCAGTTCCAGTGGCGGCAGCAACTGAAGGCCGAAGCACGTGCGCGAATCCAGGCCCTGCAGGCACGGATACGCCCGCATTTTCTGTTTAACAGCATGAATACCATCGCCGCATTGACCCGCACTGCGCCAGAGCTTGCTGAAGCTGCCACAGAAGATCTGTCCGACCTGTTTCGTGCATCGTTAAACAGTTCACACGAACAGAGCACCCTGGCGGATGAACTGACACTGGCAAACCGTTATCTCAATATTGAAACCCTGCGTCTCGGCGAACGTCTGTCAGTGCAGTGGAACATGGAGAGGATACCGCCGGGTGTAAGCATGCCCCCGTTGACCCTGCAGCCGCTGCTGGAGAACGCGATCTATCACGGGATCGAACGACTGCCCGAGGGCGGGACCATCCATGTCAGTGGCGATTGTCAGCAGGACAGTGTGGAAATTGCTATCAGTAATCCGGTACCGGATGCCACACGCGGCGGGCAGCACGAGGGTAACCGTATTGCCCAGGAAAACATCCGGCAACGGCTGCAGATCGCTTTTGGCGGGCGTGCAGCGCTGTTAACCTCACTTGAGGATGGTGTGTATACCGTCATTCTCAGGTTCCCGGAGGTGGGTATCGCATGAAAGTACTGGTTGTTGACGATGAAGCACCGGCACGCGCACGATTGCGGGGAATGCTGGAGGAAATCGGTGGCTATGAGGTTTGTGGTGAAGCGGCCAATGGTCGTGAAACGCTGGAACATTGCGAGAAACACCAGCCGGATGTACTGCTACTGGATATCCGGATGCCGGGAATAGACGGGCTGGAGGCGGCACAGCATCTGCAGTCCTTGCAGCAGCCACCGGCCATCATATTTACCACGGCCTACAATGATTATGCGCTGCAGGCATTCGAGACGCATGCCGTTGATTACCTGTTGAAACCGGTACGACTGGAACGTCTGCAAGAAGCGCTGCTGCATGCGCGGCGCCTGACACGGGTTCAGGCGGCATCTGTGCAAGAGGGCGGGGAGCAATCCGGCAAACGGCAGCGTATTTGTGCAAATGTACGTGGCAGCCTGCAACTCATTCCGGTTGAAGAGATACGGTATTTTCAGGCTGACCAGAAATATGTCGTCGTTGGTACGGGTGAAACACAATTGCTGATCGAGGAGACCCTGAAGTCACTGGAACAGGAATTCGCCGATCAGTTTGTGCGTATCCATCGTAACGCGCTGGTAGCCAGGCATTACATTATCGGGCTTGGAAAAGACGAGGATGGACATGCGCAGGTAAGTCTGGCGGGGGTTGAGCAGACACTGGAAGTCAGCCGGCGCCACATTGCCGATGTTCGCAAGC
This sequence comes from Pseudomonadota bacterium, assembly GCA_039714975.1. Lineage (GTDB taxonomy): Bacteria > Pseudomonadota > Gammaproteobacteria > UBA9214 > UBA9214 > UBA9214. The sequence continues at coordinate 58,199 of JBDLIH010000003.1, forward strand.
TCGTCAAGGCACTGCAGTCCTGAAGATCGTATCGCTGTTTGCAGCATGCTCCAGCTGACAGCCGCTTATGCTGGCGGCCATCCCGGGATTCCTGATCTGCAGCAAGGCCGTCTCAATGCAGGCGTCCAGGTAGCCGCCAAACAGTTCCGGTGTATTAATACCGACCATGCGTTCGGCAAGCTCCTTGCCGTTACCGTCGACAAACAACAGGGTCGGCGTAACGAATACCCGGTAGCGGTCAGAGAGTTCGCTGCCAGTGACCCGCTGACCATTAAAACCGGTGACGGTGTTGCCATAGTCCACTTCCAGTTTCCGGATAATGACCTTGTCACGGTATTCTCCGCCAAGCAGCATGGGTTGCAGGAAATCCTGTTCCAGCTGTTCACAGTAACTGCATATCATTGAAGTGAATGTCAGCAGTATCGGCAGTTCCCGGGAGAGCGCCTGGTTGCCGTCTCGCTGCAGGTCGGTTGCAACAGGCACGGTCACCTCTGCATGCAGGGTGGTGATTGCCAGCCACAATGAGGCAGCCAGGAACGCAAGCAGCTTGTATAATCGTTTCACTAACCCCTATTAAGTGGCGAGATAGCTATTGATGTCAACAGAACCAATACGTATTGCAACACGTAAAAGTCCGCTTGCCTTGTGGCAGGCAGAGCATGTGCGTGACCGATTGCTGGCCTTGCATCCCGGGCTGCAGGTCGAATTACTGAAGATGAGCACCCAGGGTGATCGCATCCTGGACAGTCCGCTGGCAAAGATTGGTGGCAAGGGCCTGTTCGTAAAGGAACTGGAGCAGGGCATGCTGGATGGCCGTGCGGATCTTGCCGTGCATTCAATGAAGGACGTGCCGGCCGAGTTACCGGCCGGGCTGTGCCTTGGTGCCATACTGGAACGCGAGGATCCCCGGGATGCCTTTGTCTCCAGGCAGTACTCATGCGTTGATGATTTGCCTGCAGGCGCACGTGTGGGGACTTCCAGCCTGCGACGCCAGTGCCAGTTGCGTGCCGGGCGCCCCGACCTGCAGATTCTGGACCTGCGTGGCAATGTGGGTACCCGCCTCGGCAAGCTGGATGCCGGGGATTATGACGCGATCGTGCTGGCCTGCGCCGGCCTGAAACGCCTCGGTTTGTCAGAGCGCATCACCCGTGCATTGACGCCTGAAGAAATGTTACCGGCAATTGCCCAGGGCGTGATTGGTATTGAATGCCGCGTTGATGATGCGCGCGTCAGAAGCCTGATCGAGCCATTGAACCATCATGAAACAGGGCAGCGGACAGAGGCCGAACGTGCCATGAATGCCACGCTGGCAGGTGGTTGCCAGGCGCCGGTCGCCGGGTATTCGCTACTGAATGCCGGTGTTCTTGAACTGCGTGGTCTGGTGGGTCAGCCGGATGGCAGCAAGGTCATTCGCGGTGACGTCCGTGGTTCTGCGGTGCATGCCGAGGTACTGGGGAAACAACTTGCCGAGGATTTGTTATCACGCGGTGCCCGCACGATTCTTGATGAGTTGCTGAATGACGGCTAGACGTATACTGGTCACGCGGCCAGCCGCGCAGGCGAGGCATCTGTGCAGCTTGCTTGAAGCGGCAGGCCATGAGGCCATTTCCCTGCCGAGCATCGAAATTCTCAAGCCCGCTGATAACTACCGGATTGAAGCGCTGACAGATATGCTTGAGGAATATGACCTGGCGGTATTCGTCAGTGTCAATGCCGTCAGAATGGGCGTTGAGTTTATCCTCAATCGGCGCGACTGGCCCGAGAATACCCGTATTGCCACGGTCGGTGCGTCTTCCGCAGAAGCCCTGTTGCCATACGGGCTGTCAGTCGACGTGGTGCCCGAACATCAGTATAGCAGCGAGGCCTTGCTGGCACTGGACGAGCTTCAGGATATGTCGGGTCAGTGTGTCGTCATATTCCGTGGCAACGGTGGTCGTGAATTACTGCGCGATACGCTGCTTGCACGCGGTGCTGATGTTGACTATGTAGAGGTTTATCAGCGTGCCTGTCCGGCAGTGGATGCGCAACGCATGCAGACACTGTTACAACCGGATTACCTTGATTGCATCACGATTACCAGTAACGAGGCATTGCAGAACCTGTATGCCATGGCCGGACCCGAAGGACAGCCGCTGTTACTGAAAATTCCACTGGTCGTTATCGGTCATCGCCAGGCAAGGCTGGCGCAGCAACTGGGGTTTGTTCAGCAGCCGGTTATCGCGGCCAATGCAGGCGACGAAGCGATCGTTGCGGCCATTCAATAACGCTGGATTTATTTCAGCTTGTCAGAGGGCGCGGCGTATTCGAAGGCGTCTGAAAAGAAGCGGTTTTCATCCAGGCCGTGCTTCAGGAACAGCCTGTGTCCGGCCTCTACCATCACCGGTGGCCCACTCATGTAGACGTCGTATCCCGACAGGTCCGGGTACTGCCTGACGACGCTGTCGCTCACAAAGCCGGTTTCACCCTGCCAGTTGTCCGCGGCGACAGGTTCAGACAGGACCGGGGTGTAGTGGAAATTATCATGAGACTGCTGCCATTGCTCGGGTAGTGCCTTCAGGTACAAATCACGTGTGGCGCGTACTCCCCAGAACAGGTGCAGGGGCTTGTCGATTGACGTATAAAAGGCGTGTTCCAGCATTCCCTTGAGTGGAGCAAAGCCGGTGCCGCCACCGATAAGGATCGCGGGACGTTCACTGTTTTCACGCAGAAAAAAAGTACCCAGGGGGCCCTTTATGCGCAGCATGGCTTTTTCCTGCATCTGGTTGAATACCTGTGCACTGAAATAGCCGCCGCTTACATTGCGAATGTGCAGTTCGATAAAGTCATCATCATGCGGCGCATTGGCAATTGAAAACGCACGCGGCGCATGGTCCTTGAGGAGCACGTCAATGTACTGACCGGCAAGAAACTGCAAGCGTTCGGATTCAGGGATTTTCAGATAAATGCGGATGACGTCATGTGCCAGGTGTTCAAGTCTGTTGACCCGGCAGGGCAGGGTTCTGACCTCGATGTCCCTGGCGGCATCGACTTCACGTACTTTTATGGTCAGGTCAGTGTTTGGCCGCGCCTGGCAGAACAGAACCTTGTTCCTTGCGGCGTCTTCGGCATTGAGTGCCGCTGGCAGTCCCTGCTGGTAGTCAACCGACCCCGTGATGATGTCACCCATGCAGGAACCGCAATTACCATGGCGGCACCCGTAGGGCAGTATAATGCCCTGGCGCAACGCGGCATCGAGAACGGTCTCGGATGGCTCGACATTAAAGGTATGACCGCTGGACGCTATGGTGACCTGATAAGACATGTAATAAAAAAACTCAACGGAAACGGGCATTGTCGCTGATTTAATATGCAAGATAAACCATATAAAACTGTGCTAATCACGGGTTGCGGCTATATCGGCAGGCGTGTGGCCGGTTTGTTGCGGGCGGAGAATTACACGGTCACGGGTTGCGTCCGCAGCAAGGAAAGTGCTGCGGAACTCGATCGTACCGGCATCCGGGCTATCACAGTTGATCTGGAACAGTCTGTGGCGAAGTCTGTATGGGCGCATGGGTTTGATGTCGTGTTTTATTTTGCACCACCTCCAGCGCAGGGAGAGCAGGACCCGCGCATGCAGACTTTTCTTCAGGCGCTGGATGTTAAGGCGCCGCCGCGTCGCATTGTCTACATCAGTACCAGTGCGGTATATGGCGATTGTCAGGGGGCATGGATAAGCGAGTCGCAGGTTGTCAACCCGGCCACGGCACGCGGTCACCGCCGCCTGGATGCAGAACAGCGGCTAAGAGCGTGGTGCCATGCACACGACACACAATGGATACTGTTGCGTGTGCCCGGTATCTACGGGCCGGGAAAATTGCCACTGGCACGTTTGCGCAAGGGTACACCTGTATTACGTGAGCAGGATTCGCCCTATACCAACCGTATACATGCCGATGACCTGGCACATATCTGTGTGGCGGCCATCAAGAGTTCCCATGCCAACACGGTCTACAATGTCAGTGATGGCCATCCCAGCAATATGACGGATTACTTTTTCAAGGTAGCCGACGCTGCCGGGCTGCCCCGGCCACCGACCGTCAGCCGTACCGAGGCACAGGAGGTGCTTTCTGCAGGCATGCTCTCATTCCTGAAAGATTCCAGGCGCATGAGCAATTCGAAAATGCTGGATGAACTGGCAGTGACGTTGCAATACCCTGATCTTGGTGCGGGCCTGCCATCCTGTTTTACAGCGTAAATTCCGCAATAACCGGTGTATGGTCAGACGGTCGTTCCAGGCTGCGGGGTTCCTTGTCAATCAAGCAAGCAGTGCACTTGTCTGACAGGGATTGACTGGCCAGTATCAGATCAATGCGCAGTCCGTGATTACGCCTGAAACCGGCGGCTCGATAATCCCACCAGCTGTAACTTTTCCCGGGCTGATCAAACAGGCGAAAGGTATCGGTGAGGCCGAGAGCAATGATCTTTTGCAAGGCTTCGCGTTCCGGCGTGCTGCACAGAATGCGCTCATGCCAGGCCTCCGGGTCATAAACATCACGGTCGTCAGGTGCAATATTAAAGTCACCGACGACCACGAACCGCTCATGCTGTTGCAGCTGCTCGTTGATGTACCCGGAGACCGTCTCCAGCCAGTGCAGCTTATGGGCATATTTCTCACTGCCCACTTCCTGCCCGTTGACTACATACAAATCAAGCACCCGTACCCCGCCGATGGTGGCACCCAGTATGCGGCGTTGCGGGTCATCCAGTCCGGGAATATCGGTGATGATATCCGTTGCCGGTTGCTTGCTGATAATGGCGACACCGTTGTAGGTCTTTTGTCCCGAGTACACTACCTGGTAACCGGCGGCCTCTATCTCATCGACGGGAAAGTTCTCGTCGGTCGTCTTGGTTTCCTGCAGACACAGGATGTCGGCCTGTGAGGTAGCCAGCCAGTCCTGTACGTGCGGCAGACGTACCTTGAGGGAATTAACATTCCAGGTGGCAATTTTCATTATGCCGCCAGACCGCAGTGGCGCAGCAGCGCATCAATGGTCGGTTCGCGGCCGCGGAACTCTACAAAAAGTTCCATCGGTTCGCGTGAACCGCCTTGCTCCAGTATGCACTCGAGAAATTGTTTTCCGGTCTCACGGTTAAAGATGCCGCTTTCCTCGAAGGCTGAAAAGGCATCGGCAGACAGGACTTCTGCCCACTTGTAGCTGTAGTAACCGGCCGCGTAACCACCCCCGAAAATATGCGTGAAACCGTTTTCAAAACGATTAAATGCCGGTGGCTGTATGACAGCATACTGTTTGCGTACATCCTGCAGCGTGGCATGGATGCGTGCGCCCTTATCTGTGTCGTAGTCGCGGTGGATGCGGAAGTCGAAAATAGCAAATTCCAGCTGTCGCATCATCTGCATGGCAGACTGGAAATTTTTCGCCTGCTGCATGCGTTGATACAGTGTCTCCGGTATCTTTTCACCGCTTTCGAAATGACCGGAAAACAGGTCCAGCGCCTCGCGCTCCCAGCACCAGTTTTCCATGAACTGGCTGGGCAGTTCTACCGCATCCCAGGCCACGCCGCTGATACCGGATACCCCGGCATAGTCTATCTGCGTCAGCATGTGGTGCAGGCCATGTCCGAACTCATGGAACAGGGTGATGACTTCATCATGGGTAAACAGCGCGGGTTTGTCGCCGATGGGCGGTGAAAAATTACAGGTCAGATAGGCGACCGGTATCTGCAGATCCGAGGCACTGCGACGGCGGGAGATACACTCATCCATCCAGGCACCCCCGCGTTTGTGCGGGCGCGCATACAGGTCGAGATAGAATTCGCCGCGTACTTCACCCGCATCATCCCGGATGTGATAGAAGGCAACGTCCTCGTGCCAGGTGTCGACGCCTTCAACGGCCTCGATTTGCAGCCCGTACAGCCGGCCAACGATGGCAAACAAGCCGCTGACAACGCGCGGTTCTGGGAAATAGGGTTTCAGTTCTTCCTGTGAAATGGCGTATTTTTTCTGCCGCAGTTTTTCCGAGTAATAGGGTATGTCCCAGGCCAGCAGGTCTTCGTGGTCATGGTGCTCGCGGGCAAAGTTGCGAACCTCTTCCAGTTCGCGTTGTGCGGCAGGTCTTGAGCGTTCCGCCAGGTCTTCCAGGAAGCCCATGACCTGGTCAGTTGATTCCGCCATCTTGGTGGCCAGGGAGCGTTCTGCATAGTTGCAGTACTCCAGTAACTGCGCGGCTTCGTGGCGCAGCGCCATGATCTTTTCCATGGTTTCGGTATTGTCCCACTGGTCGGCATGCGGGCCCTGGCCGGAGGCACGTGTTACATAGGCGGAATACAGTTCTTCACGCAATTCACGGTTGTCGGCGTAGGTCAAAACCGGGTAATACGAGGGAAATTCCAGTGTAAGCACCCATCCATCCAGCTCGCGCTGTTCGGCTGTTTGCCTGGCCAGTGAGCGCGCACTTTCGGGCAGCCCCGTGAGCAGGGACTCGTCCGTCAACTGCTTATACCAGGCATTGGTGGCATCCAGCACGTTGTCACTGTATTGCGAGGTGAGCCTTGAGAGTTCCTGCTGTATGGTCTTGTAGCGATCGCGGGCAGCCTGGTCCAGTTCGATGCCGGAGAGACGGAAATCCCGCAGCGCATTATTGATGACCTTTTTTTGTGCCGTGTCGAGGCGCTGGTATTCGTCGCCATCCGCAATAGCCCGGTAGGCCCTGAACAGACCCTCGTGTTGTCCCATTTCGGTGCCGTATTCACTGAGGATGGGCAGGCATTCATTATAGGTCTCACGCAATGCCTCACTGTTGACGACCGAGTTCATATGGCTGACCGGCGACCAGGCACGATTGATACGGTCGTCCATCTCATCCAGCGGTTCGACAAGATTATCCCAGCTATACCGGCTGTTCTGCAGCAGCAGTTGTTCAACCAGTTGTCGACTCTCGGCCAGCAGGGCCTCTATGGCCGGCTTCACATGTTCCGGTTTGATCTTTGAGAAAGGCGGCAGGCCGTTCTGGTCCAGCAGGGGATTCGTCATTCGTATATTACCTCGTTATTTGCGGGTGTAATGCCTACGGGCTCGCTCGTTAAAGTGTACTGTCTGATACTATCCGGCGGTAGTTCTTTTCAGATGGGTGCTATATTCGGCAGTCATTGTCAGGTACGTAACAGGGGTAGTTTGTGAGTGTAAGAAAATTTGAGAGTAGTGAACCGCGTATCGCGAACAGCGCCTACGTGGATGAAACGGCGCTGGTAATCGGTAATGTTACACTCGAGGAAGATGTCTCGCTGTGGCCAAAGGTGGTTGCCCGGGGTGATGTCAATTCCATTGTCATCGGGGCGCGGACCAACATACAGGACGGCAGCATTTTACATGTCAGTCATGACAGTGAATTTGCACCCGGTGGATTTGCCTTGCACATCGGTGCCGATATCACGGTGGGCCACCAGGCTATATTGCATGGCTGTACTGTGGAAGATCGTTGCCTGATTGGCATGGCAGCCACTGTTATGGATGGTGCGGTTATCCATTCGGGCGCTATCGTGGGTGCCGGTAGCCTGGTGCCACCCGGCCGGGAGCTTGAGGGTGGTTTCCTCTGGGTGGGTTCACCCGCACGCAAGGCGCGTGCTTTACGTCCGGAAGAAGAGGGTTTCCTTGATTATTCTGCGGCACATTATGTGGAGCTGAAAAACCGTCACCGGGCCAATCGCTGATCAGCCCGCAGAGCGCAATGCCTGGATGACGGATCCGGTATCCGGCCGCACGTTACGCCATAAAAAAAACGACTCGGCTGCCTGTTCTACCAGCATCCCCAGGCCATCCATGCAGCGTGCTGCACCGCGTTGTTGTGCCCAGTCCATGAAGGCAGTGGGCTTGTCAGCGTACATCATGTCGTAACACCAGCTGACCGGTGTCACGACATTGTCCGGCAGTGCCGGCACCTGTCCGGCCAGACTGGCGGCAGTCGCATTGATAATGAGATCGAAGGATTGACCGGCAACGTCGTCCAGTCCGCAACCCTCTGTATGGCCCAGGTCGCAAAACAGGCGTGCCAGTTCGACAGCCTTGTCCGGAGTCCGATTGGCAATCACCAGCAGTGACGGTTTCTCCAGCAGCAGGGGTTCTATAACACCGCGTGCAGCACCGCCGGCACCCACCAGTAACAGGCGCTTCTCTCGCAGCGTGGTGCCGTGGTTGTGCAGCAGGTCACGCAGCAGGCCGGCCCCGTCGGTGTTGTCACCGAAATGCTTGCCGGATTGATCAAGAACCAGAGTGTTGACGGCGCCGGCACGTTCGGCACGGCCACTGCGGGTGTTTGCGAGCGTCCAGGCCTCTTCCTTAAGCGGTATCGTGATGTTCAGACCCTTGCCGCCACCGGCAAGGAAGTCGCCAGCGGCAACTGCCAGGTTGCCGGACTCGACCCGGATGGCATCGTATTGCAGTTGCTGATCTGTCTGATGGGCAAACAGGGAATGGATGCGAGGTGACTTGCTGTGGGCAACCGGGTTGCCCATGACGGCATAGCGATCGATCATACCTTGACAGCAGGTGTCGCCTGGTCCGCAGCCAGCCAGTGTCCGACTGATTTTGCAAAATAGGTCAGGATGGCATCGGCACCGGCGCGCTTGATGGATAACAGCGACTCCAGTACGACCGCCTGTTCATCCAGCCAGCCATTCCGGGCGGCCGCCTTGAGCATGGCGTACTCGCCACTGACCTGATAGGCGAAGGTAGGGACACCAAATTCATCCTTCACGCGGCGGATGATGTCCAGGTAGGGCATGCCGGGTTTGACCATCACCATGTCGGCACCCTCCGCCAGGTCCAGGGCCACTTCCCGCAGGGCCTCGTCACTGTTGGCCGGATCCATCTGGTAGCTGTACTTGTCGCCGCCGGCAAGGTTGGCGGCCGAACCCACGGCATCGCGGAACGGGCCGTAGAAGCTGGAGGCATACTTGGCGGCATAGGCCAGAATACGGGTATTGCGATGGCCGGCCTGCTCCAGAGCGGTGCGTATGGCGCCAATGCGGCCATCCATCATGTCCGAGGGTGCCACGATGTCAGCACCGGCATTGGCATGAGACAGGGCCTGCTTGACCAGCACATCAACCGTTTCATCGTTCAGGACATAGCCGTCTGCATTGACCAGTCCATCCTGGCCGTGGGTGGTAAAGGGATCGAGTGCGACATCGGTCATTACACCAAGGTCTGGCAATGCCTGTTTTATTTCACGTACGGCACGTTGCGCGAGACCATCCGGATTGAATGCCTCACGGGCGTCTTCGGATTTACCGCTGGCAGGTGTGACCGGGAACAGAGCAATGCCCGGAATACCCAGCTCGTGGATTTCAGTGGCTTCCTTGAGGAGTTCATCGATACTGAGGCGTTCCACGCCGGGCATGGACACGACCGGTTCACGTTGCTGTTCACCTTCAAGCACAAATACAGGATAAATGAGGTCAGCAGTGGACAGCTGTGTCTCGCGCATCAGGCGCCGGCTGAACTCATCGTGTCGCATGCGACGCATACGGGTAGCGGGAAATCGACTGTTGCTTGAGGGTATCTCGGTCACGGTTGCTGCTCTCTGAAAACTGAAGGGCTACAGTTTACCGTGACCGGTGAGCGTGGTCAGTTAGAATCTTATCGATGACGACCCGGTTTATTAAGAGCCTATAAAACACATTATTATCAATAGGATAAGCTATATGTTCCACGCGTGTGATGAGTGCTAAAGATTGTCATCCTGGCGCCGATAGCCAATTCAGACAGTGATTCAATAGTGCACTGTGACATGGTTCCTGAAATATGAAGGCAGTACAGGATCTATCTCAGAGAAGATTTTGTCATGCACAGCAGTAGAAAGGCTCCTCCGACGCTGAAAAGCGTTTTCAACCCGCCGAAAGGCGGGTTTTTTTTGCCTGCAGGGTGTGAGCATACTGGCCTAGTGTTTCCCCGGGGACATTGCCACGCCGCGGCGTTCGAAATTGATATAGGCCTGCAGTGCAATCATCTTTGCATCATCAGCGGCCAATGGATCACTCTCCAGCGGATTCATGATGCACCAGTTAATCATCTCCCACTGTTGTGCGACCTTGCCCAGTTGTTGCTGGAACTTGGGATAGGTCTCAGGGTGTGTGTTGCTGGCATTCGGGTGGCACTGATCGCAGGACATGGTATTGGCATTCCCGAGTCCACCGTGAAAAAGTTTTTCACCTTGTTGTACCACTGATTCAAATTCCGCCTGCCAGCGACCCAGATCTCCCCGGGTAAATTCATCTGCAGCGGCTGTCGACAGAACGCTAATGGCGAAAGCTGTGACTACAGTACGAATGCCTGTCCGTGTGATGCGTGTATGCATGATTATTTCCCCGGAACTAGTAGTTGTCTTGTGGCGGTATACGTTTGTCGGTTGCCTGGTATTGAGTGTCTACCGGGTGTCCGAGTTTGCTGTCATAGGCGACAACACGATTGCGGTTGTCCGGCAACTGATAATTAGCGGCCACATCACCATTTGCCATGTTAATGAACTGCCAGCCGGTGGCATCCCTTTCAAAGAACGGGTCGGCGCGATTCATTTCCACGGTAAGCCTGGGTAGCAATGATGCTTGTTGGCTGTATGTTGCCGGGTAGGGCCACGGCCAGGCGGTAGCCATGGCGGCATGGAAACTGATGTTGCCAATCTGGTTGGTCTGAATCTGGTGTACATGACCATACAGCACAGTGACCTTGTCAAACGGTTTCAGCAGCGCCTGCACCTGTTCGGCATCATCGGTCCAGAAGTTCCAGCCCTTGTAGATCTTTTGCAGCGGGGAATGTGACAGTACAACCAGTGGTGTGTCCTCACTGACCTTGCCGAGGTCCTCCTGCAACCAGTCGCGCTGTGCCTTGCCTACCATGAACGGCGAACCTTGCGGATTGTCCAGGCGAGCCATCTGGCCCATACGTTCCTTGCCACTGGACCATTTGTCATACATCCAGTCGTCGAATGTCAGAATGCTGTTAAGCACGACAAAGTGCACACCCTTGTGATCGAAACTGTAGTGGTCGGGACCGAGTTGTTTGCGCCAGTATTCACCGAGGTCCAGGTAGTAGTCATGTTCGCCCATGACGTAGTAGGTTTTATCACGCAGGCCGGAGAGTATTTCCAGGCCGTGGTCGATTTCCTCTTTTTTGCCCAGTTGGGCAATGTCGCCACCATAAAATACGAAGTCAGGCCGCGGATCCATCAGATTGGTTTCAGCTACGGCCCGTATCAAGCCACGGTCCCAGTTACGTACAAACTGATTGTCCTTGATATGGGTAATGTGCGAGTCCGAGATATAGGCAAAGGTAAAGTTCTGTGAATTGTTTTTTCCAAAGGCAACTTCTACCAGGCTGAGTGGCAGAGTGCTGGCAGCCAGGACTGCACCGCCCTGCTTGAGAAAACTGCGCCGATTAATTTTTTTCATGGGTTTTCTCCTTGCCGGCTGCTGCTGAGGCCAGGTGTGCATATTCCGGGCTGGTTAATGCATTGAGGAAATTAACCAGGTCAGTTTGTTCATCCTCGGTCAGTTCCAGGGGTTTAATGCCGCCACTCATGAACGGCGACAGGGGATCGCTCTCTTTTTCACGGCCGCCGTTGTTGTAAAACGTTACTACATCATCAAGCGTCTTCAGGCTGCCGTCATGCATGTAGGGCTGTGTGACTGCTATATTTCTCAGTGTGGGGGTCTTGAAAGCGCCGACCTGTGTGGGATTCTCGGTCACGGCGAAGCGCCCCAGTTCGGACATGTTTTCCTGTGTCAGCACGGTAACATCCACATCTGCACCTTTTCGTTTTGCCTTTATGAGTGCTGCAGCCGTGACTGCTTCCTTGCCTTGCACACGCTTGAAGCCGACACCGATATTATGAAACCGGTTGTCGGTGAACAGGGCTGTCGTTTGTTCGATGCGGTGGCAGGACACGCAGCGTCCCTTGCCAAGAAACAGGGAGAGACCACGTTGCTGTGAATCATTCAGTGCCTCTGTTTCTCCACCATACTGGTAGCGATCAAAGGGTGAGTTCCCCGCGATAACAGTACGTTCAAATGAAGCGATGGCCTTTGCAACATGATCCATGGTGATGCCATCGCCACTTTTTCCGAACACCTTTTTAAACTGTCGGATATATTCAGGGTCGCTGCGGACGACTTCAAGAATCGGGTCGTAGTCCTTCAGTCCCATTTCAACCGGGTTAAGCGGCGGCTGTATTGACTGTCCCTCGAGATCAGGTTCACGACCATCCCAGAACTGGGTCTGCATGTAGGCGGAATTTATCACCGTGGGTGCATTGCGGGTGCCGGTGAGTTTATGAATGCCTTCGGAAACACGCAGGTTGTCAGTGAAGCCTTTTTCACGTGCATGGCATGTGCTGCAACTGACTTCAGCGGTAGCACTGAAGCGCGTGTCATGAAACAGTTTGTCACCCAGCTTTATTTTATTTTCTGTCTGCGGGTTGTCTGCGGGAACGGGAACTTCGGGCAGGCCCAGCGGTGCAGCCTGTGCAAGGCCGGCAAAGGATGCCAGCAAAAGGGGGTATAACAGTCGGTTCATGTCAGCTCCTGATGCTCTATGGACGCGATTGGTGGCCATCACCTGGGCTGCTTAAGAGCATAGAACTGGAACTAGAATAAGTCTAGTACTATTTACAACTAATTATAATATCAATATTAATATTCTATATGTTCTGGAAAATCAACCGATTATCCGGTTCTGCCGTACCGCAGGTAGTCCTGGCAGGAAGGAGAAATCTCCAGGGTTCTTACTCTGCCAGCCAGTCGGTCGGTTGCAGGAATACGTCGTAAAGTTCTGCTTCTGCGCTACCGGGTTCGGGGTGCCAGTCGTAGCGCCAGGTCACTTCCGGAGGCAATGACATCAGGATGGCCTCGGTGCGACCGCCTGATTGCAGACCAAACAGGGTACCGCGGTCATACACCAGGTTGAATTCCACGTAACGACCGCGGCGGTATCGCTGGAATGCCTTTTCACGGTCGCCATAGGCCATGTCCTTGCGTCGTTCAACAATGGGCAGGTAGGCTGGCAGGTAGTGATTGCCAATGCTGATCATCAATGCACAGCATTTCTCGAAGCCACCCTCATTCAGGTCATCAAAAAACAGGCCGCCGATACCACGCGGTTCATGGCGGTGCTTGAGATAGAAGTACTCATCGCACCATTGCTTGTAACGTGGGTAGACCTCATCGCCAAAGGGTGTGCAGGCTTCCTTCGACAGCCGGTGCCAGTGTTCAGCATCTTCTCTGAAGCCATAATAGGGGGTCAGGTCAAAGCCGCCACCAAACCACCAGACCGGGTCTGCCCCTGGTTTTTCTGCAACAAAGAAGCGTACATTTGCGTGTGAAGTCGGTACATAGGGATTGTGTGGATGGATGACCAGTGACACGCCCATGGCCTGAAACGAACGACCGGCAAGACCGGGGCGAGTAGCGGTTGCCGAGGCCGGGAGTTCGGTGCCATAGACGTGCGAGAAGTTGATGCCGGCTTTCTCGAATACGGTGCCAGCCTCCATGACGCGTGAGCGGCCACCGCCACCTTCATCACGGGTCCAGCTGTCTTCACGAAAACTGCCGCTGCCATCCAGTTTCTCGAAGGCGTTACAGATGTTGTCCTGCAGCGCCATCAGGTAGTCATGTACGAGCTCTATGTGTGTGCTGTCAATTTGTGTATCAGACATTGCTGTTACCAATCAGTCATTGTTTGGAAGTATGTGATTCAGGCGTTACTGCGCAGCAGTTCCCCTGTCAGACCATTTCGTATCTGGCTGGGCCTGTTGGTGCTACCGTGCGTCCCGTGCAGGATATAGTCAAGCCGCCCGTTAAATGCCCTGCGTACGGCAAGCGGAGTGGTTGCGGGCCGTTGTCCGTGAATGTTTGCGCTGCTCGAAACCAGCGGCCCGCCCCAGTGTCTGCAAAGTGCTGCAGTAACAGGATGGTTGCTCACTCTGATGGCCAGTGAATCATGCGTGCCACGCAGCCATGCAGGTATCTCTGGCAGGCAGGGTAGCACCCAGGTGACAGGTGACTTGCCTGGTCGGTCAACACGCTTTCTGACGGTTGCTGTTAACGGGCACAGGAGCGGCTCCAGCTGTTCGAAATGACTGGCGACAAGGATCAGTCCCTGATCAATGTTTCTTTTTTTTAACGCAATCAGATGCAGCGCTGCATGACCATTGAACGGATCACATCCCAGTCCGTACAGCGTTTCTGTGGGATAGGCGATAACACCACCGGAGGCGAGCTGCCGGACGGCTTCTCTGATATGCCAGGTCATGATGTCGCTGGTAATGAATCGCCGTTACCGCGCAGATGAACGGCTGCTAATCTTCAGCATTTTCTGCAGCGGGTATCGGTTCATCCCAGGGCTCGACAAATTTGCAGTCCTGCTGCGGGCACACGCGTTGCGTGCCGGAACGCTTGGTGGTCTTGATAGAGGTGATTGGCCAGTGGCACTTCGGGCAGGGTTGTGCCAGCGGCTGATTCCAGATGGCGTACTTGCAATCCGGGTAACGCTCGCAGGAAAAGAAGACCTTGCCACGCCGTGACTTGCGCTTCAGGATATTGCCTTTTTTGCATTCCGGACATTGCACACCGGTATCTTCAGGTTTTTCCAGCGGCTCGATATATTTGCACGCAGGATAGCTGCTGCAGCCGATAAATTTGCCATAGCGGCCGGAGCGGATAATCAGGTCTGACTCGCATTTCGGACAGCTGCGCCCCTCCACGACTTCCGGTGCCGCGCTTTCACGGGATTCATCTACATTACGGGTGTACTTGCAGTCCGGGTAGCCGGAGCAGCCGATAAAGAAACCGCCGCGGCCGAGGCTCATTTGCAATGGTTTGCCGCAGTCGGGGCATTTTTCATCAATGGGTTTCGGATAGGGCCGTGAATAGTCTTTACCAATCAGCTGGTTGAACGGCTTCCAGAACTCGTTCATTAACGGGATCCAGTCTTTTTCTCCGCGTGAAACGGCATCCAGTTCGTCTTCCAGACCGGCCGTAAAGTCATAATCCACATACGAGGTGAAATTTTCAGTCAGGAACTCGATGACAACGCGGCCGACGTCCGTCGGGTAAAAACGTTTCTTCTCGAGGGTGACATACTCGCGTGCCTGCAATGTAGAAATAATGGTGGCATAAGTCGATGGTCGTCCGATGCCATGTTCTTCCAGTGACTTGACCAGGCTTGCCTCCGAATAACGTGGTGGTGGCTCGGTAAAATGCTGGTCGGCGCGAATGGCTTTCAGTGAGCAGCTGTCACCCTTTTCAAGGGGGGGCAGCATCGTCTCATCGCCACCACCTTTTTTATCATCTTCGCCTTCCTGGTAGACAGCCATGAAACCCGGGTCGACAATGGTTGAGCCATTGGCGCGAAACAGATTTCCCTCGCCACATTTGAAATCCACGCTGACGGTATTAATCGTGGCGTGGATCATCTGACAGCTGACGGTGCGTTTCCAGATCAGGTCATAGAGTTTAAACTGTTCTGCGGACAAATATTTCCTGATGTCATCCGGTGTGTTGCGAATGGTGGTAGGCCGGATCGCCTCATGGGCTTCCTGGGCGTTTTTTGCCTTGGTTTTATAGGTGCGTGCTTCCACAGGTAACGCATCCTTGCCATAGCGTTCAGGTATGAAGATGCGCAGCTCATCCAGTGCATCCTGTGCCAGATTGACCGAGTCGGTACGCATGTAGGTAATCAGGCCGGCCGTGTCGCCACCAATTTCCATGCCTTCATAGAGTTGCTGTGCGACACGCATGGTGCGGCTGGCCGTGAAGCCCAGTTTTCGCGAGGCTTCCTGCTGCAGTGTGGAGGTTGTAAACGGTGCCGTCGGGTTGCGCTTGCGCTGTTTCTTTTCAACCTTCTCTACGACCAGTTTGCCGTCGGCGGCCGTGAGTAACTCATCCCTGGCCTTGTTGGCGCTGCTGTCATCGGTGATGGAAAACTGCTTGAGTTTTTCTCCATGCAGTTGCGTCAGGCGTGCAACAAAGTCCTTGTCGTCACGTGTGAGGTCGCTCTCCAGAGTCCAGTATTCGCGAGGTTTGAATTTTTCAATTTCGATTTCGCGCTCGACAATCATGCGCAGTGCCGGCGTTTGTACGCGACCAGCGGACAGGCCTCTGCGAATTTTTTTCCACAGCAGTGGCGACAGGTTGAAGCCGACCAGGTAATCCAGGGCGCGGCGTGCCTGTTGTGCATTGATGAGTTCTGTCGACAGCTCACGGGGGTGTTCTATCGCATCATTGACAGCACGCTTGGTTATTTCATTAAAGACAACGCGATGAACCGACTTGTCCTTGAGTACCTTGCGATTCCTGAGCAGCTCGCACAGATGCCATGAAATGGCCTCGCCTTCCCGATCAGGGTCAGTTGCCAGGTACAGGGCATCCGATTTTTTCATTGCCTTGACGATGGCGTCGACATGCTTCGAATTACGCTCGATCATCTGGTACTTCATGTCGAAGTCATGCTCCGTGTCGACAGCACCTTCCTTGGGGATCAGGTCGCGGACGTGACCATAGGACGCCATGACGTCATAGCCTTTTCCAAGGTATTTTTTTATGGTCTTGCACTTGGCAGGGGACTCAACAATTACGAGATTCTTGCTCATAGAAATATGTTAGCGACAGGCAGAACGGCCGCGGTTCAGTGCAGGCAGTTTGTTACGTCGTCGAACACCAGATCTTCGATCCAGGCGTAGGCGGCTTCTTGCCCGGGTTGGTTAAACAGGACCATCAGGATGACCCACTTAAGCTGGTCGAGGTCGAAGTCCTCGCTTTCGAGTGCCATGGCACGGTCTATTGCCAGCTCACGGCAGGCGGGTGTCAGCACGCCCATCTGTTCCAGGAACAGGATAAAACCCCGACACGCTGTATCGAGCCGGTCCATTTCACGACTTGAGAACAGGCGCAGCGAACGATCGGCCTGCATGCTGGGTGGGTAGTCTTCACTGGCCAGCCCCTCCATCCACTGAAAGGCCCGATCGATTTGCAGCGACGGGAAACCGGCTTGACTGAGTTCTTGCTGGACCCTGTCTCGATCCGGTGTGACGGTGCTGTCATCGTCCATGTAATAGTTTTCGAACAAATACATCAGTACATCGAATACGTTTTCTTTCATATTTTTAACCTGTTATTTCAGTCGGTTATAAAGTCCTCCAGGGCTGGAAGCAATATATCCGCTCAATTCCAACTGCAGGAGCATGGAGGAAACTTCGGCTGGCGTCAATCCGCTGCTACCTACGAGCTGGTCGATGGATGTGTTATCAAATTCTATAAAATCAATTAGTTGTTGATACTCAGGGTCAAGTTTGGAAGGCTCGGTAGCAACTCTGGTCTCAGCGGTAGTCTGACCCGCCGGATAACAGCTGGTTGCCAATATACCAAGTTCTTCCATGACGTCTTCTGCGGTCTCGACCAGCTTGGCGCCCTGTCTTATCAGGTGATGGCAACCCCGTGCCAGAGAATTGTGAATCGATCCCGGGATGGCGAATACTTCACGCCCCTGGTCCCCGGCATGACGGGCAGTGATCAGCGAGCCGGAACGCATTGCCGCCTCGACCACCAGAGTTCCCAGGCTCAAGCCGCTGATGATGCGATTACGCCGCGGAAAGTTTTCAGGCCGTGGGGCTGTACCGACAGGAAATTCCGAGATCAGTACGCCACGGTCGGCAATCTGCCGCGCCAGCTCACGGTGACGCGCCGGGTACACCCGGTCCAGGCCGGTGCCCATAACGGCGACGGTGGGTGCCCCTGCGTCCAGTGCACCCCTGTGGCTGGCAGCGTCGATGCCCAGTGCCAGACCGCTGCTGATTACCAGACCGGCAGCTGACAGGTGACGTGCGAAGTCCGTAGCGGTCCGTGCTCCGGCAGTTGTTGGATTACGGCTACCGACCATGGCCAGCAACGGTTCTCCAAGAATGTCGGTATTACCGTGTATATAGAGGATTGGTGGGGGTGTATCCATCTGTGACAGCAAGACCGGGTAGTCCGGGTCATGACAGGTCATAATGCGATTGCCCGGCCTGTCTTGCCATTCAAGATCACGCGTGATTGCTTCTGTATCAGGGTGCATCAAGGCGTCAATGGCTTTCTGCGGCAGCCCCAGTTTGTGCAGTTGCCCGGAACCGGAGCGTGGTAAATCCTGCAGGTTCGGACAGGCCTCGAGCAGGAGGTGGAAAGTGACGGCACCCACGCCCGGTGCGTGATACAGGGCGAGCCAGTGTTTGAGGGTGTCTGTGGTGGTCGGTGGTGAGAGCGGGGCCGCCATGATGGCTAACCGCATCCCGGGGCCACGCGGGCTGTGTCTGAAGTCATATGTTCACCATCCATGGCGATTGCTGTGTGTAGCTTGTTTTCAGGGTGTCCGTACAAAATCATTGATGTGAATGGCGCGTGTCGCTTTCATGACCAGTCCGAAGCTGACTTTTTCGAAGCTGCGGAACACCATGACCAGGCCGGCCTCTTCATCAGGCAACTTGACCATGTCATTACGCTTGCCGCTGACGGTATCCTTGACGACCTCACCAGCCTGGTAAACACGGAAGATATGGCCTGGCTCCATGCCTTCACGTGTGCCGAGGTTAATGGCAACGACGTTAAACTGGCCTATCTGGGTAACACCGTCGATCACTGAAATTATCCGACCTTCAGTGTTGTCTGCCGGTGCATGGGGTTGGAAGTGTGTGAGCGCGGTTGTACGGTCGGCAGGGCGTAAGCGATCGCCGACACGTACTTCACGGGTGGTTTCTGCCAGATACAGTGTTGAGGGATCACCGTACTGTTCTACAGGGCCCCGGCCTACAAAAAGGGCCTGGTAGCCAAGCACTTCCTTGGTATCCGGGTCGATGTAGGGACCACCGGGTTCAAAAATATCGTAGACAGGATGGTTTTGATCCTCGATGCCCCGGGCATAGACATAATCACCTACACCTGTGACCACGTGTTCGCCGGCGCTCTGTACTACATAGGGTGCGGTTTCCAGTTCATTCTCATCGACCACGATGGCACGGGTCAGGAACTGTTGTATGGCATCCAGCGGGATGGTGGGTATGGCTTTATCAAGGCTTTCTTCCCGCATCTGTGGAGACAGGGTGACGGTTGGGTAGCCACGGGTCATCTGTAATTGCGGTTTTCCGTCGACATAGACCAGTGTGAGTATGTCGCCGGGATAAATCAGGTGTGGATTCTCAACCTGCGGGTTGACGTACCAGATCTCCGGCCAGAACCAGGGATCACGGAGGAACATGGTTGATATATCCCAGAGGGTGTCACCTTTAACCACGACATAGCGATCCGGGTGTTCCGGGTTGAGAACCACATCACCGGCAATCAGTGAGCTGGCAAGCAATGTGGCTAAGACCATTCCGAACAATTTCTTGGTTGACATGGGTGTCCCTTTCTATACGTCGAGTTTGTATCGTTGCCTGTTCAGTTTGCCGTCATTCGGGGCTGTATGGCTGGCAGTTTCAGGTCATGCGCGAGTCTAGCGGAAAACCCACACAGAACAAAACCTTTTGTCAATTTCCGGCGGCCGCAAGCAGGCATGGATGTGGTACAGTATATTGAATACGTTGATATTGATTCGTGACGACAATCACATGGCACTCCTCGAAATTCTGCATTTTCCCGACCCGCGTTTGCGCAACATCGCCCAAGCTGTACAGACAGTTGATGCCGGTATCCGGCAACTGCTGGATGACATGCTGGATACCATGTATGCGGCGCCTGGCATCGGTTTGGCGGCGACGCAGATTAATAGTGACAAGCGTGTCGTAGTCATTGATGTATCGGAAGAAAAAGACCAACCTTTATGCCTGATTAATCCGGAAATACTGGAGCTGGAGGGTGTAGAAGAAATGGAGGAAGGCTGTCTTTCAGTACCTGGCGTCTTTGAAACGGTACAGCGTGCAGACCAGGTACGATTACGGGCACTTGACCGTAATGGCCAGCCTTTTGAGATGCAGGCCGGTGGTTTACTGTCTGTCTGTATCCAGCATGAAATAGATCATCTGGATGGCAAGCTGTTCGTTGACTATTTGTCACAGCTGAAACGCACGCGTATCAGGAAGAAACTGGAAAAAGAACAACGACAGACAGCTTCTGAAGATGGTGCCCAGTCGAGCAAGCGTGTCATCTGATCGGGTTCAAATACCACCTGCCCGGAATTTGCCTGCCTGACAGGCTATATCATGAAAATACTATTTGCAGGTACACCGGATTTTTCCGTGCATTCACTGCAGGCACTGCTGAATAGTTCGCACGATGTGGAAGCGGTCTATACTCAGCCGGACCGGCCGGCCGGCCGTGGTCGGAAAATGGTGGCAAGCCCGGTTAAACAACTGGCCATGCAGCATGATATCCCTGTCTGTCAGCCTGACTCGCTGCAGTCGGAGGCTGTACAACAGCAGCTTGCGGAGTGGCAACCGGACCTGATGGTTGTGGTCGCCTATGGCCTGTTATTACCGCCTGCTGTACTGGCTATCCCCAGGCTGGGCTGCGTCAATGTACACGCGTCGTTGCTGCCGCGCTGGCGTGGTGCGGCCCCGATCCAAAGAGCGATTCTCGCCGGTGATACCGAGACCGGTGTCTGCCTGATGCAGATGGATGCCGGGTTGGACACAGGGCCTGTGCTTGCCTGTTCAAGCTGTGAAATTACTGCAGACGATACCGGTAGCCGCTTGCACGACAGGCTCTCATTGCAGGGTGCACGCCTGCTGTCACAGAATCTTGCGGCACTGGAGAACGGTGACCTCAAACCCTGCCCGCAGGACGGGGCATTGGCCAGCTATGCCGGCAAGCTGCAGAAGTCAGAGGCGCGAGTCGACTGGAAGGATTCCGCGGTTAATATTGCCAACAAGATCAGGGCATTTAATTCATGGCCGGTGGCAGAAACCCGCTATGACGGACAACAGCTGCGGATCTGGGAGGCGTTTCCTGTGCTGACCGGCAGTGATGCCGTACCGGGCACCGTCTTGTCTGCATCCAGTGCCGGTATCGAGGTGGCCTGTGGTGAAGGGCGACTGTGCATTCGCAAGGTGCAACTGCCGGGTGCACGCGCCATAGACGCGGGTGATTTCATCAATGCACATGCACTGGAAGGCGTGTCTCTTGGGGGTAAGTAATACCTGCACTGCCGGGTTGACATGACGATGGATGCTCGTGCCTGTGCTGCCCGGGTACTGGTACGGGTGACTTTCGGTGGTCGTTCGCTGGCAGATGCCCTGCCGGATGAAGTGAAGTCAGTGACCGATGCGCGCCAACGGGCGCTGGTACAGGAATTATCCTATGGTACCTTGCGCTGGTATTACCGGCTGGATGCCCTGCTACAGCAACTCTTGCAAAAACCACTGAAACAGCGAGATGCCGATGTTCACTGCCTGTTGCTGACCGGCTTGTACCAGTTAACGCAGCTGGCAATGCCGCAACGGGTGGCTGTTAACGAGACGGTGAAGGCTACAGAGGCACTGAAAAAACCATGGGCGCGTGGCCTTGTGAATGCCGTGTTACGTAACTATCAGCGTCGTGCTGCCTCACTTGATGAGACGGTCGTATCTGATGACGTAGCAAAATATGCGCATCCGTACTGGCTCATTGAGCAGTTGCAACATGACTGGCCGGATGACTGGGAAGCCATTCTGACCGCAAATAATGCACGCCCGCCGTTCAGCTTGCGTGTTAATCAACGCCGCGTTACCCGGGACGAGTACCTTGATGAATTGAATGCAGGGTCAATCGAGGCCGTGCCACTGGCACATGTGGCAACAGGTCTGATGCTGATAAAGCCGGTTCCTGTTGAGAGCCTGCCCGGTTTTTCCGAGGGTATGGTGTCAGTCCAGGATGGTGCGGCTCAGCTGGCTGTCGGGCTGCTGGGGCTTGCGGCGGGGCTGCGGGTGCTGGATGCCTGTGCGGCACCAGGCGGGAAAATGGCGCACATCCTGGAAGCCGGGCCTGAAATAACAGGGTTGACCGCGATTGATATCGACGGGCGGCGCTTGCAGCGTATCGAAGAGAATCTGGTTCGTTTGTCACTGCAGGCACAGCTGCTGGAGGGTGATGCAGGAAAACCATCAGTGTGGTGGGATGGTCAACTGTATGATCGTATCCTGCTGGATGTCCCGTGTTCGGCCACGGGTGTGATTCGCCGCCATCCGGATATCAAAATGTTGCGTAAGCCGGAGGACGTTGCGACACTGGTATCCCGGCAGGCAAGCCTGTTGCAGGCGCTGTGGCCCTTGCTGGCGCCAGGCGGTATGCTTTTGTACTGCACCTGTTCTGTGCTGTCTGCTGAAAACAGTGGCCAGATAGCCCGTTTTCTGAATATGCAGGCTGATGCCGAAGAAGTGCCAATAAGTGCAGCGTGGGGCCGGGGCTGCCAACATGGCAGGCAGATATTACCGGGTGAAAATGATATGGATGGATTTTATTTCGCATGTTTGCGCAAGCTCGGTTAACAGCTGCTTTGTCAGCATTCACTGCTGTCGGGTTTCTGCGGCGCCGGGTTGCTGTTTTACTGCTGTCGGTAATCTGCTGTTTTCCGACACTGGTCTGTGCCGGACATCCCGGTATTTTCAAGCTTGAGGATGCGCACAGCTGGCGAGTCGAAGGCAGCGATTATCTGAACGCACAGTTTTCCATAGAGTTGAGTTCGGGTGCCGAGGAAGCCGTACAAAACGGTGTTCCACTGGTATTTGAGTTGCAGGTGCAGGTCGTTGAGACACATACCTGGTTGTGGGATTCCGTTGAAATCGAATTCACCGAGCGACGCATGTTGCAATATCATGCGCTCAGCCAGAGTTACCAGGTGAAAGACCTTAATGACGGAACGCAGGGGAATTACAGTCGCCTGGATGATGCCTTGCGGGCGGCAGGCGTAATCGAAAACCTGCTTTTAACCGACCAGGCACTGAACCAGGGGCCGAGTTACAGTCTCCGAATCAGGGGCAGCCTGGACGTTGAATCATTGCCGACACCGGTACGGTTAATTGCTTATGTGTCCTCGGAATGGGACATGGTGAGCAAGTGGTACAAATGGCCGCTGGTTCGATAACACGCGTTGGCTTCGGCGTTTTGCCGATGCTGGTGCTGTTTGTGCTGTTACTGGTGTCACTCTCATTGTTGAGTGACGCAACCCATAATTCCGAACGTTTCGGCCAGATGTATTCCATGCTGCTGCTGATCAATGCAGCCGGGCTGGTATTTCTCGGGGCACTGGTGATTGCAAATATCATCGGCCTGATACGGCAGCAGCGCATGAAGGCGCCCGGTGCACGGATGACCAGCAGGCTGGTCGTGATGTTCGTGGTGCTTGCCGTAGTACCGGTATCGGTTGTTTATTATTTCTCGCTGCAGTTTCTCCAGCGTGGCATCGACAGCTGGTTTGATGTTCGCATAGAGCAGGGGCTTGATGATGCGCTTGATCTCAGCCGGGCTGCACTGGACGTCAGGCTGCGTGATGTGCTGAATCTGACCATTCGCATGGCGGAAGATTTGTCTGATGCGTCACCTGCAACCTTGTCACTGACGCTGTACGATCACCGTGTCAGGAGCGGCGCTGCCGAGTTGACATTAATCGGTGGTGATGGCCGGATTGTTGCTTCCAGCAGCTCGGATCTGACCAATATTATTCCTGACCAGCCACCGGGTGAGATGATGCTGTTGATGCGTAACCGGAGACATTATATAGGTCTCGACCCGATAGGCGACAGTGGTCTGTTTGCGCGCGCACTGGTACCGGTGTTGTCATCAAGCTCGGACAACGAGGTCTACACCCTGCAGGCGATGTACGAAGTGTCTGAACGTTTCAGCCTGCTTGCGGATGGCGTTCAGTCTGCGTATACCCGATACAATGAGCTGTCGTATCTGCGAACGCCACTCAAGTTCAGCTATAGCCTGACTTTGTCCATTGTGCTGGTATTAAGTTTGCTGGCGGCTATCTGGGCCGCGTTTCATTCAGCGCGCCGCCTGGTCGCACCGGTACGTGACCTGGCTGAAGCGACGCATGCGATCGCTGAAGGTGATTACAGCAAGCGACTGTCTGTCGCCAGCGAAGATGAACTCGGATTTCTGGTGCGGTCTTTCAATGACATGACGCGCCGCCTTGCCGGTGCACGCGAACAGACCTTCCGTGGACAGCAGCAGATAGAAGGGCAGCGTGCCTACCTGGAAGCCGTGCTGGCCAATCTCTCATCGGGCGTTATCAGCATGAGTGCCGATTCTGTCATGCGCGCTATTAACCGGACAGCCGGCAAGAGCCTCGGTATAGAGGCCAGGCAATACCTTGGCAGGGAGTTATCGTATCTTGCATCAGATCACGCATATTTAAAACCGTTGGTGGATACGGTGACTAGATACCGCAGTCAGGGTGATAAAAACTGGGAGGAAGAAATCTCGTTGTTCGGGGCCAACGGTCGTCAGGTGCTGATGTGTCGAGGTACGGTGCTGGGTGGCAAGGGCAAGCGTGCCGGTGGCCTGGTGATCGTGTTTGATGATGTCACAACCCTGATACAGGCACAGCGTGATGCAGCATGGGGTGAAGTGGCGCGCCGCCTGGCACACGAAATCAAGAATCCGTTGACACCCATACAGTTGTCCGCGGAGCGATTACGGCGTCGTTATCTGGCGCACATGGATGCTGAAGATGCCGAGGTGCTTGATCGGGCAACGCTGACTATCGTCAATCAGGTTGATGCGATGAAGAAAATGGTCAACGCCTTCAGTGAATATGCGCGAGCACCCAATATTAACCTGGAAGCCATGAACCTCAACCAGCTCGTCCGGGAGGTTCTTGATCTATATCGAGGCAGTGGGTTGAATGTGCAGATTATTGAACAGCTTAGCGCTGATAATGATGTCATCGAGGGGGATGCCGGGCGATTAAGGCAGTTATTGCATAACCTGATCAAGAATGCACTTGAGGCCGTCAAAGGACAGCCAGATGCCCGAATTATCGTTTCAACCTGCAGCGTAGGTGGTGTGGGTTCAAAACAGATTGAGCTCTGTATTGATGATAACGGGCCGGGATTTGAGCCGGATGAGCTGGAAAATATCTTCGAGCCCTATGTATCAACAAAACCCAAAGGTAGCGGGCTGGGTCTGGCGATAGTGAAAAAAATTGTCGAGGAACATGGGGGAGCGATCAGTGCAGAATCCAGTCAGGCAGGTGGCGCGTTTATCAGGATCCGGTTATTGCTGGCGGGTGAAAACAGATCACTGTCGGGTAATCAGGCTCTTTCCTGAGTAAAGACATCTGTTCGCAAGGGTGGGCTATAATCCCTCTTCAGGCAGTTCGCCTGTTTGCTAAAACACTGGAACAAACATAAACATGGGCTTCAAAAAAACGGAACGCAGCATATGACGGGTCGACACATACTCGTTGTTGATGATGAGCCTGATATCCGCAGCCTGGTGCAGGAAATTCTGCAGGATGAGGGCTATTCTGTCACAACAGCCGAAGGGGGAGAGGCTGCACGCAAGGCAAGACGCGTACGTCGCCCGGACCTGATCCTGCTTGACATCTGGATGGAGGATATCGATGGCATTACGTTGCTGCGTGAATGGTCCGAAAACGGTGGTTTGCCCTGTCCGGTTGTCATGATATCAGGGCATGGCACGGTGGAGACTGCAGTTGAGGCCACCCGTCTGGGCGCCTATGACTTTATCGAGAAGCCGATCTCGCTTGCAAAATTGTTATTAACGGTTGAGCGTGCTTTTGAAAGTGAGCGCCTGCAGCGTGAAAACGTGGATTTGCGGGAACATGCGCAGCCGATCGTAGAGCCGCAAGGTAAATCACCGGTAATGACACAGTTGCGCGAACAGGCGCAAAAACTCGCGCAGCATCACAGCTGGGTGCTTATTAGTGGTGAGGCCGGTGCGGGCAAGGGCACCTTTGCACGCTATATTCATGAACAGAGTACACGTCGTGATGGCCCGTTTGTCGAAATTGCCGTCGGTTCCATATCAGAGGAAAACTCTGCTGCCGAACTGTTTGGCACGGAAGACGGAGAGACGGTTAATTACGGGAGGCTTGAGCAGGCCAATGGCGGGACGCTGTGTATCGGTGATATTGCCGATATGGATTTACAGACGCAGGCACGTTTGTTGAGTGTATTTCAGAAACACTCCTTTACACGGCTGGGTGGCAGTGAGGATGTCGAGGTCGATCTGCGAGTGATTGCCACAACCCAGCGTAACCTGGAAGATGAAGTAGCAGCAGGTCGATTCAGGGAAGACCTGTTTTACCATCTTAACGTTGTACCACTGCATATTCCTTCCTTGCGTGACCATGCAGATGATGTGCATGAGCTCCTGGATTACTATATAGATCAAATGGTTAATCATGAGAGACTCTCATATCGGCATTTTACTGTAGCGGCACAGAACAGGCTGCGTAACTATGACTGGCCTGGAAACATCCGTGAGCTGAGGAACCTGGTGCAGCGGTTACTGATACTGGGTTCAGGTGAAGAGATAGAGGTTGCGGAGGTTGAGCAGGCAATCAGGACACAATCATTATCCGCTGAGTCCTCGGCACCGATACTGCCATATGACCTCCCGTTACGTGAGGCGCGTGAAAAATTCGAGCATGATTACCTGTTACACCAGTTAATGGAAGTCGGTGGCAGTGTTGGTAAGCTTGCCAAACGCGTGGGAATGGAGCGTACCCACCTGTATAGAAAATTGCGTGCTCTGGGTATCGATCACAAGAAAGGTAGCGAGTAAATGTTATCAGAACGTGTTTCCGGCCCGCAGGAAATCTGAATCGGGAAAACCAGCATATGAAGATCATAATCCTGGGCGCCGGTCAGGTCGGTGCCTCGGTTGCTGCCAACCTGGCCAGTGAGGCCAATGACATCACTGTCGTTGATGAAGATTCGCCCACACTGCAGGATCTGCAGGACCGTCTCGATATTCGAACCATCAGGGGGTATGCCTCGCATCCCGAAGTGCTGAGGCAGGCGGGCGCGGATGATGCCGATATGATTATCGCTGTCACGCGCAGTGATGAAACCAATATGATTGCCTGCCAGGTGGCCTATACCCTGTTTCATACCCCAACGAAGATTGCGCGTGTACGTTCTGTTGAATATCTGAATCACATGCGCCTGTTCGCACAGGAAGCACTGCCCGTCGATGTTCTGATCAGTCCTGAGCAACTGGTGACTGACTACATACAGCGCCTGATTGAAAACCCCGGTGCATTGCAGGTACTGGATTTTGCTGGAGGCAAGGTACAGCTGGTTGCAGTGCATGCCTACTATGGTGGTCCGCTGGTCGGGCATGAATTGCGTGACCTGAAAGAACATATGCCGGGTATAGATGCACGCGTGGCATCAATATTTCGCCAGGGTAAACCAATAACACCGGAAGGTGACACCATAATCGAAGCGGATGATGAAGTCTTTTTTGTCGCAGCACGCAAGCATATTCGTGCGGTAATGGGCGAGCTGCGCAAGATGGACAAGCCGGTAAAGCGGGTGATGCTGGCAGGCGGTGGCAATATCGGTATGCGACTTGCCTCAGCAATCGAGAGCCGCTACCAGGTCAAGATTATCGAGCGACAGGAAGAGCGTGCCCGGATGTTGTCAGAAACACTGGACAAAACAATTGTGCTGCTGGGTGATGCGGCTGATGAAGAGTTGTTGCTGGAAGAGAATATCGAAAACATTGATGTTTTTTGTGCGCTGACCAATGACGAAGAAGCCAATATACTTTCAGCGATGCTCGCCAAACGTCTTGGTGCTCGCAAGGTTATGTCGCTGATCAATAGAGCTTCATACGTCAATCTGGTACAGAGTGGCACGATCGATGTCGCAATCTCCCCGCAGCAGGCAACCATCGGCAGTTTGCTGACACATATACGGCGTGGTGATGTTGTCATGGTGCATTCATTGCGGCGTGGTGCGGCGGAAGCGATTGAAGCTGTGGCGCATGGTGATCGCAGCAGTTCGAAGGTCATGGGCAGGTCGATTGATGAAATCAAATTGCCGAAAGGTACAACTATTGGTGCTATCGTACGTGGTGAGGAAGTCATTATTGCGCATCACGATACTGTGATCGAGATTGATGATCATGTGATTTTATTTCTCGCCGACAAGAAATGTATCCAGAAAGTTGAAGAATTGTTCCAGGTCGGGGTTACCTTTTTCTGACATGCCTGGCAGTAGCGCTGTTGTGCATGTGTTGCTGACTGTGGCTGGCGATTGATCAGTGCATTTGCTTTCCATTCAACGGCTGCTTGGTTTGATGCTGATGTTGTTCAGTGTCACATTGCTGCCACCCGCTGCTGTCTCCTGGCTTTACAGCGACGGACAGATGCTTGTTTTTCTGGACGGTATGATTGCGGTGCTGGTGTCGGGCTGTCTGATATGGTTACCCGCAAGGCACTTCAAGCATGAACTGCGCGTACGGGACGGGTTTCTGATTGTCGTATTGTTCTGGGTGGTACTGGGGCTGGCTGGCGCCTTGCCGTTTGCATTTTCCGTCAAGCCGGAGATGTCCATTACTGATGCCGTATTTGAGTCTTTTTCCGGCCTGACAACGACGGGCGCTACGGTTATCACCGGGCTGGATAACCTGCCCGAGTCAATCCTGTTTTATCGTCAGCAACTGCAATGGCTGGGCGGGATGGGGATCATTGTACTGGCTGTCGCCATTATGCCAATGCTCGGTGTGGGTGGCATGCAGTTGTACCGTGCTGAAACACCGGGCCCGCTGAAAGATAACAAGCTGACGCCGCGTATTACAGAAACAGCAAAGGCCCTGTGGTACATATATGTGACGCTGACCATTGTATGTGCCGTATGCTACTGGCTCGCCGGGATGAGTTTCTTTGATGCCATGGGCCATAGTTTCTCGACTGTCGCAATTGGCGGATTCTCGACGCATGACGAAAGCATCGGTTTTTTTCAAAGTACCAGCATCGAGATGATTGCCGTGGTGTTCATGTTGCTGGCGGGCATGAACTTTGCCTTGCATTTTGTTGCCTGGAGATCACTAAGCCTGAAGGCCTATCTTCATGACTCGGAGCTGAAGACCTATTTGACGGTGCTGGTGCTGGTAACGTCCATCATAGTGGTTTATCTCTACTACACCGATACCTTTATATTTCTCGACGATGCCCTGTATGCAGGATTGTTTCAGGCTGTTTCCATCGGTACGACAACCGGGTTTACCACTGCAGATTATGTAGACTGGCCCGGATTCCTGCCGGTGATGCTGTTGTTTGTGAGTTTCATCGGGGGTTGTGCGGGTTCAACGGGTGGCGGCATGAAAGTCATCCGTTTTTTACTGTTACTCAAACAGGGGCACCGGGAAACCATGCGGCTGATCCGGCCGAATGCACAGATACCCGTCAAGGTCGGCGGCAAACCCATGCCGGATCGTGTCATCAGTGCAGTGTGGGGGTTTTTTGCAGCCTATGTGGGTAGTTTCGTTGTCTTAATGCTGTTCCTGATGGCGACCGGTCTGGATCAGATTACGGCCTTTTCGGCGGTGGCTGCCTGCATGAATAATCTTGGCCCCGGCCTGGGAGCAGTGGGTGAAAATTTTATCGGTCTGACAGATCCTGGAAAGTGGGCATTGTCGTTTGCCATGATGCTTGGCAGGCTGGAGATCTTCACCCTGCTGATTCTGTTCACGCGTGCATTCTGGCGACGCTAGTGATCAACCGGTTTCAATGGCCGGGCGTTTCTTCTTGTAAAATGATGGCTCATCAGCGGGCCGGGTTTTGAAGCGGCGGTAGCTCCACTGGTACTGTTCAGGGCATTCGCGTACACAGTCTTCAGCAGCCTGATTGATTGCGGCGACGGCGGTATGAATATCACCAGACTGGACTGTTTCGGAAGTTGCCCTGAAGTGCAGGTGATAACCGCGACCCCAGGACAGTCGTTCACACCAGGTAAAGATAATCGGTGTGTCTGTCCTTGCGGCGAGTTTTGCCAGGAGCACCATGCTGTAGGCGGGTATCCCGAAAAATGGTGCGAAAACTCCGGTGCCGGCCTTTGGTTCCTGGTCCGGTAGCATGGCGACCACATGGCCCTGCTCCAGTGCTTTGTAGAGCACGCGGATACCTTTGGCAGTCGCCGGTACGTAGTTGCCGCCAAGGCGGTTGCGCGAGCTTTGTACCAGATCCTCCAGTTCCGGCATTTTCAGCGGGCGGTACAGACAGGTGATTTTGAATTGTGCGGAGGCGTACAGGCCGGCCGCTTCCCATGCGCCAAGATGTGGTGTTGCCAGAATGACGCCTGCACCTTTTGAGAGGGCCTGCTCGACCAGTTCGTGACCATCGACGCGCTTGATTAATCTCAGGGCACTTTTACCGGATCGTAACCACAGGGCGCTGGTTTCAATAATGGTTTTGCCGGTTTCCTTGAGACTGTTGCGAAGCAGCGCACGTTGCTCCCGGACGGAGAGTTCCGGCCAGCACAGGGTAATATTAATTTCACTGCTTTGTCGGGAGCGATTCGGAATCAGTAACAGCCCCCAGCCGATGCATACCCCGATACCGTGGATGATGGGCAAGGGCAGATAGGCACAGAGGTACAGGATAAATTTAATTAAAGCCAGTCGCATACCGGGTGAAATCTAACAGAAAATACCACTAAACGGTAAATACATGGTGTAATTGATTCAATTTTACCATATGTGTAAATATTCTTTGTTTGTGGTAAATGTGCTTAATATTAAGGGCAAAAGCAACATGTATGAGTAAGATATAACCCGCATTATAGCTTTCAAGGCACAAATTTACATTTTTAATGTCTTATGGATAAGCTTCCGGCGCTCATTAACCGATAATTTATAGTGTGCCTTCCTGTCCTGTCAGACTATAGTCCAAATAAAGTAAATTCATAACAGTTATTTGCCTCGTAGCGTTCTTCACTGGAGAATGCGTGAGACGTCATCTATTGAACCAGGAGATTATGCTATGGCCAGCGATGTACAGTCGTTATCACCCCCGGAGGCCTGGAAATTAGTCCTGGAAGATCAGAGAGTTGTACTGATTGATGTGCGTTCCAGCATGGAATTCCTGTTCGTGGGGCATCCCCGGGGAAGTGTGCATGTGCCCTGGATCGATGCGCCGGAGTGGATAGTCAATCCAAATTTTGTCACAGAGGTGCGCAAGGTAATGCTTGGTGGGGTCGGTATGGGTATTCACAGCAGTGATGCACCGGTTGTGCTGATATGCCGTAGTGGAAAACGCTCGCTTGAGGCTGGCAAGCTGTTGATAGGAAAAGGTTTTACAGAGGTCTACAATATCGTCGAGGGCTTTGAGGGGGAACTGGACGATAGCCATCACCGTTCGACACTGGGTGGCTGGCGTTTTCATGGGCTACCCTGGGAGCAGTGCTAACGTAAATTGACCCTAGAAGAATAGACAAATATACTTATACGTTCATATAAATAACTCACCAGATCGACATGGCTCACGGTAATGCAAAGAACCCGGGTCACTACGTGGGGTCAAAAATGTACAGGGCTTAATTCCTGTTCTTATCCAAATCATTCCAGAACATCTTGTCTATGTTGCGGAGTGGCTTTTGAGGAGTACGACTTATGTCAACAACTGCAGAAAATATTCCGGATAATGCACAACTGGACGCATGGCTGGACAAGAAACTTGATGAACTGTTGCCCACGAAACTGGAAGAAATTGATGCATCCAGAACACCGTCCATGTCCATTATTGCCACCAAGGGTACTCTGGACTGGGCCTATCCGCCATTCATTCTTGCATCAACCGCAGCGGCTCTTGGCTGGGAGGTCGATATTTTTTTTACCTTCTACGGCCTGCTGCTCCTGAAAAAGGATATTGACGCCGAAGTCAGTCCGCTGGGTAATCCGGCGATGCCGATGAAGATGCCATTTGGTCCGCAATGGTTTCAGGATTTTAACTGGCCGATGCCGAATCTGCTGATGGCGGGTGTGCCAGGATTTGAGAAGGTTGCTACAGGGCTGATGAAGAAGACATTCAAGAACAAGGGCGTGGCTACGGTAGAAGAACTGCGTAGTCTGTGTCTGGAAGCAGAAGTGAAAATGGTTGCCTGTCAGATGACAGTTGATGTTTTCGGCTTCGATTCCAGTGAGTTTATACCTGAAGTGACTGACTTCGTCGGTGCCACCTCGTTCTTGCCCGTTGCACAGAAGTCAGACGTTTGCCTGTTCATATAAATCGGGATACGTTCTTATTGGCTTAACTGAATGCGCTGACCCGTGTCAGGGTTACTGTAAAACGATTAAAGGGCGTGCAATTGCACGCCCTTTGTTTTTTTGACCAGGAAATAAGGCCTCAAACAGTATATGCAGCAGTTTTATCCGGCGATTGAGCCCTATCAAGTTCACACCGTGCCTGTATCAGACGGGCATAGTCTGTATGTCGAGGAATGCGGCAATGCAGATGGACTTCCCGTCGTATTCGTGCACGGCGGCCCGGGTGCGGCCTGTGAATCGTATCACCGGCAATTTTTTAATCCGGAGATTTACCGCATTATATTGTTTGATCAGCGAGGCTGCGGACACTCAACACCGCATGCGTCATTACAGGGGAATACCACGCAGGCACTGGTCTCGGATATGGAAACTATCCGTGCCAGGCTGGCTTTAGAACGGTGGATTGTCTTCGGTGGCTCATGGGGGTCAACGCTGGGCCTGGTGTATGCCGAGACACATCCTGAAAATGTACTGGGACTGATTCTGCGCGGCATCTTTCTCTGTCGGCCTCGGGATATTCACTGGTTTTACCAGGAGGGTGCATCATTTTTATTGCCGGATCAGTGGCAGGATTTCCTGCAGCCGATAACGGAAGCTGAACGGGATGACCTGGTCAGTGCCTACTATGAACGCCTGACGGGTGATGATGAGATCGCGATGTTGGCGGCGGCCAAGGCCTGGTCACTGTGGGAAGGACGTGCTTCGACCCTGTTGCCAAAAGCCGCTGTTGTCGATCATTTCGTTAACCCTAAAACAGCATTGAGCCTGGCGCGTATTGAGTGTCACTATTTCATGAATGACAGTTTTCTGCAGGCGAACCAGATACTGAAAAATGCACCTCGATTGAAAGAGATTCCCGGTGTCATCGTGCACGGCCGCTATGATATGGTTTGCCCGCTGGAACAGGCCTGGTTGCTGCACCAGGCGTGGCCGCAGTCACGTCTGCAGATTATTCAGGATGCAGGCCATTCAGCGACAGAGCCCGGGATTGTCGATGCCCTGGTGACGGCCACCGACCAGTTTGCGCGACGTTTTCGATGATTGGTTTACTGCAGCGTGTGCGGCAGGCACAGGTTGATATTGGTACTGAACGTGTTGCATCGATAAACGCGGGTCTGCTGGTGCTGGTCGGGGTGCAGCATGATGACAACGAGGCGACGGCCGAGCGTCTTCTGGAACGGTTGCTCGGATACCGGATATTTGCGGATGCCGACGGTAAAATGAATCTGAATATTAAACAGACGGCTGGAGAGTTGCTGCTGGTGCCGCAGTTCACGCTGGCTGCCGATACTCGCAGTGGCATGCGCCCCGGTTTTTCCACTGCGGCCAGTCCTGCAGAGGGTCAGCAATTATTTACCTATTTGGTGGAACAGGCGCGCATGCAGCCACTACCGGTAGCGAGCGGACAATTCGGTAAGGATATGCAGGTGTCGCTGGTAAATGATGGCCCGGTTACTTTCTGGCTGGAGGTTAATCCTCGGCGGTAACCTGTTAATATAGTTGTTACCTGGGTGTGGTTCCAAAATAACTATCTGGTTTTAATGGTAATTTATTATGTCACAACGACAGGCGGCCGTTAGCCGCGACACACTGGAGACGCAAATCAGTGTGTCTGTAAACCTTGATGGGTCAGGAAACGCTACTTTTGACACGGGGTTGCCGTTTCTGGAGCACATGCTCGATCAGGTGGCGCGCCACGGTATGCTGGATATTGACGTCAAGGCGAGTGGTGACTTGCACATTGACGGCCATCACACAGTTGAAGATGTCGGTATTACACTCGGGCAGGCGATTGGCAAGGCGCTGGCCGACAAGCGTGGTATTCGTCGTTACGGGCATGCCTATGTGCCGCTTGATGAGGCCTTGTCACGTGTTGTCATTGATTTCTCCGGGCGTCCGGGGCTTGAATACCATGCCGAGTATCCTCGTGCACGTATCGGTGAATTTGATGTCGACCTGCTGCACGAATTTTTTCAGGGATTCTGTAATCACGCATCGGTCACATTACACATTGATTGTTTGCGTGGTGACAACGCGCATCATATTGCAGAGACGATCTTCAAGGCATTTGGGCGTGCCATGCGCATGGCGCTTGAAGCTGATGTTGCACTGGGTAACCAGTTGCCTTCGACCAAGGGAAGTCTTTAGGCTGGCCTGATTATCGGGCTGCCTGGCCACTTTTCTTACTTGTTTAATCCACTATGACCTCTATCGCAATCATTGATTATGGCATGGGCAATCTGCATTCCATTGCCAAGGCTCTGGAACATGTTGCCGGTAAGGAACGCGTTATAGTCAGCAGTCAGCATCAACAGATTCTTGCGGCTGACCGGGTAGTATTCCCGGGGGTTGGTGCAATCCGGGATTGCATGGCCGAACTCAAGCGAAGCGGGCTGGATGAAGTCGTTGTGCAGGCAGCCGCAGCAAAACCGTTACTGGGAGTCTGTCTGGGCATGCAGGCGTTGCTGGATCTCAGTGAGGAGAATCAGGGTACAGAATGCCTGGGCATTATCCCTGGAAAAGTGGTGCGCTTCCCCGGGGATTTACAGGATGATGTGGCTGGTAACAGGCTCAAGATACCACACATGGGCTGGAACCAGGTTCATCCGCAGAATGACCATGTCATGTGGCGGGACATTCCGGTTGCAAGCCGTTTTTATTTCGTACACAGTTATTATGCGGCGCCGGACAGAGCCGAAGATATTGCTGCAACAACGCCTTATGGCATTGATTTCGCATCTGTACTTGCCCGCGGAAATATTTTCGCTGTGCAGTTTCATCCGGAGAAAAGCCAGCACGCCGGGCTGCAGCTGTTATCAAATTTTGTTCATTGGGATGGAGACACCTGAGAGATGTTGTTGATACCCGCGATTGACCTGAAGGATGGCAAGTGTGTGCGTCTGCGGCAGGGTCGTATGGAAGATGAGACTGTATTTGGTGATAACCCTGTGGAGGTGGCACAGCGCTGGGTGGATGCGGGTGCGCGCCGCTTGCATATGGTCGACCTTAACGGTGCCTTTGAAGGCAAGCCGGTGAATGCAGGTGCGATCAAGGCGGTCGCGGAATCCTTTCCCGACCTGCCCATTCAGGTCGGTGGTGGCATACGTGACGAGGAAACGGTGCAGGCCTATCTTGATGCAGGCGTCCAGTACGCCATTATCGGTACCAGGGCCGTCAGTGCGCCACACTTTGTCAACGACCTGTGTGTCGAGTTCCCCGGTCATATCATTGTGGGACTGGATGCAAAAGACGGCAAGGTGGCTATAGAAGGGTGGTCCAAGCTGTCCCATCATTCTGTCACAGACATGGCGCAGCGTTTCGAACAGGATGGTGTGGAAGCAATTGTGTTCACAGACATTGGTCGTGATGGCATGATGAGTGGCGTCAATGTGGATTCAACGGTAGCACTGGCACAGGCCATTAATATTCCGGTTATCGCTTCCGGCGGCATTACCAATATTGACGATATACGGGCACTATGCGCCGTGTCCGATGAGGGTATCATGGGGGCGATAACCGGCCGTGCGATATACGAAGGATCACTGGATCTGGAATCTGCACAGTTACTGGCCGACGAGTTGTGCGCCACCGAATCTGACTGAGACAAACTCATGGGACTCGCAAAACGTATTATTCCCTGCATGGATGTCGATGCCGGACGAGTGGTGAAGGGGGTACAGTTCGTTGATATTCGTGATGCAGGTGATCCGGTGGAAATCGCGCGGCGTTATGACAAGGAAGGGGCTGATGAGCTGACCTTCCTGGATATCACTGCAAGTTCTGATCAGCGCGATACCATGGTACATGTGGTTGAGCAGGTTGCCGGTGAGGTGTTTATACCCCTGACGGTCGGGGGTGGTATCCGCGAGGTTGCTGATATCCAGCGCATGCTGAATGCTGGCGCGGATAAAGTTGGCATCAATACTGCGGCCGTGTTCAATCCGGAGTTTGTGAAACAGGCGGCAGACCGTTTTGGTTCCCAGTGTATCGTTGTTGCCATCGATGCCAGGCGGGTCAGTACCGGTGATGAAGCATCACGATGGGAAATCTATACACACGGTGGCCGTAAACCGACCGGAATTGATGCCGTT
The DNA here is from genome assembly GCA_039714975.1 of Pseudomonadota bacterium. Classification (GTDB taxonomy): domain Bacteria; phylum Pseudomonadota; class Gammaproteobacteria; order UBA9214; family UBA9214; genus UBA9214. Next base: position 94,525 of record JBDLIH010000003.1, read on the forward strand.
GAGTGGGCGCAACGTATGGTTTCATACGGGGCGGGAGAAATTCTCCTGACGAGCATGGATCGTGATGGTACCCGCGATGGATTTGATCTTGAGTTGACACGCGCCATTAGTGACGCGGTAGATGTTCCTGTTATTGCCTCGGGTGGTGTAGGTACGCTGGACCACCTTGCGGAAGGTGTGATCGAAGGAAAGGCTGATGCAGTACTGGCAGCCAGCATTTTTCATTTTGGCGAGTACAGTATTGGCGAGGCCAAACAGCATATGGCAGCTCGGGGAATCGAGGTAAGATTGTAGCCTGAATACCGGCTCTCATTGTGATAAAAGTGAAGACAAGCAGCAATGAATAGCGAAGCGTGGCTGGATGCAGTCAAATGGACCGATGATGGTCTGGTACCGGTAGTTGCGCAGGATGCCGGTGACGGCAAGGTTCTGATGGTCGCCTGGATGAACCGTGAAGCACTGCAGTTGACGGCACAGGGCGGTACAGCTGTTTACTGGTCTCGCTCGCGGAAAAAGTTATGGCATAAGGGCGAAGAATCCGGGCACCAGCAGTCCGTTCAGGAAATCCGGCTGGACTGTGACAATGATGTCGTGGTATTGCAGGTTGAACAACAAGGCGGTATCGCCTGTCACACCGGTAGGCGCAGTTGTTTCTACCAGCGCCTGCAAGATGGCTGCTGGGTGACTGTTGAACCGGTACTGAAAGACCCGGATTCAATTTACGGGAACAGCTGATAAAGGGTCAGTCAAATGGGTGATACATTAAAAGAACTGGCTGCAGTGATTGAGGCAAGAAAAGCAGCAAGTGCCGATTCTTCCTATGTTGCCGGTTTGCTTCAGAAAGGCATGAATACCATCCTCAAGAAGGTTGGTGAAGAAGCGGCAGAAACGATAATTGCTGCGAAAGAAGACGATGATTCACAGCTGGTTTATGAAACAGCTGATTTATGGTTCCACACGCTGGTGATGTTGTCTGTGCGCGGACTTGGGCCGGAAGATGTGCTGTCAGAACTCAAGCGACGTTTTGATGTGTCCGGGCTTGAAGAAAAGGCCGCGAGAAACAATCAGACATAGTGTGATTTACAGTTTCTGTGTATTGGCACAGATGGAGAAATAGTATGGGTGGTATTGGTATCTGGCAATTATTGATTGTTCTGGCCATTGTTCTGTTGCTGTTTGGTGCCAAGCGGTTGCGGAACGTTGGCTCGGACCTGGGTGGTGCCATCAAGGGCTTCAAGCAGTCCATGCGTGAGGGCGAAGACGAGGTCACTGAAAAAAAATCACTCGATGAAAAGGATGAAAGTCACGTGATCGAGGGTGAGGCGACCAGGCACAACAAGGACAAGGTCTAGGCATAAGCCTGGCACCCTGACGGGTTTGTCATGTTCGATATCGGGTTCTGGGAAATTATTTTTCTCATGGTAATAACCTTGCTGGTCGTCGGACCGGAAAGGTTGCCGCGAATTGCGCGGACGGCCGGGTTGTGGGCTGGAAAAATGCGGGGCTTTGTTGCCTCTGTGAAGGCAGATATTGATCAGGAACTTGCGGCGGAGGAACTCAAGAAGGTGCTTGCAAAGCAGGCATCGGTTCCCGAGTTTGAAGAATTGATCGATGAGGTAACCGGTAACCCACTGGCATCTACGGAGAGCAAGCTACCGAATTCACCGGAAAATAAACTGCCTGCCGAAGCGGCGGATAAACCTGCAGATAAACCGGTCACGGATGACACATCAAAATAACCAGGATTCTGCGTTGTCAGACGATTCAGAACAACCGCTGTTATATCACCTGATTGAATTGCGTGACCGCCTGTTGCGGGTCGTGCTGGTGGTTGGTGTCGTCTTCATTGCACTGCTTCCGTTTTCAAATACCCTGTTTACCCTGTTGTCCGGACCCTTGATGGCGCACATGCCTGATGACAGCAGCATGATTGCGATTGAAGTGGCATCGCCGTTTTTAATTCCGTTCAAGCTAACGCTGTTTCTGGCCCTGTTTATTTCGATACCCTATGTGCTGTACCAGCTTTGGTCATTCGTTGCACCCGGTCTGTACAAGCACGAGCGGCGACTGGTTTATCCATTGCTGGTATCAAGCACTGTGTTGTTCTATGCAGGCGCCGCATTCGCCTATTTTGTTGTCTTTCCGCTGATATTTGCATTTTTCACGAGTACGGCACCAGAAGGTGTCTCTGTGATGACAGATATCAGCCGCTATCTTGATTTTGTGTTAACGCTGTTTTTCGCCTTTGGTGTGGCATTCGAGGTACCGATTTTTACTATTCTGCTGGTATGGACGGGTGTGGCAACACAGGAAGGCCTGCGAGAAAAACGTCCCTACATTATCGTGGGTGCCTTTGTGATTGGCATGTTGCTGACACCGCCGGATATAATTTCGCAGACACTGCTTGCGGTACCCGTTTTGCTTTTGTTTGAGCTGGGAGTGTTTTTTTCTGGCTGGTTTATAAAACAGAAAGAGAATATTTCGAGTGAATCCGATAATGCATCTGTTACTGCATATGAACCCATGAGCGATGACGAAATGGATGCGGAACTGGATCGCATGGAGAACGATGAGAAGGACTAGTGTTTAGTCGAGGTGTTCACTTCGACTGATAATCTCCGGTTTCTGTAACGGTAATCCTGGTTGTATACATAAGGTTATGATGTGTCCTGTAGCCAGCAGTAATATTGAAGATGCCCGGAGATATCAGATTGTCATGGAATGATCCAGTAAGTGGAGAGCTTGCGACCAATATACGTGGTGGCAGATTCAATCTATGTCAGTAACAATATGCAATCCATAAACTGCCAGGAGCCTGGTGGTCGGTAGAAAACACCAAACATTCCACTGAGTAATCCGGATTATGAGCCATTCTATGAATGCCAAGTAAAACGCGATTGTCTATACGCTGGGGAATCACCCTCTTATTGCACAACGCCAGAAGGAATGTCCTGTTTCTGGCAGTTACTTGCCATCCGGTATCCTATTGGACTCCCATTTTTACCCAATACATCGATATCGTAGGTAATCAAAGTTGCTCGATCCATACTACTTTGCCCCGGCAACTGTATGGGAAAACCGACCGTCATACCTTCGCTTGTGTGCCGAAGCTGGCCGGGCCAAATTCCCCCTGCCAAACGAGAAAATCAGCTGCATCTATATCTTATTGCGGGTAACCAACTGCCGGCAAAGCAGCGATGGTAAGAATCACCAGAATTCTGATTACTGTGCTCAGAGTATGTCCATCTCGTGCCCTTCACAAGCGACCAAGGAGTGGCGGGTTCATTCACAAAGTAGCAATTCAGGTTTTCGAAGGGAAAGGTAACTGCCGAACCATTGCTGTCATTGATTTAAGATACTGCTCCCTTTTTTCGGTCAACTGCGACCATGGGCCGCAAGCTGACCATAGGTCATATTCTTTCTTCATTGGTATATGCAGAGTCTCCCTGCGCATTTCTAGCCTTCACGCGATATTTGTATGTACCACTGTCAGGTTTGTCAGAGAAACTGGTGATGTTTGCTCCGTCGGTAGCAGCAAATTCAGAAAAATTACAGGTCTTTCTCCTGCCCTTGCCTGTCTCCTCGCATCGTTCGATAATGAAAACATCCTCGTTGTCGGAGTTGTCAGACCAATCCAGCTGTACACTTGTCACAACCTTATTTTTACCCTTCCCAGTGCTCTGTACGCTGGCGGTGAGATTGGTCGGCGCGGCAGGTGGCAGGCTTGATGCTGTCACCGTCACTGATTGCATGGTGCTATCTGTGGCATCGTTTTCATCGGTCACCACCAGCGTCACATTATAGCTGCCACCAGATACGTAGGTGTGACCTGGACTCTGAGCGGCCGATGAATTGCCGTCCCCGAAGCTCCAATACCAGGATACGATTGTGTCGTCTGGGTCGCTGCTCTGGTCGACAAAAACTACATTCAGATTGGATACCATATGGCTAAAATCTGCAACTGGTGCCTGATTGCCTCCCGTAGAGCATCCCAGGTCGGGCACAACCATTTCGACACGTCCAAAGCCAGTGTAGTTATCATATCCTGGTGTTCCGATGTCTACGGCATTACTGCGCAAAATATCCCGTACCTGTTCAGGTGTTGCACACGGGTTCTTTGACAGAATCAATCCCAGGTATCCGGAAACAAGGGGGGCGGCAAAAGAGGTGCCATCCGCCCCGATATACGAGTCGTCACCGGGATGCCATGGTTCCCAGTCAAACTCCGGAAACAGTAACCAGTCATTCATTACCCAGGCATCATAGGCACTAAATACTCCGGCACTCCATATAGCCTCACCGGGCGCGACGACATCCAGGACTTCCTGATTACCCGGACCGGCGTAACTTGAGAAATCCGAACGTTCGTCAAACCAGTTTGAAGAACCCACTGCAATGGTTTCCGGCATACTGGCAGGGAAATGTAAACCGGCCACCCCGCTGTTGCCGGCAGCAGCAACGACGATCACTCCCTTGCTAACCGCGTATTGAATCGCCTCTTCAAGTACAGCGAGTTCTTCCACGCTAGCAGAACCGGGAGCAATACCCCAACTCGCATTGATAATGTGGGCGCCATTGTCGGCAGCATAGCGAATTGCCTCGGCCGCGTCCGAACCAAAGGCCTCGCCCTCGGCATTAATAATGCGCAATGGCATCAGCGTACAGTGCCAGCAGGTCCCGGCGAACCCCTCATACAGACTGCTATCGGGATTGATGTTGTCGGTCATTGCACTCACTACGCCAGCCACAGTGGTTCCGTGGAATACACCAATATCCATGGTAAAGAAGCCATACAGGTAATAGTACTCAAGATTATTATCGACAGCGTCACCAACCGCGGGGTCACCGTCAAATCGATACCCGAACGGTAGTGCCGTGAAGTCGTAAATCCATTGCCCACCGGGTGGTATGTCGGGATTATTATCCTCAGAAGCCGGGTTATCACTGGGACTACCGACGTTAGCCCCGGAATAATCCCAGCCATGAGTATCATCTATAAAGCCATTGTTGTCGTCGTCTATACCATTATCAGCAATCTCACCCGGACTGGTCCAGATATTCCCCCACAGGTCATCGTGATCGAAATCGACACCGCTATCCACAATGGCGATAACCGTATCGGAAGAACCAGTGCTCGTTGTCCAGGCTGTTTCTGCCATGACCTTGAACAGTCCCCACTGATCAACCAGGTCCTCTGCCTGGCAGTTAGGGTCTTCGATAATGTCACAGTCCACCCCCGGATCAGGGTCATCTAGGTAGTACGGGTCATTCGGAGGAATCTGGTCATTGATCGTAACTATAGGATCGGCGGCTGCACGAAGAACCCCGGGCAGTCCTTTGGCGGCGGTTGCTGCCTTACGTGCACTCAAACCGGGTGCATCAATGCTCATGGTGTACCAATCTGTACCATGGAGCTGTTTCAGCTTGCTCAGGCCCAGACCACGTGCACGCTCAAGGAATGCCGATTCTTTTGTAATTGGTGCAATCTGCACCAGTATATGGCCGCCAGCAATCCGGGATTTCTGTAAATTCCTAACAGGGGCTGTAGTCTGTTGCAATGCAACTGGCTGGGGAGTCGTGGCACCGGGGTCCACATCAGTAGTTGCGGCATGTGATCCAAACACCGCGAGTAATGCAACCAGCGCCCCGTTTGTGTATTTGGATGATTGCCTCATACGTACGCACCTCATATCGGTTAATCTACTGGATCATGTTAAGAATCGTTATAGAGATCGTTAATCTTCAGGAATCCTAGGAAATCCCTGAATCAGGACCCATATGACGCAGCATTAAAGAGAAATATCTATTGAATAAATTCATCCAAACACCGAAATAACGAGCTTTGTCCATCACTGTATGCCGGGTGATGTACGATAGACTTAAAATAGGATGTATCGGTGTACTAAAACAAGCGTATTCAGGTACAAGTTACCGAGAGTGGGACGTAGTTCACAAAAACACCCTGCCAGGCTTAACAACCACATTTAATTCAGAACAGCACTATTACACTAGAAGTAATAGTTAATACCCGTTGCGGGTTCAACTGATCGACGCAACACATACGTTAAATCGCTCAGCCGGTACGGTTGTATAGCTGGTTGCCGGATCAGTCGGCGAGCCAGTCCTGGACCTCCGCAGGGTCGGCACCGAGTGCGACGACCATCTGGTCCCGGAGACTTTCACGGGAGAGGAATTCCTCGACATGCGTACGTGTGTTATCCGTCTGCCGGGCCTCGATCAACGTTTGGGTGCCTATTTTACCGGCGTAGGTGATTGAGGTCAGGCTAGTGCCCAGGAGGCTATACTCAGTATCCATACCATAATTCGTTTGGCGAAAATCCTGTGCATTGGCTGTCTCCAGTGTTAACAAGATTTAACAGGTATGTCTTATATATTATCTACAATAATAAGAAATTAAGTAGGCATTGACGCAGATCCGGTTAAATTGCACTTAAGACTGGGCACGCCGGCCATTGCTTGAACAATCAGGATCTGAACCAGATTATTATGCATATTAGCCCTTATTGAGGGCCTTAAAACCATAATATTTTACTGACTTCTGGATTATGTTTGTATTTTCTGCATCCACTGTTATTAACAGGGTACCGACATGTTTTGTAGTCGGATGAATCTTACAAAACTGGTTTTCTCTGAATTTCAAGTTTTTTTCAAAACAGCATTGGTGGTTCCCGTTTAGTGGTGGCTAAAAACATGCAGTTACAGAACGGGCGCATCTGGCAATTTCACCGGTATTGTGTGTAATGAGCACCTCGTGAATCTTAAAGATCTTCGATATTCCAGTCGATGTCTACATAGTAAATGTGGCTCGTACTGTATATCTCGCTTGAGAATCAGTGACCAGAAGCCAAACATGGCTCGTTCAGGTGTGCAGGCTTTGGGTGCGTGCCGACGACGATGACCGCCTTAGTGTCATATGGAAATGGGATTTCCAACATGCTGTTATTACAAATAAAAGCTATTGTTTTTGCGAGGAGGTAAACATTCCGGGGGGACATGATGACATTTTCAGCCGCTGCCCTTGATGGTACAGGCATTGTAAATATGGGAAATATGTCCCAATATGTCAGGCTCTTAAATTGCACCAGTTGCTGGAGTTGTGGTGATGGGGAATAAGGTTCAGGAAAGCCGGGACTTGCCAGACAAGGGTGACGAGAATGTCGTCGGCCTGGATGGGAAATTTCAGAATGTTTCGATGAAGAAGAAAAAGGTCGGTCGGCCGCGGCGCAGGAAAAGTGATGGATACGGTTCTTCCAAGGGTATCGAAACGATGTTCCGCAGTGCATATCGTGCCCAGCTGGACCTGATTGCGCTGGCGGCGACAAAGGCGAATATCATGATATCCCTCAACGGTTTCATTGTGTCGGTGCTGATGGTTTCAGGCGCGTTTATTTATGCGACCGTCCCGGTGTTCCTGCCACCGGCGATTATTTTCCTGATCACATCCGCCATTTCGATCTACTTTGCGCTCTGGGCAGCATCCCCGGGTTCCGCTCCGGAGTATGCAAAGATTTTCCGCTGGGCCCGTAATTTTCTTACTGGCAAGGCTGCTTTTAGCGAAATAAAGAAGTGCGTGGATACGCGCCCACAGGAATTTATAGATGGCGAATCAAATCTCCTGGTATTCGAAGATTTTGCCAAGCTTTCCAAGGAGGAATACCTTGAGCGTATGCATGCACTGCTTTCGGATCACGGTAAGGTCTATGAGACAATGAGCGACCAGCTCTACTGGCTCGGTAATATGGCTGACAAGAAATTCAAGATGTTGCGTTCTTCCTATGCAGTATTCCGCTGGGGCATCATTCTATCGATCCTGATGTTCCTGGTTGTCAAACTTTCCATCTTTCTTGTTGCTCCACCTTCAGGGGCTGCATCAGTGTCGCTGGCGGCTGGCTTCGGGCTTTCAGAATTCGATCATATCTATGAACCCTCTGGTGTGGAACAACTGCCTGACGGACGGCTGGTAATCATCGAGGACGAACCCTCCAGGGCTCTGCGTATCGCCAGCCTGAGAGGGGATGGCAGTATCGTGGAGAACAGGATTCTGGATGAATTACTGATTAAATCGTTCCGCCGAAAACTGGATGATCTGGAGGGCGTCACGGTAGATACTGATGGCTATGTTTATGCGATTACCTCGCATTCCAGGACCGGCAAGGGTAAAGGGAAGCGTGACCGGGAGCAATTGATCCGCTTCCGGATCGAGGGAAGTAAACTGGTTGAACATGAGATGTACCTCGGCCTTGGTAAGTACATTGAAAAGACCGGTCTCCTGGAACGGGCTGCCCGCTCGAATCGCAAGGGAAAGCTGAATATCAATATCGAGGCGCTGAGTTTTGACAAGGACAAGAAGCGCCTGCTAATTGGTTTCCGCGACCCCCAGATCGATGGAAAATCCGTTATTGCTGTACTGGAAAACCCGCAGGGTATCTTTGAAGAAAATGAAAAACCTCGCATGTCCGATGAATTGATCCTGCTCGATATCGCCGGCGGCGGGATCCGTTCGATGGTTTATGATCCCCATCTCCAAGGCTACCTGTTGACCAACGAAGTCACAGGCTTCGACAAGAAGCTGCAATCGCGTGTATGGTTCTGGGATGGTATTGCAGGGCATGATCCGCAACCCGTAGATTTGCACGATAGGATCAATATGACAAACCTGGAGGGCATCACGCCGGTAGTTGTTGCGGGCAAGCCCCGGATCCTCATTATCAGTGATGACGGTAGTGCACAGAAGAAAAAGTCCGCCCATTATCTCCTGCTCGATTACAATCACCTCAGCACCGAACATTAGCGGGTGTGGGTAGCGAACTCCTGTTCACGCAGCAATGTGTGTCTGGATAAGTCCATTGCAGTGCGATATCCAGGATCTGCTTGCCGAGTTTCGCGCCCAGCGGTTGGGGCGTTCCACCAACTTCATCGGGTGCGTCCCCGTTCAGTTGTCTCGATGGATTTTCTTCTGACTTTCAAGGAGGTGCCTGGCTCACTTACCCTCCTTTTTTTATTGAACAGGTGACAGGAATGAAAGGAATTACGCGATCTAATACCATTTTGGCCATGATTATGCTTGCGAACTCGTTGACTGCGTCAGCCAAAGACGCGTCGGCGGCATTGGAAGAACTTCTAGGCACGCTTCGTGATAACGGCACTATCAGCCAGGGGCAGCACGATCAGCTGATTCGTGGTCTTCAAGATGAGGGGGAGGTCACTGAAACAGGCAAGGAGGCCGAATCGGAAGCTACCGAAAAGGTCCAGGAGATCGCTACCTCTGGTCGTGTCACTATGGAACTCGGGGGCGAGCTTATGATCGACTCGGCATTCTACGACGAAGACAAGAGCGAGCTTGGTGATGGTACCGAAATTCGTCGTGCGCGCCTGAAGGCTGAGGGCAAGCTGTTCGACTGGACGTACGAGTTGGGATTGGGTTTCGCTGGCGGCGATGTGGAAATCAAGGATGCATACTTCGGTTATGAAGAATGGCCGTCGACGAGTCTCATGATAGGCCAGTTTAAAGAACCGTTCAGTCTCGAAGAACTCACCAGCGCCAAGTACATTACTTTCATGGAGCGAGCTCTGCCGGTTGCGTTTGCTCCGGGCCGAAAGATCGGTATCGGTGCGCATAAATACTGGGATACTTTGACGGTCGCTGGTGGTCTGTTCGGAGAGTCTTTCGATGACGACGTTGACGATGAGGGCGACGAGGGCTGGGGCGTGGCCGGCAGGCTCACCTATTCTCCAATTCACCGGAAAACCCGGGCAGTGCATTTTGGCGCTGCGACGGAGTACCGGGAGCCCAACGATGACGACGAGACAAGGTTCGACACGAAGCCCGAGTCCAATGTGACCAATGTCAAATATGCGAACACCGGGAAAATCAAGGAGGTGGATAGTACAGCAAAGTATGGACTGGAGGCGGCTGGCGTCTGGGGCCCGTTCTCCGGCCAGGCTGAGTATCTATTCACTGACATTAGCCGACATAGCGGTGCCCGGGACGTGAACCTGGACGGATGGTACGCCTATGGGAGCTGGTTCCTGACCGGAGAGTCCCGTAACTACAGATACAGGAAAGGCACATTCGGGCGGGTCAAACCACTCCATCGCTACGGTGCGTGGGAACTGGCGGCCCGTTACAGCATGATTGACCTCACAGATGGCCTGGTAACGGGTGGCGAGGAACAGAACATTACCCTGGGACTTAACTGGTACATCAACCCGTATCTACGTGTCATGGCAAATTATATAATGATCGACAACGACGAAAATGCTGATGATGACGGAGATGTTGCTGTAGATGACCAACCTGATGCCTTCCAGCTACGTTTACAGGGGAATTTTTGAGATCCTTCACGAGGAAAGCTGCGACGGCATGGATCAGATCATTACAACCACGAGCGATATCGTGAGTCCTTGGGAAACGTTACATTAGCGGAGGTCTACGAAGTCAGTAGAAATCACATTCTGGACCCCGTATTCAGGCGCCGGTTGGCCTGGAGCAGTTTTTTCAGGGCCCGACCACACTCGGATTGTCAATCATAAAATGGTCTACTGTTGGTTGCCCACCTGTCGCCGAAAGCGACGTTTGTATATTTGGAGTAGAACTCGGGCCTTGGTACGTGATTCAGCAGCCGCTGCATAAAAGCCCAACTGTTGTAATCGATATCCGATCTCAAGCTGATGTTTGAGTTTCATTTTGCACTCTGTCTTTGACATGGTCTCTTTCCTCCTTCCCAGGAAAATCTCCCGTTTATCCAATGAAGACGGATATTGCGGAGATTATTTGCGTCTGCGATCCATTGCGGCTGGTTGTTTCAGCCATATAGTCCAGAAAAAAGTATTACATCCTTGTTGTACATGCTGGAAGGTAAGATTTCCATTGTACCAAGGGGCAGAGGTGTCACATGGAATAGCAGGAATACAACTGATTGTGGCACACAAGGCTTCAGTTCAGCCAACTCTTGTTTTTCGCGAAGACTCAGCGAACGGCAGGTTCAACTGTAAGCGGACATTCAGATATGGTTTGTAACTTGTATCCACAAATCCGCTTCAACGGTCAAGCTAACAGGCGCGAGCGTTGGCGCGCTTCTCTGGTTGAGCGACTTGTTGGGCAGCGTCTAAATGTACTCTCCATCAAACTGGCCCGGGTGCTTTGCCCGTGCCTTCTGATAATGGACCTGAATCTCTTTCAAATCTGCTTCTACGTTTCCAGATAGCTCGAATACTGCCTCCATGACTTTCCGCATACATTAACCAACCAGGCTTGTTCTGATGGTCTGCCTCGGGGCTATTTAACGACCATCAGGTATGGTCTTTTCGGGTGGCTGTGTTATTCAGCACACCTATGTTTGTTTGGGCGTGCGGGTGAGACGGCTTTGTTGGGAAAGTCGATATTAATTAGCTAAACTGACGATTCTCAAGTAGCGCAAACGGAGATCAGGGATAAGAAGACCGTGCAGTCGTTGGTCGTATTATTCGCATGGATGATGGTGGTTGGTACACAGGCTCGTGCCGGGGTTTCGCCTGACAGCCTGGGTTCAGATAGTTATGCGGCTGATGGAGAATTAGAGTATTACAGCTTGCCATCGTTCCAGCCGCAATATCCGTTCCTGGCTCAGATGCTGGCCCGTACGGATTCTGAGGAGACTACTGCCGACTCCCTGGAGGGTGAGGCAAAGAAGGGCCAGTACACCCAGGCCCAGATAAACGAGATGGTCAATAATCCCCTTGGTGAACTCTGGCTGCTGTTAGGCATGCGGCCCTGTTGGAGATTGACACGGTGACTGGGCGGTTGGTTCGGATTGCACTTGTTCAACCCGGACATAGTCAGGATGATCGTGATTCTGAGTTCTTTATTGGCAGTTCGATTGAAGTTTACTACGTACAGTGTGCACATGAAATCCGCAGACGCAGGCTTGCCCGCCAGGGCAATGCACGTGACCTGTTACTGCAAGTAGATTGTGAATAGAATTGGCATGTAAAGGTTGCGAGCTATATAGTTTTTCACTGCTGTCCCGTTAAGTTGTCACGATGATCCTGATAGTTGTTGTATTGAAGCACAATACCGCAGCTTTACCGTCTGAGACATGAACACGAATAGTCAGATCAGTCATCCCGGACGGAGCGAAGTGGAGATCCGGACAAAAGCGCGAAGCGCGTTGAACGCCCGGAGGGCGGCCCGCAGGGTGAGCGCAGCGAGTCATCCAGGGGTTTCAATGACTGACTGGATACCGGATAACGGCTGCGCCGTTTCCGGCATGACAATGTTAACGGGACAGCAGTGATAGTTTTTTAAAGATTTCTTTTTCTTAAAGAAACGTGGAGGGAAAGCCATGATTGAAGAAATTGCAGGTTTACCCGAAGGTACATTGGGATTCAAAATTTACGGCGATGTCACGGGCGGTGATTACGACAGCGTTCTTACGCCTGCTATAGACAAAGCCATCGAAAAGTTTGATCGCATAAGGCTTTTGGCACAGGTTGGCCCGGATTTTGTCGGTTACAGCCTGGATGCCATCTGGGACGACACCAAGCTTGGATTGCGACACTGGCATGGTTTCGAGCGCGTGGCCGTGGTGACGGATGTTGGCTGGATTCAGATGGGGGTTAAGGCGATGGCATTCATGATGCCGTGCCCTGTCCAACTGTTTGCTATTGGTGAACTGGACGATGCCAAACGCTGGTTGAGCGAATCATTAGGGTCGATACATATTCACAGTGCGGGTGATGTCGTAACAGCGCGCCTGTTCGGTAAGCTTGATCCAAGTGCATACGATGGTGTCAATGAAGAAATTGACAATGTTATGAGTCGCGCTGAACACGTGCGCCTGGTGCTGGATTTGCGAGAGTTTGATGGCTGGTCTGGCATCGCTGCGTTGGGTGATCACCTTTCCCTGGTTCGCGAGCATTACCGCGTGCCCGAGCGCATCGCAATTGTGGGCGATAAAGCCTGGCAGAAGATGACTGGAAAAATCATGGCCAAGTTCGTGAACGCTCAGACCAAGTTTTTCGATTCCGGTGATTACGACGGCGCTGTTGCCTGGGCTTCCGTCTGAAATTGGCCCACCCCGGTCGGCGGTGAGGGGTCTATGTCAGCTGAAGATTTCATGAGGTGGTGGGCTCGCCGGGACTCGAACCCGGGACATACATCAGGCAGACAGATTCTAACTCAGCAACGCCCCTTTTTCGCTTGCCCAGGTGGACAGAAACGGGAACGAGGATACACATACTGTGGATATACTCTTCTATAATACGGATAGTTATAGTGTGGGTAATCGTTTCTATAGTATGTATCTCTGTGCGTGTGGGTGTGTTTCGGTTTTTCTTCTGTGTTAACAGCAGCTCCAACAGCCCCACCCAGGGCTCCGCCTACAATTGCGCCATCACGTCCGCCGATTTCATTGCCAATCGCCGCACCGGCGGCACCACCGATTCCACCACCTATTGCCGCATCCAGGGTGGAATTGTCCGCATTCGCATCAACAACTATCAGTGTGAACATGATAATGAGATAACGTAAATTCATGGGGATTCCTCCTGGGAAATGCAAATATGTGTCTATCATTATCGGTATTAATCATTAGATGCTTTGTTACCGGGTTCACAAGTTTTGATTAATTTGTGAACAAACAGATCTGAAGCAGGACGTTGCGCAGGCTGACCCGACCACCCTTTCGGGAAAGGTTGACAGGGCTGGGGAAATGAGCGAAGCAGTGCCTCCAGGTCGCTGCGCCGGGGTAGTAGCGACAGCATGTACACAAGGGTAATGCATGCAACACGGGAAGCACGATAGCGTGGTCGGTCGTGGTAACCATCTTGAGGCTGGTGACGGTCAGATAGGGTGGGTAATAGAAAAAAATGTTATTTTCTTTTTCAGGTGGCTATCGGTAGCCATTGGCCCTAATGTGACGTTTAGGTTCATAAAGTATGATGCCGGGCTCAAAAGATAAGGGAGGCAATGAATCACATGAAAATTCTGTTTATTCTCAATGAAGCGCCTTACGGATCAGAGAAAACCTATAATGCGCTTCGCATAATAATGGCATTGCAGAAAGACCAGCCCAGTATAGAGGTGTGTGTTTTCCTCATGGCAGATGCTGTCACAGCAGCTTTACCTGCGCAGAACACACCACAGGGTTACTACAACATCGGGCGAATGTTCAAGTCCGTCACCAGCAAGGGTGGTCAGGTCAAGCTTTGCGGCGCTTGCTGCGAGGCGCGTGGTATCAAAGACATACCTTTACTGGAAAGCGCCGAGATCAGTACTATGAGTCAGTTGGCGCAATGGACTGTCGAATCAGAAAAGGTTTTGGTCTTTTAGCGTGTGGTCGACAGAATTTTGCAGTAATTCAGTACAAAGCGAGGCGTATGACTGGTCGATGTGATTCACCTTTTGATAAGGTGGTATCCTTACGTCTGCATGCAGGTAAATCACACCATAAATGGAGGAAGATATGGCACATATTGTTGTCATCGGGGCAGGCATTGGCGGTATGACCGTTGCGTATGATCTGCGCGCCAGACTGAAGAAAGATGATCACTCGGTCACTGTCATCGGGGATAAACCGTCATTTGAGTTTACGCCATCAAATCCCTGGGTTGCCGTCGGCTGGCGTGAGCGCAAGGGGACGTCCATCGAGGTTGAGAAGTATCTTCTCAGGAAGAAGATCAACTTCATCCCCAGCAAGGTCACAAAAATTGATGCCGAAGGCAACAGGCTGACACTGGAGAACGAGCAGTCTGTCGATTATGACTACCTGGTGATCACCACTGGCCCCAAGCTGGCTTTTGACGAGATTCCCGGAGCAGGGCCTGAGGGTGGGCATACGCAGTCGGTATGCACACTGGGACATGCGGAGACCTCTTACAAGGACTACCAGGCACTGATTGACGAGCCCGGCCCTGTGGTAGTCGGCGCCGTGCAGCTGGCGAGCTGTTTCGGCCCGGCCTATGAATATGCATTCATTGTTGATTGTGATTTGCGCAAGCGCAAGATACGCGACAAGGTGCCCCTTACCTACGTGACGAGTGAACCGTATATCGGCCACCTCGGCCTTGGCGGTGTCGGTGATTCAAAATCAATGCTCGAGTCGGCCATGCGCAAACGCCATATAAAATGGATCACCAATGCCAAAACAACCCGCGTCGAGACCGGCATGATGTATGTTGATGAGCATAATGATGCGGGCGACGTGATCAAACAACACGAACTGCCCTTCAAGCATGCAATGATGCTGCCTGCCTTCAAGGGCGTGGACCCGGTCGCCGAAGTCGAGGGCCTGTGCAATCCGCGTGGTTTCGTGATGATCGACGAACACCAGCGCAACCCGAAGTACCCGAATATCTACTCGGCGGGTGTATGTGTCGCCATACCGCCGGTTGAGGTAACCCCCGTGCCAACGGGAACTCCCAAGACCGGCTACATGATCGAGTCCATGGTGTCAGCCATTGTTTGCAATATCACTGCTGAAATCAACGGCAAGGGACCCTGTGAAACAGCCACCTGGAATGCAATCTGTCTGGCAGACATGGGGGATACCGGTGCAGCCTTTGTGGCTATACCCCAGATCCCGCCACGGAATGTCACCTGGTTCAAGGAAGGCAAATGGGTACACATGGCAAAGGTCGCTTACGAAAAGTATTTCCTGCGCAAGATGAAGAGCGGCGGCACCGAGCCTGTCTACGAGAAGTACATACTGAAATTACTCGGGATCAATCGCCTGAAATCTGAATAGTTGTCACGCCTGACATCCCGGCAGATGGGTGGACTGCGTCAAGACCATGTCCGCCCATTGCCGGGTGTTGTAGCCGAAGACTTTCCGGGGGAGGTCAGAACCAGACCCTGCTCCCCCTTACATTGATCAGGACTCCTGGCAGAGATCCTCTTCGGCATCGATCAGCATTTCGACGATGGCCTCCATCTCCGTCGGATAGTCTTCCGCGAGTTCAAGTAATTCACTGCACTTCATGTCGAGTACGTTGTTGCCCATAATAACCTCCTAATTAATTAATATATAATAATGCACTTATATACCTAACCATTGATGCTGTCAATCAGGAATTATTCGTTTTTGGCACTTTCGTACCGGAATCCTGCGCCAGGTCAAGTTCTCGATTTGTAAGTTATTGATGTGCTACTCAAGGAAGGATTGACCCAAGTTGCCCGTTGCCTAGGGAAGCACTGGCCACTTCACAAATGCGTGGCCTGATTTATACAGATATGGCGGGACGATCGGTGGTATCTCCCCGTGATGGCTTAAAACAACGACCCGTAATGTTGCTGCTATACTTACAACAGGAGAGTGATAAGAAGAGAAGGCAAGCCAGAGAGGTTTGTCAGCGCCATAAGGGCAGCTACTCAATCACCCTTCGGACGCCTCGGCAAGCACGGTACTCGAAAGAGAATAATAGGAAAAATAAAGGTGGGCAATCCACCAGCGAGACCGCCATCTACCGGGGCGTATCTATATGCCAAATAATGACAGGGCCAGCGTGTAAAAGATGGCTTTGCGGGGACGGGGCATTGTGAACCTCCTTGTTTATTGTTAAGCCTTGCCTGCTTCCTTGCAGGCCGAATAAGATTGTATCAGCAAAATTGACTGTCAAATCGATGGTTGTCCTGGATGTTGTTACCAACATCGGGAAATCTCACATCCTGAATGGAGCGGATTGCGGGGATACGGTCACCAGGGTCATTTACATGTTTTGTCCCTGTCTGAAAAAGTACAACCACCTTCATAGATATGCCCCTCATAATAATGTTTGAAGGATTCGCATAGCTCATCGCGACTCAGCCATTGTTGCTTCCTGGACGTACACATTGCTATATCAAGCTCTTTTTCCTGATCACAATGAATTTCAAATATGCGAACATCATCAGGACTTATTTTTCTTTCATCCAGATAAGCTACCAATCCACAAATAGTATCGGCAATGTGAGAAATATAGTCTTCGTCATCCTCAAGATATTTTACTTGAGCTTCATAGGTGTAGGGCAGGTCTTTTTCATACTTTGATTTGGGCTCCAGAAACTTGCTGAAAAAATCCATCTTATTACCCCTCCCAGACCATCTTTTGAGGATATGAAATTTAATAGCACTTTGAGTATAGATAGAATAAAACCCCTTATCCATAAAGTCTGGCAGATTTCAGCTGAATATTCAGCCGTGGTCAGAGTAAAAAAGCAAGCTACATGGTTGTACAGGGAAAAGTGGATGTTATTGAAAAGGGGTTTTATTCTTCACTGTACTCAATTCTAAAGTTTATGAAAAATATACTGATGGGTAGTGACAATTTGGGTATAAAGACACGCTTCCTGGAGGTGGTAGAGTGAATAAAAATCGTTTAAATGTAGAAGATAAATGGGAGAAAAGGCTTCAAGGCACGCTCTTTCATCGTCTCCAGGAAGAAGATAAGAAAAAATTACAGACATTGTACAACAGGTATGCATTCACTCATCAGGAGTTACGAAAAATCATTGAAGTGATGATTGATTTTCAAATGTGGGATGAAGGGGATTATTTTAAGTTCTGGTCCCGGTGTGAAGGTGAGATGGATTTGACCAGACGAGAGAATAAATCCAAGGCGTTTAAGAAATTAGAAGAATATATTTTAGGGATGAAATCCCGAGAGACCGAGTATCATAAAGTTCCTGAGTTACCTGTTGAGTACAAGCGCATAAAAGTGGAGAAGCTTTCTGAATGTGATGAAAAAGATAAAATCATGGGCCTGTGTCCGGTGGCTTCTGAAAAGACAGTGTGCTGCAATCTACAAACCTTGGATGCAGTGAAAAATTGCGGGTTTGGCTGTAGTTACTGTGCAATACAAACCATGTTTACAGGAGACAGTGTTTACTTTGATAAGAATTTTAAAAGTAAGCTCGAAAATATTGAGTTTGATCGAAGTCGTCTCTATCACGTAGGTACCGGGCAGTCCTCCGACGCTTTGATGTGGGGAAATTCGAATGGGGTTTTAGAAGATCTTTTTGGTTTTGCCAGAAAGTGGCCCAATGTTCTTTTGGAGCTTAAAACAAAATCCAGAAATGTGAATTATCTTGTGAAGTCAGAGGTGCCAAAAAATATTTTTTGCACGTGGACGATCAACCCGAACCCAGTGATACAAAACGAAGAGCATTTAACGGCTAGTTTTGAAGATCGGGTGGGGTCTGCCAGGAAGGTGGCAGATAAGGGAATTCGAGTGGGGTTTCATTTTCACCCCATGGTGTATTTTAAGGGCTGGAAAGAAGAATATCAGAACGTGATTGGGAAAATCACAAGTATTTTTACTCCTGAAGAGGTGGTTTTTGTTTCTTTTGGGACACTGACATTTCCCAAGCCCATTATAAAAAAAATTCGCAATAATAATATTAAGTCCAAAATTCTTCAGATGCCCATGGTATCCAATCCAGAGGGTAAGCTCACTTATCCTGATGAAATTAAGGAGCAACTCTTTTGTTGGGGCTATAGGTGCTTTGGTTCCTGGCATAAAAATGTTTTCTTTTATCTTTGTATGGAAGAAGAGAAGTACTGGAACAGTACTTTTGGCGAGGTGTTTTCTTCAAATGAAGCTTTTGAAGAGGCTTTACTTGAATCGGTCAGTGAAAAAATGGGTGTACAAGTTTAGATTGATCATCTCTGCCTTTGTTAAGTGTGTTGAACTGCATCCAAATTAGACTCAACATTTACACTTTTTTTTGAACCGCATCCGTCTGGCCAAAGTAGGGAGTAACTGCAATGTGTTGATTTGCACTTAAAATTGAACCACTTTCGCACCTGAATGTGACCCGCTCATTTAATTCTATAGGCCTGAATATATGAAGTAACTCATGAATTGAGTAGGGTCACGCGAAAATGCAATTCCGGGTAAAATGAGCGCGCAAATAAACACTATAGGCTCAGCTATGGGCAACGAAGTACCCTAACCCTCCGGTTTGCATGCCAGTATTGGTATTTCTCGCAGTTTTCCGTAAAATTGCTCCAAATTGAAGTTGGTCCACAACATATTGTGATAATCAACCATCCGGGGCACTATATGAAGATATCTGAATTGGAACTCCCACAGAACATCTATACAGAAGGCGCAAGCCCTTGTGGCACTCTGACCAAGTTAATTGCACCTGAGAAGCTAGTTTCATGGGCGGAACAGGGACGTGGTGACGCTATATTCAGATTGTGTCACACAGTCTGTGAAAGGAGCTTGGCAAGCATCGGCGCGTGGGAAAGCGACCGGATTCAGCAACTGGAAGATGAATTGATGGTATCCGGAAATGATGAGGACATGCCCGGTTGCAAATACGTAAATGTGAAACACTATCACACGACCCGTGAGGATGTCGTGAGGGAAGCGGAGCTGAAGCGTGCCAGCGTCAAGGAACGTATGACTGAACACCAGACCGCGATTGAGGAACTTGTACAAGAGGCCAGGGAGTTCATCTCAGCCTTTACGGCGCAGCAGGATGAGGGCAATATGCTCACATATTTGCTTGTCATCGTCGTAGTTGGCGCTGCATGTTATGCGCTCTTCACCTGATGGCAGCAGGATGAAAATGAGTCACATTTTCCTTCTCTTGGCCGTGCATGAAAATCCCTTGGCCCATATACCTAACGCCATGATTTCTGTGAGGATGGTGGGCCCGCCAGGACTCGAACCCGGGACCAAGGGATTATGAGGAACACGCACAGACTGTTTATGTGTCAGAAAGTTTAAGAATCCTAAACGCTTTTCTGTCGGCCCGTCTGTTTGGCGGCCTCGACCGAACTTCTTCCGAACCCTTTCCGAACTCTGAATGCAGAATTTGGCACACTGCAGAGTACTGGCTCGTGGTCACCACGCAGGTGTTCGTGGTGCGGTGCGTGTATATGGCGAATTATTCATTATGCCATTCAGTTTCAGGTTATTGATTGCAGATTCGCAATCGACAGGCCGGCAGTGCTGCCCGTCATTTCCCTCTGCCAGGGCGCTGATCTCGGCGATTGTATTCCGGTAGTTTGGAATGGTCGGGGCAAGGCTCGCTGCACAGGCTGCTGCTTGCCGGGCCTGTCGGGGACAGGCCGTTCTCAGCAGTACGTAGGCCAGGTTGTTCCAGCCCTGTGCATCTGCCGGGGCCAGCGTTGTTGCTTTCCTGAAGGCGAATTCAGCCTGCTGGTAGTCTGTCGATGTATACAGTCTGTTACCGTATGCCATCCATGCGTGTGGTTCATCCGGCCAGCGGTGGATTGCGGCCTGATAGGTCAACATCGCGGCGCTGGTTTGATCTGATGCTTCCAGGTCATGTGCCGCCTGTAAATATCGACCTGGTTGGGCACTCGCAGGAATATTGCCGGCAGGCAGGATAACCAATGCCCAGTACCCGCTTCTTGACCAGGTTCTCTCAAGTACAGCAAGCGTAGTATGCCAGCGCCTGGTCGTGCCTGAACGCATGATGATTTCACGGGTTTCCAGATCATAGCCGACAACTACGGCAAAGTGCCATTTTGGAAACCAGGAAGTGCCAAGGTTTAGAAAGACAAGCACGGGGTTGTCCTGTGCGACTTCACTTAACAGGTCGGCAAGTGATGGCTGTAACCGATAGGCAAGCATTCCGTATTGGCGGGCCGTTGCGGTAATTTCCTCGGGCAGGCTGCCATGCAGTGCCGGGACAAAGACGGCGTCGACAAGTTCTTCCGGCGTCACGTCAATTGAATGCGCGCCAAGGGCAGTTGCCAGAGCAGCCGGCCCGCACTGGAAACGGTCTTGTGGATGGAAGGGGGTATCCTTCAGTTCAACTGCAACGGGCAGGCTGGCTGAAGGCTCAGCAAGCAGTGCCCGTGTTTGTGGTGGTGCCGCACAAGCGGATAGAAGTATGGTGGCAAAACAAACACCCGCCAGGCGGCGGGTGTTTGATACATAGCCCATACCCGAATCAGTTGACCGGGTGAATAAACGGGAAGATATTGGTTGCACCTATTACATCGGTGATGACAAACACGAGAAAGATAATGAGCAGTATGCCAAGTACGCTTTCTCCGCCCGCATTGAGATTGTCGATGTCCCGATTGATCCGGGCAAGCTCCATATCGGTCAGGTTGTTCACACGCTCCCTGATCCAGTCGGGACTGACACCCCAGGCATGCAGTTGCTTCTGTGTGGCCTCCCGGTCAAGAAACTGTTGAAGTTTTTCCTGGGTCAGATTGGAATCCGTTTGATTAATTATCTGATCGGTACCAATCATCGCTGCTTGCGCGGGCATCATTGGCATGAGCACCAGCATGGCAGACAGAAACCAGGCCAGCGGGCGTTGCATTAATTGCATCATAGAGTCTCCATTTAACAGGTGGTGATTTCGTTGAGTTGACCGTTGCAACTCTCCGGATTCCCGGAGTATTGGCAAAAAAGCTTTCAAGAACAAGCAGTGCATACGATACCGTTTAAGAATAGGAGACGCCACAATGCAATAAAGTGATCGAAGATTGAAATCCTTAAATTGAGCGTATAAACAGAGTGAATATGGCAGTTGGAAGTCGCAACGAAATTCGTTTAAATAAATGACTATTCAGGTTCTGAATGGGGCATCTGGCTGAAATGTATTGGAATTACCTCTCTAGGCGTCTCAGGGCAGCTAAAAAACGGAAGTACAGAACACAAGTAGAAACGGCGACCGAAGCCACTGTCTCTAAAGATACTGCTTCAAAATCAAGTCGCTTTCTTGCGTCTTGCTATGCCAACCAGACCCAGTAGTCCGGAGCTGAAGAGTCAGACTGCGGCGGGGCTGGACCAAGCGCAGAAAAACTTCCTTGCAATATCGAGTACATCATCGGCAATGGAGCCGTCTCCATCAGCATCCAGCATAGATGTCAGTATATTGCTCATGGCAGAATCGTCGTTGCCTGCCGCAGTCGATTGCTTGCTCATCATTTCATTCCCATGCTTTAATCCCGTAGCCTGTTTAATTCCCAGATAGTATCCCGGGTTTTCTGGCACAGACCATATATGAATGGTGGTGTCATGTAGGGAAGGACGTAGCGTAAGTCTGTGAACCAAACACAGGAATTTTCCATGCCTTGGTCGATACGATACAAAACCGGTAATTCCGCAAAGCGGCGAAAACAATCCAACTGTTCGTTGTGCCAGAGCATTTCCACCCGTTCCACTTCAGGATCAGCATCACCGAACCTCATCTGCCTCTGCCAGATCATCTGTTCAGGTGTTTGATAGGTATTACGGACCTTGTCCCAGAATCCCATCCCAACTCCGGTGGTCGCATAGCCGCCCGACAGATTCACATAGCTGATATCGTAATAATCATCTGTCTCAATAATGATCTTCCAGTTGAACGGAGAGAAGGGTTGCGGAAACGCAGCAACCCTGACTGCGGATATACTTTCACGATGTACATGATCCTGTGCGATGGAGAGCGCATGCTGTTTGAGCCCACCCTGGAACAGTACATAGGCGAGCAGAACAGCAAGGCTTCCATAAGGCAGGCGGTGTGAGGCGCTTTTATAACCTGTAATAAAGCCGATTAATACTATAAGGGTGAACCACGGGTCGATAATGAACGTGATACCGATGCTGGCACGCCAGGATGACAAGGGTGCAAGCACCTGCGTGCCGTAAACGGTAATCAGGTCACTGGCAATGTGTGACAGCATAGCAACGCCGGCAAGCATGGACAGGTAACGCCACTCCTGGCGTTGCCTGAATACGAAGGATAGAGTGATCCCTGCAAGCAACGCCCACAGGGGCAGCATGACGAAAGAATGCGTAATGCTCCGATGCCACAGGGTCAGGTAGATCATAGGATCAACCCAGGAGGCTATGTAATCAATGTCGGGAAAGGCACCGGCAATGGCACCTGCAAGCAGACGTTGCCGGTTGCTAAAGGGATGTCTTGACTGTTGTGCTGGAAAGACCGAACGCACAACCAAGGCACCCAGCAGGCTGTGGGTAATGGTGTCCATTCAATGGCCGGGCTGGTGTTGTGCCTGTTCAGTCTTTTCCTGTTCGATAGGGGGCTTGCTTCTGTTACCACGGATTCTGAGCCATCGACGCAATGCCGTGTCGAGTGCATCCTTGCTCTTCCGTCTATTTACAGAGTCATCGAACAACCAGCATGCAAAGGTGGTCAGATAAATCGTGGTCAGTGCACACTCATCGATAATGCGCTGCAACCCCGTCGTGTCATGGCGTGCGGCTTCAATGAACCACTGTACAGTGCGGCTGATGCGCATGACACCGAGCGCCTGGAGATGTAGATGGCCGAACTCAAACTTGTAGGCCAGCATCTCTCGTGTCAGGCGACGGTGGGGTGCCAGGGCATCCAGCCAGCTTGCGATAACCTGTTGCAGACGCTCGTACAGGGGGAGGTCGAGGAAATCTTCAGAGTGGGCCGCACTGAGTAGTGCCCGATCTGCCCGGTCAAACCAGGCTTCCACCAGATCATCCTTCTGGGGAAAGTATTGCCGTATTTCATCCAGGGTAATGTTCAATGCTTCGGCTACTGCATGCAGATGAAGCTGTTCCCATGATAATGCCTCTGCCTGCTCAAGGGCCTTGTCCAGGATACGGTCATGAAGAGTGAGTTGCTGCTTTGGCATGGCATCCCCCGTTTAGAACCCATGGTGATTATTTCGGTCTACATATAATTATTAATAGCACAGATTGGCACGGCGGCATCTGGGTGGGGGAGTATCTTTTTGATGGCTACCAAGTCTTCAATGCAGTCAATCACTTTGATGGCGCCGCCGCAGGGGCTGCAGATTTCGATGTCGATATTGCAAGATACGAACCCGTATGCGCTCCCTGGATAGGTTAGTTCGTGCCTTGTCTCTGCCGTCGACCCGTATGAATGAAATCAATAAATGCAAATACCGTTCAAGTAGTTCGATCGAACGTGCAAGTCAACGGGCTGTACCCTCTGGCCCCCTCTGACACTCTTTGAACTCAATCCAAGGTTCGATAGTCAGGCCTGGGATATGGTACCTGCTGCCACGGTGGAGATGGTTCCTCTTCCTTGTAAACGGAGGCGAAAAAATTGCTCTGCTTCCTGACGGCCCGATGCGTTATACAGGAAATCCAGTGTGGTGCCGCCGGGGTTTATTGCGCGGTAGAGGTATTTGCGCTGTTTTTCGACTAACACCAGCGTCTCCACTACACAGTAATTCATATTTACCGGTTCCGGCATGGATTCAATGTGTTCACCCGGTTCAGGCGTATAACGCCGAACCCAGCGAAGAATGGTCGTGTGCCGCACGGGGACACCACGTTCCAGCATCATTGCCTCGAGCTGCCGGTAACTTGGTTTGTCACGCAGGTACCAT
>JBDLIH010000004.1:0-114362 GCA_039714975.1 Pseudomonadota bacterium
ATCGCCACGAGCTTGAATACCTTTGTGGACTTATCCGCTGGCGGCTCGATCATTGTGATCAAAAGAAGAGTGAATGGAATGCGGATAATCCTTTTTTTTGGCGTTTTGCCTTGCGGGGCCGAGAGGTGCCGCCAGATATTGAAGAAGAAGCTGCGAGCTACTTTAAGAAAAAGAAATATGAAAAGGCCACAGCTATATTCCGGATATTGATAGATGCCTTTGAGGACTACGCGGAGGGTTATAACTATCTCGGCCTCATCGCACTTGAACAGGAGCGGATCGATGAAGCCATCACGCACTTCCGCAAAACCATGGAGGTGGGTCGGAGACTGTTCCCCAAACGCCTGGCCAGAAAGCACTATTGGACAGACCTTGCAACCCGGCCCTATATGCGCGGCTTGCGTAATTTGCTATTGAGTCTTAATCGTTCGGGGAAGTATATTGAGGCGCTGGAGATTTGTGAGAAGCTCGACCGGGAGTGTGGAGATGCAGATACAGCGGCATGGTATCGGGCTGCAATCTATCTCAACACGGGGCGCTGGGAGTCTGCCCTGAAAAACGCAGAGGGACTCATCGATAGAATGTTCCCGGATACCGCTTTTATCGCCGGGTTTGCGCTTAGTGAAACGGGTGAAACAAAGCGGGCTGTGACGTTTTTTCTCCATGGTATATTGCATCATCCCCGGGCAGCACGCATGTTGGCCGGAATAGATGCCGGAGAACCTGTCCATTTCGATCAGGTGGAAGATCACAATGCCGGTGTGGGTTTACTGGAAAACCTCCATGGCTATCTTTCCAATCAAAGTCCAGCGGCCAGAAGTTTTTATGAGCAATTGCTGGCGCACCCCATTGTGGGTTCCCTCATAAAGGATATGGAAGCGGTGATCGTTCAACGTCATGAACGGGATGGCAGTGACTGGCGTGATGTTTTTGACCGCATGAACCAGATGCGATCCACCGATTTTATTGTGGCCCAGGCCCAACGGGTTACAGCTGCGCTTTCCCAATAACCCACCTCAGTGGTTTTGCAGCCACTAAACCAATTTTAATTTATGGGGTTAGAATGCCGGAAAAAATAACAACGATTCTGAAACAGTTTGAAGCACAAGGCTCTTTTTCCGCCAGGAAAACCACCGATGCAGAAGATCTGCACATAGAGATCGACTCAATCGGTCCCTTGAGATTTCCTCTCAAACCCGGCGAGGTTAAACGGATGATCAAGATCGCCAAACCGGCAACATTCGGCTGGCGGGACAAGACCTGCATGGATAGCGAGGTGCGCAATGTCTGGAAAATCCCAAAAAGCCGGGTCAAGATCGATAAACGCCGCTGGAACAAGACATTCAATCCCACCATGGACCGACTAAAAACGGGGTTGGGATTACCGGAGCAGAACAGTTTACGGGCCGAACTGCATGAAATGTTGATCTATGCGCCGGGGCAGTTTTTTCGGCCCCATCAGGACTCTGAAAAGTGTGACGGCATGGTGGCAACGCTGGTGGTAGTGCTGCCTTCGCCGCATAGAGGGGGAGCCTTGATTATCGATCATCAAGGCGAGAAGAAACGCTATCAGAGCAGCCGGGCAGCAGCTGATAAACTGAGCTTCTTCGCTTTCTATGCGGATTGTCAACATGAGGTCCGCCCGGTAACAGGCGGTTATCGGGTAGCGCTGATCTACAATCTGATTCTCAAAGAGGGAGCCGATCGCATCACATCTCCTTCAGCCACACGCACCCGACAGCTATTGACTGAGGCATTGGGCAGCTATTTTACCGCTTCCCCCAAAGAAGAGGAGCATCGTGGGGGAGTTAATAAACTTGTCTACCTGCTGGATTACCAGTATACACCGAAAGGACTCTCCTGGAATGCGCTAAAAGAGATCGACCGGTTACGAGCTTTGGCCCTGTCGGAAGCGGCCGCCATATTGGATTTGGAGATCTATCTGGCACTGGCGGATATCCGGGAGATGTGGGACTGCGAAACAGATGAAGCTGGCGGGGGATACGGTTCAAGGAGGCGACACTGGGAGTATTATGAAGATGAGGAACTGGAGGAAGATGGTGACGATGAAGCAAATGTCAACTTGCTTGAACTGATCGATGATTCCACCATTATCAAACATTGGCGTGATGCCGCGGGAAAGCCCGCCGGCCTGCCTGAATGGTCTGTGTACGGCAGGGAGATTTGTTGGACCAAGGCGACGGATGAGTTCAGTCCCTTCGAGTCGGAGTATCAGGGGTTTATGGGGAACTGGGGTAATACCATGGAACGCTGGTATCACCGTACGGCAATTATCCTCTGGCGGCGGGAAGACCATTATGTCGCGCTGCTTGAGATTGCACCGGAGACGATGATCAGGAAGCTGCTCCAGATGGCAGAGAAAAAGAAAACGCTGCAACAGGCCAAGGAGATCACCCGCCATCTTCTCCCGGACTGGTCCAGCTCGAATCATTCAAGGAAAGTGTCATCCTCGTTTTCTCCAATCTTAAGGCTCGCATTGAGGCTTGATGAGCAATATCTTGCCCGGGAACTTCTCTACCCGTTGAGCTCTGCCATATTGTCCCCCAAAACCGTACCGGCGATGGTGCGCCTGCAGACGACTTATGGTAGCCCGTGGTTAATAGACGTGATGCGGCGGTGGCTCGCACCTCCAGCCTATGAGAAATGGGGAAATCCAATCGACAAACTGGCGCAAATCATTAAGCGCTGGGTAACGCATACTCCCGCTAAAGAGGATGAATTGACCCATTGGCTGATGGCACGGCAACTTGGTGTATTGAAACAGAAACACCATGATCAGGCTCAGAGCAGCAGCCCGGTAAACCACTTAAACAATGCATCTACCAGAATAGCCGAGATTACCGAACTTCTATCCGCTGCTTTTTTGAGTTCCGATGACGGGATTTTTCATGAAACGATCGATCATTTGATATCTGATGAAAAGGACTACCTCATATTTGATCTGATTGAGATTGGCCGTTTTATAAAGCAGCAAAGTTATAAACGCGAAGTGACCGAAGCGCAATCCAGCCGATTGCTGGACTTTGTCAGAGGTAAAGTGACAAGAGCGCTCGACAGCCCACCACGCACGGCGGGAGACTGGTCAATCACAGAGACCGTGTCCTGCGGTTGCGCAGACTGCAAAGTACTCACAGCGTTTCTGCAATCCAGTGGCGAGGAGCATAAGGTTTGGCCGTTGGCCAAAGGGCGGCGCATGCATATTCATCAGGCAATTGAAGCCATGGGTGTCCCCGTGACACATAAGACAGAACGAAGAGGATCACCTTACACGCTCCATCTGACAAAGACGAAACAGCTATTCCTGCAAGATCGGGAACGCCGGGGTCGTTTGAAAGAAGCAAAGGATGATTTAGCCGAGGGCAGGTGAGTGGATCCACTTCGCAAACCTTCTTGATCAGCCTTGCCCAGGCGCTACGGACGTCTTTGATGTATTCGGAATCTGGATGGTCTGGGTCAGAGTCACGCCGGGTTGCTGTGCCCCCCTACTCCCACTCAATCGTCGCGGGCGGCTTGCCGGAGATATCGTAGGCGACCCGGGAGATATCGGGTACCTCGTTGATAATGCGCCGCGACACCAGGTCCAGGAACTCGTAGGGAAGATGCGCCCAGCGGGCGGTCATAAAATCGATGGTTTCAACGGCACGCAATGCCACCACGTGTGAATAGCGCCGGCCGTCACCGGTCACGCCAACCGATTTCACCGGCAGAAAGACGGTAAAGGCCTGGCTCACCGTGTCATAGAGTTTGTGATTGCGCAGTTCTTCAATAAAGATATGGTCTGCGAGCCGCAAGGTATCCGCGTATTCCTGTTTGACTTCGCCGAGTATGCGCACACCGAGCCCGGGTCCCGGAAACGGGTGGCGATACACCATGTCGTAGGGCAAGCCGAGTTCCACACCCAGCTTGCGGACCTCGTCCTTGAACAACTCCCGCAGCGGTTCGCATAACTGCAAACGCATGTCTTCGGGCAGGCCACCGACATTATGGTGTGACTTGATCAGGTGCGCCTTGCCGGTTTTCGCACCGGCCGATTCGATCACATCCGGATAGATGGTACCCTGCGCCAGCCACTGAACTTCACCGCTGAGTTTGTCGGATTCCTCTTCGAACACGCGGATAAACAGGTTGCCGATGATCTTGCGTTTCTGTTCCGGCTCGTCGACACCCTTGAGTGCTTGCAGAAACCGCTCTTCTGCATCGACCCGGATGACGCGTACCCCCATGTGCTCGGCGAAGGTCGCCATCACCTGGTCGCCTTCCCGGTAGCGCAACAGGCCGTTATCAACAAACACACACACCAGTTGATCACCGATGGCCTTGTGCAACAGCGCGGCAACCACCGATGAATCGACACCACCGGACAGGCCCAGCAGCACCTTGCTGTCACCAACTTTCGCGCGGATATCACGAATACTGCTCTCGACAATGTGATCGGCCGTCCACAGGGCATCACAGCCGCACAGGTCGATCACAAAACGCTGCAGAATGCGTTCACCCTGGTGGGTATGGGTCACTTCCGGATGAAACTGGATGCCGTACCAGGCACGCTCGTCATCCGCCATGGCGGCAACCGGCGCACTGTCGGTACTGGCACTGACCTTGAAACCCGGCGGTAAATCGATCACCCGGTCACCGTGGCTCATCCACACATCCAGCAGACCATAGCCTTCCGGCGAAGTGTGGTCCTCGATATCGGTCAGCAGGCGGGAATGCCCGCGTGCGCGCACCTGCGCATAACCGTATTCATGGTGACCTGAAGTTTCAACATGACCGCCCAGTTGTGCGGCCATGGTCTGCATACCGTAACAGATACCCAGCAGTGGTACGCCCAGATCAAACACCCGCTGCGGTGCCCGCGGGGCATCATCACCGGTCACTGTCTCCGGACCGCCGGAAAGAATAACGCCCATGGGATTAAAGGCACTGATGCCGGCCGCATCCGTGTCCCAGGGGTAGATTTCACAGTACACGCCAAGCTCGCGCACACGGCGTGCAATCAGCTGCGTGTACTGGGAACCGAAATCCAGAATCAGGATTCGGTGAGCGTGGATATCGTTGAAGGTAGTCAAAGAAAGTTACTCGTAAGAAAGCATTTCTGTGAATATTCTATTTCTGTCATTCCCGCGAAGGCGGGAATGACGGTAGTTTTTCAATAGTCACTTCTCTCACACCCGGTAATTTGGTGCTTCCTTGGTAATCGAAACATCATGTACGTGACTTTCTTTCATGCCGGCGTTGGTGACACGAATAAATTCCGGCTTGGTGCGCATTTCTTTAATACTGGCACAGCCGGTATAACCCATGCTGGAACGCAACCCGCCCATCATCTGGTGCAGAATGGCGATCATCGAACCCTTGTACGGGACCCGGCCCTCAATACCTTCAGGAACCAGCTTGTCCGCCTCCCCGCCTTCCTGGAAGTAGCGATCACTGGAACCCTCTTTCATGGCACCCAGTGAGCCCATACCGCGATAGGCCTTGTAGGAGCGCCCTTTATAAAGTTCAACCTCACCCGGCGCCTCTTCGGTACCGGCGAGCATGCTGCCGATCATGACGGAGTAAGCACCCGCCGCCAGTGCCTTGGCGAGGTCTCCGGAATAGCGGATGCCACCATCGGCAATCAGCGGGATGCCGTCCTTGCGCAATTCGTCTGCGACATTGGCAACGGCCGTAATCTGCGGCACACCAATACCGGCAACAATGCGGGTAGTACAAATGGAACCGGGGCCGATACCCACCTTCACCGCATCGGCACCGGCATCAACCAGTGCCCTGGCGGCCGTGGCCGTGGCAATATTGCCGCCGATCACCTGGACGTCGGGATAGTGCTGCTTCACCCAGCGCACCCGATCGATCACGCCCTGCGAATGACCGTGTGCCGTATCCACAATCAGGACATCGACGCCTGCCTGTACCAGTGCATCAACACGTTCCTCGGTACCACCGCCGGTACCGACGGCAGCACCAACACGCAGTCGCCCGAGCTCATCCTTGCAGGCATTCGGGAAGTCCGTCGATTTCTGGATATCCTTGACTGTGATCATGCCGCGTAACTTGAAGCCGCCATTCACTACCAGGACACGTTCAATCCGGTGTTTATGCAGCAACGCGATGACTTCATCCTTGCCAACGCCTTCCGAAACCGTGACCAGCCGGTCTTTTGGAGTCATGACACTGCTCACCGGCAGGTCCTGGTTGGTTTCAAAACGCCGGTCACGGCTGGTGACGATACCCACCAGGTCCTCACCATCAACCACCGGTACACCGGAAATGTTATTGGCGCGTGTTAATTCGATGACTTCGCGAATACTGGCCGTCGGCGCAACCGTGATCGGGTCCTTGATGACGCCACTTTCAAATTTCTTCACCCGCTGGACTTCTGCCGCCTGCTGTTCCGGCGTCAGATTCTTGTGGATGATGCCAACCCCGCCTTCCTGTGCCAGGGTAATGGCCAGCCGTGACTCGGTGACTGTGTCCATGGCGGCGGACAGCAGTGGAATTTTCAGTTCGATATCGCGGGTCAGCTGGCTGACCAGGCCGACATCACGCGGCAGGACGGTGGAGTGTGCCGGTAACAGCAGGACATCATCAAAGGTAAGGGCTTCCTGCGAAATTCGCATGTTTTTCGGGTCCACCGGTTGGGAATGGCCGCCAATTATAGGGACTGGCGCTACCGCGGTAAACCGGTTCGCACCGAAACCGTGTATCCTAGCCCTCCATGTCAGAATTAACGCCGGATATCGCCATGCTGCCGCCGGACCGGGACGTCTTCACCGTCACCCGGCTGAACCAAACCGCACGAAAACTGCTGGAACAGGGGCTGGCCCGCGTCTGGCTGGAAGGTGAATTATCGAATATCGCCCGGCCCTCCTCCGGCCACCTGTATTTCACCCTTAAGGACAGCAAGGCACAGATCCGCGGCGCCATGTTTCGCAGCCGCAACCAGTTGTTGCGCTTCAAGCCCGAAGAAGGCATGCAGGTGCTGGTACGCGCCAAGGTCAGCCTGTACGAACCGCGCGGTGACTACCAGTTGGTTGCCGAGTCCATGCAGGAAGCCGGCGACGGCGTGCTGCAGCAGGCCTTTGATGCCCTGAAGCTGAAACTGGAAAAGGAAGGCCTGTTTGCGGCCGGGGGCAAACGGCCTTTACCGGACCTGCCAACGCGCATTGGCGTGATCACCTCACCCAGCGGCGCCGCCATTCGTGACGTACTCAGCGTATTAAAGCGCCGTTTTCCCGCAATCCCCGTTCTGATCTACCCGGTACCGGTACAGGGCAAGGATGCCGGCAGGGAAATCGCCGCCATGATAGTCACCGCTTCCAGGCGCAGGGAGTGTGACGTCCTGATCCTGACGCGCGGTGGCGGTTCGATGGAAGACCTGTGGGCCTTCAACGAGGAGGCCGTGGCACGCGCCCTTCATGCTTGCGACCTGCCGGTCGTCAGCGCCATCGGTCATGAAGTGGACTTCACCATCGCCGACTTTGTGGCCGACCAGCGCGCACCGACACCGTCTGCCGCCGCCGAACTGGTCAGCCCGGACCAGTCCGAATGGCTGGCGCAGCTCAATGCCCTGCAGGTTCGCAGTAACCGGCATATTCGGCAGCAGTTGGGTGATGCCCGGCAGCGCTTAACCTGGTTGGCCCAACGCCTGCAGTTTCGCCATCCCGGCCAGTACCTGCGGCAACAGGCGCAGCGACTGGACGAGTTGGAGCAACGATCACGGCTGCTCATACGCTCATATTTCAATAACCTGCAGTCTTCCCTTAATATAACAGTCGCAATCCTGAAACAGGCCGCCCCGGGTCATCGAATCAACCGCACCGAACTGCAGCGACAGGCGCTGTACCAACGCCTGCGTAGCAGCGTTACCGCCCTGCTGCAGACCCGGCAGCAGCAACTGGCCATGGCCTGCAAGTCGCTGGATACCATCAGCCCGCTGGCGACGCTGGACCGGGGTTATGCCATCGTGACGCGGCAGGACAACCATGTCGTACACAAGGCAGCCAGCGTACAGCCGGGTGAACAGGTGACGGCAAAGCTTGCTGAAGGTCAGTTATTGTGTACCGTTGATAAAATTAAAAGGTAGGAGATGCATTCATGTTACGTGTGATCATTTTTTTCAATCTTGTCCTGTTCACCATCACCAGCCAGGCGCTAACTCTCGACAGCACCCCGGTGCCCGGTGGCATTGCCGTGATCACCCTGCCGGCTGATGCCAACCCGGCCACGGCCCGTTACCGTGACCGCAAGATCCTGGTCACCCGGAATGACGAGCACTACATTGCCGTTATTGGCCTGCCACTGGCCACAAAATCCGGCAGACATTATCTCAAGATTAAAAATCAACAGGGCCAGAGCCAGAGCATTGGTTTCCAGGTCGAAGACAAGGCCTACGAAGAACAGCACATCACCATCAAGGACAAGCGCAAGGTGAACCCGGAGAAGCGGGATATGGAACGCATCACACGCGAATCAAAGCAGATCAAATCAGCATTACGCCACTGGTCTGTGCAGGACGATGTGGTCGTCGCCTTCCGGAAACCGGTAGAAGGTCCGACCAGCAGTCCGTTTGGACTGCGGCGCTTTTTTAATGAGCAGGCGCGTAATCCACACAGTGGACTGGACATTGCTGCCCCGGAAGGCGCCCCGATACTCGCCCCGGCACCCGGTACCGTGCTCGACACCGGTGATTTCTTTTTTAATGGCAACACCGTGCTGCTTGACCATGGCCAGGGACTGGTCACCATGTACTGTCACATGAGCAAGATTGATGTCGAGCCCGGGCAGACGGTGGAGAGCGGCGAGACCCTGGGTGCAGTCGGCATGACCGGCCGGGTTACCGGCCCGCATTTGCACTGGGGGGTTAGTTTGAATGATGCACGCGTTGACCCGGTGTTGTTTTTGCCTGAAGAGGTGCAGGCATCCGCACCGGCAGAAACAAAAGAACCATAAAAAACCTTTCGCGCCTGCAAGACGCTCCTGCAGGATTTAAAAAGAGTTGCAGGAGCGTCTTGCAGGCGCGATTGTTTTTAATTTTTCTGCAATACCACTCGATACAACGCGGCATCCTCCTCACTGAAACAACAGGCAATAATCCGCTCGAACCGGTCTTCGTACTCCCGCATGACAGCCACCGCAATTTCGGTTGCCTGCTGTTTGGGATAACCGTACACACCGGTACTGATGGCCGGAAACGCAATCGAACGGACATCGTTCCGCAGGGCCACTTCAAAGCTGTTTTGATAACACGCCCTTAACAAAGCTTGTTCATAGTGGCCACCCCCCTTCCACACGGGGCCGACGGTATGAATGATGCGGCGTGCCGGCAGATCAAATCCCGGGGTCAGTTTTGCTTCGCCGCTGCGGCATCCACCCAGGGTACGACAATAATCCAGCAATACCGGACCGGCGGCCGCATGAATGGCGCCATCCACACCCCCGCCACCAAGCAGGGTGGAGTTGGCCGCGTTCACAATGGCGTCCACTTCGAGTGTTGTAATATCTGCGCAAATAACTTCAATCATGGCTCGAAGACAGTATAGCCCGGCAGCATTTCACAAATAAGACATGTAGTGTAGTGTAACCGAAACAGAAACTGGTACTTCAAGGAGGTGAAGCATGCCGCGCCTGATCACACTTTCAAGAGCCGCACGCCTGGTCGGTGTTAAACGCGGTGCTCTGCAGGCCAGGATACAACAGGGTGAATTACGGACCTTTGAAGGGGAACTGCTGTTATCTGATCTGCTGCATGCCTATCCGCAGACCGAGATTGAAGACACCACCATGCTCAAACGCGTCGAGCACATCATGGAGCAGGCAGTTAACAAAATCATACGGCCCGATGAGGATACACCCGACAGCAATACCCTGGCAGCACGCATCCTCGTCCTGGGTGAGGAGCTTGCGCAGGCCCGGCAGGAGGCACGTCGCCAGGACGAACTGATCACAGGACTGAAACAGAAGATCGAGGAACTCGCCCGGGATGTGGAACAGACGCCGGACGCTGCATTTAGTAGACTACAGGTCTGGTTCAATGAGGCTCTGGAATCCAGCAGGGCGTCAGATGATGACACCGAGATCATTGCCAAGGAGGCCTTTTTACGCGTTATGGCAGCCCAGGTCCGCATCCTGCCCAGTGGGCATGAATTTTTGATAGAAGGCTCCGACTCCATCCTGGAGGGGGGATTGCGCAGCGGGCTGGCACTCGACTACGGTTGCAGCAACGGCAACTGTGGCAAGTGCAAATGCAAGGTGGTCTCCGGACAGGTGAAGAAAATTGCGCCACATGACTTTGCCCTGTCGGAAACTGAAAAGGGACTGGGTTATATCCTTGCCTGTTGCAACACAGCTGTCACTGATGTCGTGCTGGAAGCCGAAGAGGCACTCGGTTCCCATGATATCCCCCGACAGGAAATCGAAGTCCGGGTAAAAAAGATTGAACGCCCAGATGACCGGGTGCTTATTCTGCATGCCAAGACACCCCGCACCCGGCGGCTGCGTTTTCTTGCCGGCCAGTACCTGTCATTACAACTGGATGAACTACCCGCGCAGAACTGCGCCATTGCCAGCTGCCCCTGTGACGACATGAACCTGCAATTTCATATTCCTGTCGTTGCCGGCAACCCGTTTGTTGATGCACTGCAGGACCGGAAGCCAAACAGCAAGCTTTGTATCGAAGGACCACAGGGTGATTTCACCCTCAACGAAAACTCACCGCGATCACTGGCATTCATTGCCGTTAATGCCGGCTTTGGGCCGATCAAGAGTCTGATTGAACACGCCATGGCACTGGATACCGCCGAGGACATCTACCTCTACTGGATTACCACACCGGGCAACAGTCATTACCTTGGCAACCTGAGTCGCGCCTGGGACGATGCTCTGGATAATTTCAGCTATATGGCGCTGGAGTCCACTGAAGAAGGCAGCGTCGAGTCCCTGTTACCGGAAATCATCGCAGACCTGGATGATGTCGCAGAGCTGGATTTTTATGCCTGCATGCCGGCACCGTTACTTGATCCCGTCGAGACTTACCTGACAGACAACGGTGTCTTACCGAAGCAGTTAAGGCTGGAACAGGTGCGACAGAGCGAGCCGGCGTAAAACCCCTGTCATTACGAGGAACAAAGTGACGAAGCAATCTCCAGACAATGGATTCCAGACTAAAAGATTGCCACGCTACGCTCGCAATGACAGTATCGCTTACTTGACGATCTTCAGTTCAGGGCGCTTACCCGGTCTTGATCCGGAATCGTCCGGTGCCGGCTCGTCTTCATCTTCATTAAAGACCATACCTCGACCGTTTTCCTTGGCATAGATGGCCAGTACGGCTCCGACCGGCACATAGACATCGGTTGAAATACCACCGAAACGGGCACGGAACCCGATGGCATCATTACCCAGCATCAAGCCTTCAACGGCCTGCGGACTGATATTAAGGACAATTTTTCCGTTCTGGCCCTGCTGTGCAGGCACTTCTACGCCCTCACCCTCAATGTCCACCAGCATGTGTGGTGTCATTTCGTTATCCAGGATCCATTCATGGATCGCGCGAACAAGATAGGGACGGCTGCGTGTCATACCGGTAAACGGTGTTATTCCCTCATTTCACGTTCAGCTTCTGACAGGCTGGCCTGGAATGTCTCCCTGTCGAACATGCGTTCTGCATACTCGATCACCGGTCTGGCCTGACGTGGCAGTTCAATGCGGTAGCGCATCAGACGCCACAGGATGGGAACGATACTGGCATCGACCAGTGAGAATTCATCGCTGAGGAAATACGGCCTGGCTTCAAACACCTCGGCACTGGACGTGAGGCTGTCACGCAGTTCCTTGCGGGCCTTGCTGGAGGTTTTCTCACCCTTGGACTCGAGCGCCGGCACCAGGTCATACCAGTCCTGCTCGATGCGGAACAGAGCCAGCCGGGTACGTGCCCGCGAGACCGGGTCAACCGGCATCAGCGGTGGATGCGGAAAACGCTCGTCAAGATACTCCACGATGGTATGCGGGTCATAAAGAACCAGTTCACGATCAACCAGCGTGGGAACTGTGTTGTAAGGATTCAGGTCAATCAAATCCTCCGGCTTCTGGTTGGCATCAACATCGATAATCTCGACCGTTATACCCTTCTCCGCCAGCACCATGCGCACACGGTGACTTTGCGGACAAGTTGGTGAAGAAAATAAATTCATTACAGAGCGTCGGTTGGCTACCAGGGCCATATCAGGCATTCCTCAAAGTTAACATGTCCGACTACCAGGGCAGCCGGGTTTAATGAATGTCTCTCCAGTA
Organism: Pseudomonadota bacterium; assembly: GCA_039714975.1. Taxonomy (GTDB): domain Bacteria; phylum Pseudomonadota; class Gammaproteobacteria; order UBA9214; family UBA9214; genus UBA9214. The sequence continues at coordinate 12,313 of JBDLIH010000004.1, forward strand.
CTCTTTCTTCAGCAGGATCGCCAGCACCAGGAACACCAGCAGAAAAATAATGACCTTGGTGCCCAGCTGACGGCGCTCATATTTTGCCGGCTCGCCCATGTAATCGAGAAAGTTCACCAGGTCGCGAACGGTCCGGTCAAATTCCTTGGGTGACTGCAAACCGGGTTCTGCCAGTTCCAGCTTTACAGTTTTATGTTCCACACCGTTATGGCCCTTTTCCGTGGTAATGACCGGCTCCTGCATGCCCTGCAACTCCCACAGCACATTCGGCATGCCGACATCCGGGAAGACCAGGTTATTGGTACCGATATGGCGTGAATCATCCCGATAAAAACTGCGCATGTACGTGTACAGCCAGTCAACACCGCGCGCGCGCGCGATCACCGTCAGGTCCGGAGGCACGGTACCGAACCATTCCTTGGCATCATCAGCCGCGGTGGCAACCGTCATCAGCTCACCGACCTTGCCGCCGGTAAACATCAGGTTTTCACTGACCAGTTTCTCGTCGATTCCAAAGTCATTGCCGACTCGCTCGTAGCGCATCAGCGATGCCGAGTGACAGCTCAGGCAGTAGTTAACAAAGATTCGCGCCCCGCGTTGCAGTGACTGCTTGTTGGTCGGATCAATGTTGGCCTTGTCAAGTTCCACACCGTGGCCACCTGCAGCCAATACCCAGGCAGGCGCCAGTATCAGTAATACAATGACTAGATACTTTTTCATGACGTCACCCTGTCCGGTACCGGCTTGGTCTTTTCAAACCTGGGAATAATCAGCAGTGAGGCAAAGAAGCCGAAGTACAGCAAACTGAAACCACGTGCATACCAGGTCATGATCTCGGTTGCCGGCTGGGTTCCAAGGTATCCCAGTGCAATAAAGCTGACAACAAACACGGCAATCGCGATCTTGTAGATACTGCCGCGATAGCGGATTGATTTCACCGGACTGCGATCCAGCCAGGGCAGCAGGAACATCACGAAGATGGCAGCACCCATGGCAACCACGCCAAGGAACTTGTCAGGAACCGCACGCAAAATGGCGTAGAACGGTGTGAAATACCACAACGGCACAATATGCTCCGGGGTCTTCAACGGGTCAGCCGGAATAAAGTTATCCCGTTCCAGGAACCAGCCGCCCATCTCGGGTGCAAAGAACACAATCAGGGAAAAAATAATCAGGAATACGGCAACGCCGACAATGTCCTTCACCGTGTAGTACGGGTGAAACGGGATACCATCCAGCGGGATGCCATTCTCATCCTTGTGCTTCTTGATATCGACACCGTCCGGGTTGTTGGAACCCACCTCGTGCAGGGCCAGGATGTGCAGCACCACCAGCGCCAGCAGTACGATCGGTACGGCGATTACGTGGAAGGCGAAGAAGCGGTTCAGGGTGGCATCTGCAATCACAAAGTCACCCCGAATCCACAGGGCCAGTGCTTCACCGATCCCCGGAATGGCACCAAACAGCGAAATAATCACCTGTGCACCCCAGTAGGACATTTGACCCCACGGCAACAGGTAGCCCATGAAAGATTCCGCCATCAGGGCAACGTAGATAATCATGCCAAAGATCCAGATCAGTTCGCGGGGTTTCTTGAAGGAGCCGTAGATCAAGCCACGAAACATGTGCAGGTACACCACGATGAAAAACATGGAGGCGCCGGTGGAATGCATGTAGCGAATCAACCAGCCCCAGTTCACATCCCGCATGATGTATTCAACGGAATTGAAGGCCATCGCCGCATCCGGCTTGTAGTTCATGGTCAGCCAGATACCGGTGAAGATCTGCATGATCAGCACCATCAGGGCCAGTGAACCGAAGTAATACCAGAAATTAAAGTTCTTGGGTGCGTAGTACTCCGCCAGATGCTCGTACCACATCTTGCTGAGCGGGAAGCGTGCATCAATCCAGCCGAGTAAACCCTTGTTCCATTTTTCGCCCATTATGCGACCCCCTCGTCTTCACCGATTACCAACTCATTGTCGCTCAGGAAGCGATAAGGCGGGATTTCGAGATTCAGTGGTGCCGGCACGCCACTGTAGACCCGGCCGGCAAGGTCAAATTTCGAACCGTGGCAGGGGCAGAAAAAGCCACCCAGCCAGTCCCCGCCAAGGTCGACAGCACCCACATCCGGCCGGTAGGTTGGCGAGCAACCCAGGTGTGTACAGATGCCGACCGTCACCAGCAGTTCAGGCTTGATGGAGCGGTACTCGTTTTGTGCGTACTCGGGTTGCTGCGGCTCAACGGAGTCCGGATCACTCAATTTCGGGGTCAGTTCCGACAGCGACGCCAGCATTTCCTCGGTGCGATTCACCAGCCACACGGGCTTGCCGCGCCACTTCACCCGAATCATCTGCCCCGGCTGCAGTTTGCTGATATCAGCCCGGACCGGTGCACCGGCAGCGCGCGCCTTTGCACTGGGTTGCATGGAAGAAACAAAGGGAACCAGTGCAAACCCCACACCGACCGCACCTACGACCGATGTTGCGGCCGTCAGGAAACGGCGTCTGCCTGTATTGGTGTTATCGCCACCCATATGGCAATCTCCAGATTATGATAATGTAATCAGTATGTTATGCGCAATATTCGGATGGCTATGTGACTGTCAACAGCTTAACTATATCGGAATATTCTGAATTTATATCATGCGCATCGCAAAGACCGCATAGGATGGTCTAACAACCCGGCAAGGTCAAGGGGTGAAAGGGGATAAAACAGCTATGAATTGACCCGAGTCACCCGGCAAAAATTTATGGCTGTGGTATCAGACCGGATTATCGATATCAATGAAGCGGTGACTGATATCAAACTGTTCCGCCAGGTGTTGACCCAGCGCCTGGACACCAAAGCGCTCGGTCGCATGATGCCCCGCCGCAAAATAGTGAATACCGCGCTCCCGTGCGACATGTACCGTCTGCTCCGAGATCTCGCCACTGATGAAGGCATCCAGCCCCTGCTCGGCAGCGGCATCGATATAGGACTGCGCCGCACCGGTACACCAACCCACGGTTTGAATCCTCGTCTGCGGCCCCGGGATATGTAGCGGCATTCGACCAAGGCTGTCATGGATCAGCTCACTCAGCGCCACTGCCGTCAACGCCTGGGGTAATACCCCGTACTGCCCCAGAGACAGTCCGCCATCGCACCCGAAATTCCCCTGGCGCTCAAACCCGAGCACCTGTGCCAGCCGGGCGTTATTGCCCAGTTCCGGGTGTGCATCCAGTGGTAAATGATAGGCCAGCAGACTGGTATCGGTTCCCAGCAGGCGTCTTAACCGCGCCCGTTTCATGCCGGTGACGCATTCGTCTTCTCCCTTCCAGAAATAACCGTGGTGTACCACAATGGCATCGGCCTGCATCTCGATGGCCGCCTCGATCAGTGCCATACTGGCCGTCACGCCACTGACCAGGCGGGTAACGTCTCCCCTGCCCTCTACCTGCAGACCATTGGGGCAATAATCGGTAAAGCTGTCGATGGACAACAGGCTGCTTGTATAATCAACCAGTGCTTTCAGGGTTACCATTGCATCACGTCCTGTTAAGGTGCATGTATTCTTGTCTCCACATTCAACCGGTAACAGGGTATCGCACCCATGGCAATTCGCAAATTTCTTTCCTTCGTATTGCAGACCGTCATGGCCGGACTGGCCGCTGCCTTCCTCTATATCCTGCTGGTCCAGCCCGATCTGTTACGCGATAACACCCGGATTGTAGAAGTCCGTGAGACCGGGGAAGAAACCGTCCCGCCAGCAGCCACCGCGATACCGGCGACCGGGCCGGTCTCCTACGCTGATGCCGTTGAAAAAGCCGTACCGGCCGTGGTCAACATTCATACGGCCAAACTGATCACCCACCGCGCCCACCCGCTGCTGAAAGATCCGATTTTCCAGCAATTTTTTGGCGACCGCTTCGCCCAGGAACGCAAGGAAATCCAGACCAGCCTGGGTTCAGGGGTCCTGATCAGCGCACAGGGTTATGTATTGACGAACAATCACGTCATTGAAGATGCTGACCAGATACAGGTACTGCTGTCAGACGGACGCAGTGAAAAAGCCCTGGTCGTGGGCACAGACACGGATACCGACCTGGCCGTGTTGCACATCCATGCTGAAAGGCTGCCAAGCATCGTGATCGGCGATTCCAGCAAGCTGCGTGTGGGCGATGTGGTACTCGCGATCGGCAACCCGTTCGGCGTCGGACAGACCGTTACATCCGGCATTATCGGTGCCACCGGTCGCGATCACCTGGGAATTACCACTTACGAGGAATTCATCCAGACAGATGCTGCCATCAACCCGGGAAATTCCGGTGGCGCATTGATCAATACCGCAGGCGAACTCATTGGTATCAATTCGGCCATCTACAGCCACAGCGGGGGATCACAGGGGATTGGCTTCGCCATCCCGGTCGGTCTTGCCAAGGGCGTTATGACACAGATCATCGAAAACGGCCACGTGGTTCGCGGCTGGCTCGGCATCGAGGCACAGGACATGACACCGCAACTGGCCAAGACCTACGGCCTGACCTACCGGCCCGGCATGATGATTGGCGGCGTCATGCGTGAAGGCCCCGCCGGCAAGTCCGGCCTGGAACCGGGCGATATCGTCATCACCATTAACGGAGAAAATATCAGGGAAACCAGCGAGGCCATGAAGACCATATCCGAACAAATACCAGGGACCGTGATCACACTGACAGGCTACAGAAAAGATACACCGTTTAACGTGCAGGTGCAGATCATGCAGCGCCCTGGCAAGGTCACCCCGAAAGCGCGTTTGTAAATTACGAACAGTTATGTAGGTCGGATTAGCGCAGCGTAACCTGACGTATCCCCGGCTGCCTGTCAGGTTACGGCCTGCGGCCTAACCCGACCTGCGACAGCTGCAACAGCTTGCGCAGGGCGGTAAGGAATGCTGCATTCTCCTCCGGCAAGCCAACGGTCACACGCAGACAGTCTCGCAACGGTTCGGTTGAGCCATCGAGATTTTTAATCAGGATTCCCGCTGCCTTAAGCCCTTCAAAGAGGACCGTTGCCTGGCCGGGTGGCGTACGAAACAAAATAAAGTTGGCCTCACTCGGGTACACCGTTAACTGTTTCAGTGCCTGCATTCCATCCATGAGTACCGCACGCTGGGCACAGATCTCGTGCGCCTGCGCAGTAAAGACATCCCCGTGCGCCAGTGCAAACTGACAAGTGGCCTGGTTGATCACGCTGATATTGTACGGCAAGCGGGTCTTGTCGATTTGCTCCAGCCAGGCCGGTGGCCCGGCCAGCAGACCGAGACGCAATCCGGCCAGACCCATCTTGGAAACTGTTCGCAGCACCAGCAGGTTGTCGTATTCACCAATGTCCGGCATGAAGCTGGCGTCGGTAAACGGTGCATAGGCCTCATCGATGACCACCAAACCGTCTGCCTGCAACAGGATTTTCCGCAAGCTGTCGGCATTGAACAGATTGCCGGTAGGGTTGTTCGGATAGGCCAGAAAGGTTACGGCCGGTTGCTGTTCGTCAATGACCTCCAGCATCGCCTCTTCATCAAGTGAATAATCTTTCTTCAGCGGCACGGCCAGGTAGCGCATACCGGCAACCGTTGCAATCTGGCGGAACATGACAAACGTGGGATCCGGCGCCAGCACCACACGGCCCGGGACCGCGACCGTCTGGGTAATCATCTGGATCAACTCATCCGAACCGTTGCCAAGTATGACAGCGGCTGACGCGGGCACGTCCATTGCGATGCGCATGCTGGCCTGCAGTTCGCGTGCAGCCGGGTCCGGATAGCGGTTAATCTCCACCGATCGCAAGGCATCCAGCCAGGCTGCCCGCAGCCCGGACGACCACGAACACGGGTTTTCCATGGCATCCAGCTTGATCAGGTCATTTGCCGGTGGTACATGGTAGGCGGTAATCGCCCTGATCTCCGGGCGCACCAGTTTGTCGATTTTTTCCTGCATGGTTTTCGTCAGTAGAAGCCGAGGGCCAGATTCTTTAAATAATAGCCACGGAAGAACACGGAAATATTTCTTGTAAGGCTTTTATTTTTTCGTGGATTCCGTGGCTATATTTTTTTACTTTATCACCTACTTCTTAATCCGCACTTCAGCAGACCGCGCGTGCGCGGTCAACCCTTCACCATGCGCCAGTATGGCGGCTGTTTTACCCAGCGTACTGGCGCCATCGGCCGAACAATGAATCAGGCTGGAGCGTTTCTGGAAATCATACACACCCAGTGGTGAAGAAAAGCGTGCCGTCCGTGAGGTCGGCAGGACGTGATTGGGCCCGGCACAATAATCGCCAAGCACTTCTGCAGTATAACGCCCCATAAAGATAGCACCGGCATGACGGATACGCCTTGCCACTGACTGCGGGTCGGCGACGGACAATTCCAGGTGTTCAGGCGCCACCCGGTTGGCTATCACGATGGCTTCATCCATATCGCGCACTTGTATCAAAGCACCCTGCCCCTGCAGCGAGTCACGAATAATGTCGGCCCTTGGCATCTGCGGCAGCAGGCGCTCGATACTCTCCATGACCCGTTCAAGGAATTCGCCATCCGGACTGACCAGGATCGACTGGGCATCTTCATCATGTTCTGCCTGTGAAAACAGATCGACTGCAATCCAGTCAGGGTCCGTCTGGCCATCGCAAATCACCAGGATCTCCGAGGGTCCGGCAATCATATCGATACCGACCTTGCCGAACACCATGCGCTTGGCCGTCGCGACATAGGCATTGCCCGGTCCGACAATCTTGTCAACCGCCGGGACGGTATCCGTACCCCAGGCCAGTGCGGCCACCGCCTGTGCACCACCGATGGTGAAGACGCGGTCAACACCGGCAATAGCGGCGGCCGCCAGCACCATGTTATTCACTTCAGCATCCGGGGTGGGTACCACCATGATCAGCTCAGCTACCCCGGCGACCTTCGCAGGAATCGCATTCATCAATACGGATGACGGGTATGCCGCCTTGCCACCGGGGACATACAACCCAACCCGGTCCATTGGCATGACCTGCTGACCGAGCAGGGTGCCATCTGCCTCGGTGTAGGACCAGGATTCCAGTTTCTGATGCCCGGCATAGGCCCGCACACGTGTTGCGGCCAGTTCCAGTGCCTCACGTTGTTGCGTATCAATCATCGCCAGCGCCTGCTGACAGTCATCCAGTGAACGCTCGAGATCAGCCGCTACGGGTACCGCCCAGCGATCAAAGCGCCCGGTGTAGTCCAGCAGTGCCGCATCACCACGGGCACGCACGTCCGCGATGATGTCCCGCACCACGGTCTCAACCACCGGGTCTGTGGTCTGATCCCAGTCGAGCAGGCGCTCAAGACCGGTATCGAAGTCCGGGTCCAGGCTGTTTAGTCGGGTAATGTCAGGCATACGATTTCAATAATATTTTTTGCCACGGAATCCACGGAAGAACACGGAAATATTTCTCGCAAGGCTTTTATTTTTTCGTGTTTTCCGTGGATTCCGTGGCCATTATGTTTGTCTTTATCAGGCGTTAACAGCTGCTTTCAGCTGTGCAACAAACTCCGTAATTCGCGCATGTTTCATTTTCATGGACGCCTTGTTAACCACCAGCCGTGAACTGATGTCGGCGATATGTTCCAGCGGCATCAGGCCATTGGCCTTCAGGGTATTGCCGGTATCCACCACATCCACTATCAGGTCGGCCAGCCCTACCAGCGGCGCCAGCTCCATGGAGCCGTACAACTTGATGATTTCAACCTGCTCCTGGCGGTCGGCATAAAATCGGCGCGTACTGTTGACATACTTGGTGGCAATGCGCAGCCGCCCCCGACCATTTTTTCCAGCTTCCGGACCTGCCACCATCAGGCGACAGCGGGCAATCTTAAGGTCCAGCGGTTCATAGAGACCCTCGCCGCCGTGTTCCAGCAGTACGTCCTTGCCGGCAACACCCATATCAGCAGCACCATAACCGACATAGGTGGGCACATCCGCTGCACGGATAATCACCAGCTTGACATCGGCCTGGTTGGTGTCAAGGATCAGCTTGCGGCTGGTTTCAGGGTCATCAACCGGCTCGACACCGGCAGCAGCCAGCAAGGGCAACGTCTCCTCGAAGATGCGGCCCTTGGAAAGGGCAATCGTCAGTGCGTTATTCATGGGGCCCAAGTGTCAGGCAGATACCACCAATTTACAAGCGCAGGAGAAACCAGCATCGGGTGCTGAACCAAATCAAGCTGAGTGCCGGGTTTTTTATTTAATAGCCACGGAATCCACGGTAGGACACGGCAATATTTGCAGTTAAGCCTTTATTTTTTCGTGCTTTCCGCTGATTCCGTGGCCATTATGTTTGTATTTATCAGGCACAACCGGCACTACGCCGGGACGCGCCGGATATTGGCACCAAGCTGTGCCAGTTTTTCTTCGATACGCTCGTAACCACGGTCAATGTGATAAATACGATCAATGGTGGTTTCACCATCGGCCACCAGTCCCGCCAGTACCAGGCTGGCCGAGGCACGCAGGTCGGTTGCCATGACCGGGGCACCGGCCAGGCGCTCAACACCGCTGCTGATTGCAGTATTGCCCTCCAGCTGAATTTGCGCACCCATGCGCTGCATTTCCTGCACATGCATGAAGCGGTTCTCGAACACGGTCTCGGTAATCGTTCCCGCGCCCTCGGCTACCACATTCAGCGCGGTAAACTGTGCCTGCATGTCGGTCGGGAATGCCGGATACGGAGCCGTATGCACATTGACCGCCCGCGGACGCTTGCCGTGCATGTCCAGTTCGATCCAGTCATCACCAACAGTAATATCGGCACCGGCTTCCCGCAATGCCTGCAGCACGGCATCCATGATATCCGGACGTGTATCCTTGAGCTTTACATGACCGCCGGTAATGGCCGCGGCCACCAGGTAACTGCCCGTCTCAATCCGGTCTGGCAGTACCTTGTATTCCGTACCGGAGAGGCGTTCCACACCTTCAACCACGATGGTATCCGTACCGGCGCCGGTAATTTTTGCACCCATGCAGTTCAGACAGTTGGCCAGGTCGGTCACTTCAGGTTCACGCGCCGCATTCTCAATGACCGAGGTGCCATCCGCCAGTGTCGCCGCCATCATCAGGTTCTCGGTACCGGTAACCGTCACCAGATCCATGACCAGTCGCGCTCCCTTCAAACGCTCAACACGTGCCTTGATGTAGCCATTGGTTACTTCCACGTCGGCACCCATGGCCTGCAGGCCCTTGATGTGCAGATTGACCGGCCGTGAGCCAATGGCACAACCGCCCGGCAGGGAGACATCGGCGCGTCCGAAACGGGATAACATCGGACCCAGCACCAGGATAGACGAGCGCATGGTACGCACCAGTTCATAAGGCGCATACAGGGAATTGATGGTCGAGGAATCGGCAACGATATCCATCTTCTCGTCCACCGTCAGGTGCACGCCCATCCGGCCCAGCAACTCCATGGTGGTGGTGACATCGTGCAGATGCGGAATATTGCGAATGGTGACAGGACTGTCAGCCAGCAAGGTTGCCGCCATAATCGGTAACACGGCATTTTTGGCACCGGAAATGCGTATTTCGCCTTCCAGTACCTCACCACCACTGATGATTAATTTGTCCACGCCCGCTGCTCTTATTGGATACGGTGTTGTTGGGCCCAGCTCTCGGGCGTGTAGGTATGCAGGGCCAGCGCATGAATCTCGCCACCCATACGGTCACCGAGTGTACCGTAAACCATCTGGTGCTGTTGCACCATGGAACGACCCTTGAACTGCTCACTGACCACTACGGCCTCGAAATGGTCGCCCTCGCCCTTCACAGTCACGTCCGCACCCGGAATACCGGCCTTTATTAGTATTTCAAGTTCACTGCCTAGCATATAATTTGATTCCCATAGGTAGTTTCCAGCCATAAACACTGAAATTTCTCTCGCAAAGGCGCAAAGACGCCAAGAAAGAATTTTTTATGCCTTTTATATTAATTAAGATATAATTTTGTGCTCTTTGCGTCTTGGCGAGATTTATTCTTTATGGATAATAAACCGTATTCATCCAAATGAGAGTATTTCATCGAGCCCGCAGACACGGGCAATGGACATCAACTGATCCGGTACATTAACAAACACGATTTCATTTCCTGCAATTTCCGACTCGCGCAACCATTCCACCAGCAAGGCAAGGCCGGCGCTGTCCGCACGGGTAACATCCCTGAGGTCCACTTCCAGTCGGTCATTACCCAGCATCCTGGCACCGGCATGCTGCAATGCAGCAGGCACAGACTCGAAGTCCAGTTCGCCCTGCAGCAACCAGTTGCCTGCCCCGTTATCGATCAGCACGGCCTCAGCCACCGGCCTGCAACCTGTTGCGTTCAGCCAGCCGGTCAATCAGGTGATCGATACCATCCTTGCGGATAATACTGCCATACGTGGAACGGTAGTTGGTCACCAGGCTGACACCACTGATGGATATATCATAGACTTTCCAGCCAGCGCCCGACTGATACATGGCATAGTAAATGGGAATGACACCGATACCCGATTGATCGATCTCGGTACGTACCGTGACCCTTGCGGCATTATTTTCCTGAACATATGGCAGGTACACGATTTCCTCGTCGGCATACTCAAGCAATGCCGTACCATAGGTGCGTACCAGCAGCATCCTGAACTGCTCAACAAACTGTTCACGCTGGTCCGGGGTGGCCTTGCGCCAGCTCTTGCCCAGCACCCACTGGCTCATACGCCGGAAATCAAAGTATGGCAGCACAATTTCCTCGACCAGGTCGTATAAATGTGCGGCATCTCTTTCGATAAGGTCCTGCTCTGCGTGCATCGCGACCAGCATACGTGACGAGGTATTGCGCACTATTTCCTGTGGGGAGATATCGGCTGCCAGGGAATGCCCTGCTGCAAGCAGCGACAGTGCCAGCACTAAACTGAATACCCGGGGAAACACAGGATTGTTCATTACTGCAGGCACTGGCAACTACTCTTCATCCTTGTCTGCAGACACACTGTAGAGAAACTGCCCGATGATCTGCTCCATCACCAGTGCCGACTGCGTCAACTGCACGCGATCACCGTCCGTCAGGTTTTCCAGTGAACCACCCGGCTCCAGTGCAACATATTGCTCGCCCAGCAGACCGGACGTATAAATACTGGCCGAGGTATCTTCCGGGAAGCCGTCATGATCATCATTGATTCGCAGGCTGACCACCGCTTCGAAGGTGTTGTAGTCGTAATTGATGGCTTCGACACGCCCCACCCGCACGCCGGACACCGTCACCGGGGAGCGCACCTTGAGGCCACCGACATTTTCAAAACCGGCGGTGAGAATATAGCCATCACCACGGCTAATGGAGGCAAGGTTACTGGCCTGCATTGCCAGCATAAACAAGGCGGCAATGCCCAGGGCGACAAACACCCCGACCCAGATTTCGACTGTTCTGCTGTTCAAGTGACTAATCTCCAAACATCACTGCGGTTAATACAAAATCCAGACCCAGCACGGCCAGTGCCGTGTGCACCACCGTCCGGGTCGTTGCCCGGCTGACACCCTCGGCCGTCGGGGTCGCATCATAACCTTCAAACAGGGCAATCCAGCCCGCGACAAATCCAAACACAATACTCTTGATTACACCATTATAAATATCGTCACGCAGATCCACCGTACCCTGCATCTGCCCCCAGAACGCACCGTCATCAACCCCCAGCACGCTGACACCCACCAGGTATCCACCGTAGATACCGATGGCACTGAAGATGGCCGCCAGCAGCGGCATCGATAAAAATGCCGCCAGGAAACGCGGGGCAATGACCCGCTGCACGGGATCAACCGCCATCATCTCCATGCCTGACAGCTGCTCCGTCGCTTTCATCAGACCAATCTCGGCCGTCAGCGCCGAGCCGGCGCGTCCGGCGAACAGCAGGGCCGCGACCACCGGTCCCAGCTCCCGCACCAGTGACAACGCCACCAGCACACCCAGCGATTCCTCGGCACCGAAGTCAACCAGCGTATTATAACCCTGCAATCCCAAAACCATGCCGACAAACAGTCCGGACACCAGGGTAATCACCAGCGTCAGCACACCCACGGAATACAGTTGCACCAGCACCAGCCCTGGCCGCAGCAGTAAACCCGGCAACTTTGTCAGGGTCTGCGCCAGGAACAGGTGACCACGACCGAGGCGTTCAAAAAAGTGCAGCGTGGCCCTGCCCAGTGCCTGCAGTGAGTCCAGCATCAGTTGGCCCGGCCGCCGTACAGCAGATCGTCTCTGAAATCCGGCGCAGGATAATGAAAGGCAGCGGGACCGTCCGGCCGCCCTTCCAGGAACTGCTGTGACCATTCAGAGCTTGATTCCCACAGCGCCCCGGGAGGCCCGTGATCAACCACCTTGCCATGCGACAGCAGATACACGTAATCAGCGATGGCAGCCGTTTCCTGCACGTCATGCGACACCACAATACTGGTCAGACTCAACGCGTCATTCAGCTCCCGAATCAGCTTCACCAGGATACCCATGGAGATCGGGTCCTGTCCGGTAAACGGTTCATCGTAGAGCACCATCATCGGATCAAGCGCAATGGCGCGCGCCAGTGCCACACGCCGTGCCATGCCACCGGACAATTCAGCAGGCATCAGCCCGGCAGCACCCCGCAGTCCGACGGCCTGCAGCTTCATCAGCACCAGGTCACGTATCAGCGATTCCGGCAAGTGCGTGTGCTCACGAATGGGATAGGCAACATTCTCAAACACGGTAATGTCCGTCAGCAAAGCCCCGCTTTGAAACAACATACCCATGCGCTTGCGTAACTGGTATAACGCTTTCCGGCCCAGGACCGGGACCTCTTCACCATGTACCCGGATAGAGCCCGAGGAAGGATGCAGCTGCCCGCCAATGAGCTTCAACAGCGTCGTTTTGCCGGTGCCGCTGGGACCCATGATGGCCGTGACCCCACCCGGCGCTATATCCAGGTCGATGCCATTGAAAATCATCCGGTCACCGTGTGAAAAATGCAGGTCGCGAATCTGTACGACCGCATCCGGCAATTGATTGTTTTCGGTTGAGACCCCTTCAGGCATTTCGGGCATTCCAGGTAGCAAGCGTTTAGTCTGTCGACAGCGGCGTGTATGATAATGCAGATTGAGTACAAGAGTTGCCCAGATGACAATATTTTTACCCGCCGCGGCCCGCACCCGGCCCCTGCAGACCTTCCCGGATTCCGGCAGCAGCGCCATGATCTGTCCGGACCAGCCGGACTGACCCCGCATGTGGACTGAACTACTGGCCATTGCTGGCGGCTTTGTCCTGCTCACCTGGAGTGCGGACCGGTTTGTCGTCGGCGCCAGCGCCATGGCCTACAACCTCAAGGTATCGCCCCTCGTCATTGGCCTGACCATTGTCGGCCTGGGTACTTCGGCACCGGAGATGCTGGTCTCTGCATTGGCATCCTGGCAAGGCAATTCCGGCCTCGCCGTTGGTAATGCACTGGGCTCCAATATCATTAACACGGGCCTGATTCTGGGCATCACCGCCATGGTTATCCCGTTGAATGTTCATTCAAGCATCCTGAAACGGGAATTGCCGGTACTGCTGCTGGTGATGGTGATCGCTCAGCTGTTATTGATGGATGGCACCCTGGGACGGCTGGATGGCACCCTGCTCCTCACGGGCATGGTCGTGATGCTGCTCTGGATGATTCGACTCGGCCGGACATCACAGACGACCGAAGACCCGATGAGCGCTGAATTCGCCGACGAAATCCCGACCACTCTGGGCATGGGACGTGCAGTCATCTGGTTAATCATCGGCGGAGTGTTTCTGCTGGGCAGTTCACGCCTGCTGGTCTGGGGCGCGGTGTCCATTGCCCAGGAAATGGGTGTCAGCGACCTGGTAATCGGTCTGACCATCGTCGCCCTGGGCACCAGCCTGCCGGAACTGGCCGCCACTGTGATGAGCGCGTTCAAGAACGAACATGATATTGCCCTCGGCAACGTCATCGGCTCGAATATTTTCAACCTGCTCGTGGTGCTCGGCCTGCCGGGACTCATCAATCCGACAACAATCGACACCGAGGTCCTGACACGCGACTATCCCGTGATGATTGGACTCACGCTGGCACTGTTCGTGATGGCCTACGGGTTTCGCGGCCCGGGACGCATTAATCGCATTGAAGGCACAATACTGGTGCTTGCCTTTTGCGCCTACCAGACCCTGTTATACTTCAACGAGCTGGCATAGTGCCCGGGGAAACACGAATGACGCGCGCCCACTGGCTCTTTTTCTCTATAAACCACAAGCATATACACCCCCATGAATGACCGGAAACTGCAGGAACTCGCACTTGCCGTCATCGATACGGAGGCTGCTGCCGTTACCGGGCTGGCCCGGGAAATCAAACAGCCCTCGTTTATCGCGGCCTGCCGGTTGATGCTGGAGTGCAAGGGACGCGTTGTCGTCACCGGCATGGGTAAATCCGGACACATCGCCGGCAAGATAGCCGCCACTCTGGCAAGCACCGGCACACCGGCGTTTTTTGTACACCCCGGTGAAGCCAGTCACGGGGACCTCGGCATGATTACCACCACCGACGTGCTGCTGGCCCTGTCCAATTCCGGCGAGACCGGTGAAATTGTCACCATCCTGCCGATTATCAAACGACTCGATGTACCGTTGATTACCATGACCGGCAACCCGCAGTCAACCCTGTCGCAGGCAGCCACGGCCAATATCAATGTCAGCGTCGAAAAGGAAGCCTGTCCACTCGGCCTGGCCCCGACAGCCAGCACCACCGCGGCACTGGCGATGGGTGATGCACTGGCGGTCGCGCTGCTGGAGTCACGCGGTTTTACTGAAGAAGATTTTGCGCAATCACACCCGGGCGGCGCACTCGGCCGACGGCTGTTGTTGCTGATCGATGACCTGATGCACACCGGTGATGCCATTCCCAGGGTCGGCATCGATACGCCGCTGACTGACGCCCTGATGGAGATGACCCGCAAGGGACTCGGCATGACCGCCATTGTTGACGAGCAGGACAAGCTGGCCGGAATTTTCACTGACGGCGATTTACGCCGTACGATTGATCACAAGATTGATCTGCATGACGCTATCGTCCGGGACCTCATGACAGCCGGTTGCAAGACCGTGCACCCCGGCATGCTGGCGGCAGAAGCCCTGCAAATCATGGACAGTACAAAAATCAATGCCCTCCCCGTCGTTAATGACGATAATGAACTGGTTGGCGCGCTCAATATGCACGACTTGCTGCGTGCCGGCGTGGTATAGCCCGGCAGACAGAACATATGAAAGACATACTCGAAAAAGCTGCACGCATTCGCCTGCTCATCTTTGATGTTGATGGCGTGCTGACCGATGGCAGCCTGTTTATCGGCGATGACGGCCAGGAGTACAAGGCCTTCAACTCGAGGGACGGACACGGCATAAAAATGCTCATCAAACACGGCGTCACCGTCGCCATTATCACTGGCAGAACCTCCAGGGTCGTTGAACACCGCATGGAAAACCTGGGTGTCGAACATGTCTACCAGGGGAAGCTGGAAAAACTGCCCGCCTATGAAGAACTGGCGAGTGAACTGGGCATCGGCGCCGCAGAGACTGCCTATGTCGGTGATGATGTAGTTGACCTGCCGGTCATGCGCAGGGTCGGACTGGCGATTGCAGTACAGGATGCCCACCCGCTGGTGCGTACGCACAGCCACTGGCAGACACCCAGTTGCGGCGGTCGCGGCGCCGCACGCGATGTCTGTGAGATGTTGATGGAAGCACAGGGTGTTCTGGAACAGGAAATGAGCAGCTACCTGTGAATGGCAAACAAATACGCCTGTACGGGCTGCTGTTGTGTCTGCTGGCGGGCAGTGGCTGGTTTCTGTTTCAGCAGGAAATCAGCATGCAGCGCGAAACTGCCAGCACTACCGGTCCTGATGCCTTCGTCGAAGACATGGACCTGAAAGTGATGAACGAACAGGGGCAGCTGGAATACCGCGTCAAGGCACGGCGCATGACACATTATCCGAACGACAAGCGCTTTCACCTCGAGCAACCCGATATCAGTATCCTGCAGTCCAATGGCGACACCTGGCATATCAAATCCGAGCACGGCGAGAGCACCGAGGACGCTGATATCATCTGGTTGCTGGGTGCGGTTGACATCAAACGCCTGACGAGCGCGAATAGCGATCCACTGCACATCGTAACCAGCGACCTGCTGGTTAAACCGGAAGATGAAATAGCAGAAACGGACAATGAATCGACGATAAGCTCTGGCCTGTTCCGGGTTAATGCCGTTGGCATGAAAGCAGATTTCAGCAAGGATACACTGGAACTCAGGTCCAGGGTTCGAGGCCGCTACGATGCCTCCAGCTAGCCCCCGCCAGGAAAAACGGTTACGCGGGATCCTGCTGCTGATATTCCTGCTACCACTGACCGCATGGGGACTGGATGCCGACCGTGAACAGCCCATCAACATCGAGGCAGACAAAGCCAGCCTGAATGACAATACCGGATTCAGCGTCTATGAAGGCAACGTTAAACTGACACAGGGCACACTCATATTCACCGGCAACAAGATGACAGTACAACTCACCGACAAGAAGCTTGACAAGATCGTGCTGACAGGCACCCCGGCAACCTATGTCCAGCGCCCGGAAGGCAAAAACGTTGACCAGCATGCAGAAGCCGGACGTATTGAATACTACGCCATTGATGAGCGCGTCATCCTGCTCACAAAGGCCCGCATCTGGGAATCCGGTGACGAGGAATTTCGCAGCGACCGTATCGTCTTCAACCTGAAGAGTGACACCGTCAGTGCCGGCGGCGGTGGCAACAGCGGCCGTGTACATATCACCCTGCACCCAAAGGACAATGACAGGGACAAGGACAAAAAGAAAAACCGCAGCAACAGGGACGGACAGGATAACAACCCGCCTGACTCCGAAGCTCAACAGCCATGAGCGTCCTGAATGCGATCAATCTCGGCAAGCGTTACCGGGCACGACGGGTGGTCGATGATGTCTCGCTGTCGGTCAGCAGCGGTCAGGTGGTCGGCTTGCTGGGACCGAACGGTGCCGGCAAAACCACCTGCTTCTACATGATCGTTGGCCTGGTGCCCTGCGGTGAGGGCCGCATTGAACTGGACAATGTTGACCTTACCCGGCAGCCCATGCACCAGCGTGCCCTGTACGGACTTGGCTACCTGCCCCAGGAGGCCTCGGTATTCAGGAAACTGTCAGTTGCTGACAACATTATGGCCGTCCTCGAAATCCGCAAGGACCTCAACAAGGCGAATCGGAAGGAATTGCTCGAATCCCTGCTGCATGAATTACACATTGGTCACCTGACTGACCAATCGGGCGTCAGCCTCTCGGGTGGAGAACGCCGGCGTGTTGAAATTGCGCGCGCCCTGGCAGCAGACCCGCGTTTCATTCTGCTTGACGAACCGTTTGCCGGTGTTGACCCCATCTCGGTGATTGATATCCAGCGTATTATTGAACACCTCTGTGATCGCGATATCGGCGTGCTGATAACCGATCACAACGTACGCGAGATGCTGGGTATCTGCCATCATGCCTATATATTAAATGCCGGACAGGTGATCGCCGCCGGCACGCCGGAGGAGGTGCTCAATGACCAGCATGTGCGTGACGTTTACCTTGGCAGCGAATTCCGTTTGTAAGCGCAACGCCAGGAAGGTATAACTATTGTATGGCACGGAAAATGCACTATACTTTAAAAGAGAACAGTGTGGCTTCACATTTGTTCCATAATTACTCTATATGAAGCAATCACTTCAGCTAAAAATCGGTCAACACCTGACCATGACGCCCCAGTTGCAGCAGGCGATCCGCCTGTTACAGCTCTCCACCCTCGAACTGCAGACCGAAGTACAGGATGCGCTCGATTCAAATCCCATGCTGGAACAGGATGAAGGTGGTTCTCCTGAAGCCCGGGAAGCTGACGGCAGCGCCAACGGTACAGACAAGGACAGCCCGGTCACGGCAGCGGAAAACACCGAGACCATCCCGGATGAACTGCCTACGGACAGCAATTGGGAAGATGTTTTCGATACCGGTGCGACGTCCTACAGTGCACCGGATTCCGGTAGCAGCAGGGACATCACGGACACCATCACTGTCAGCAACGGGGGGCTGCATGACCAGCTTTTCTGGCAACTCGAACTGACACATTTTTCTGAAACTGACCGGCATATTGCCCGGATCATCATTGATGCCATAGATGATAATGGCTACCTGACAACCCGTCTTGATGAAATCCATAACCAGCTGGACGCACAACTGGAAATCGAACTCGACGAGGTCGCGGCTGTACTGCACCGCATCCAGCAGTTCGACCCTGTCGGTGTTGCTGCACAGGACATCAGGGAAAGCCTGCACTTACAGCTGCAACAATTTGATGCAGACACGCCCTGGCTGAAAGAAGCCCGGATACTTGTCCGCAACCACTTCGGACTGCTCAGTAACCGCGACTACACCCGGCTTGGCCGGAAGATGAAGCTGACAACCGATGACTTGCAGCATGTCATCCACCTCATTCAGTCGCTAAACCCCCGTCCCGGCTCGGCATTCGACACAGTCGAACCCGAATACATCATTCCGGATGTATACGTCATCAAAAAGAATGACAAATGGCATGTTGAACTGAATACCGATTCAATACCCAGACTGCGCATTAACGGTCTCTACGCCAGCATGATCAAACGCGGCAGTAACAGCAAGGACAATAACTATTTAAGGGATAACCTGCAGGAGGCACGCTGGTTTCTGAAAAGCCTGCAAAGCAGGCATGACACCTTGCTGAAAGTAGCCAACTGCATTGTGGAGCGTCAGCAGGGCTTTTTTGAACATGGCGATGAAGCCATGAAACCCATGGTGCTGCGCAGTATTGCGGATAGCATTGAAATGCATGAATCAACCATTTCCCGTGTCACTACCCGCAAGTATATGCATACACCACGCGGCATTTATGAATTCAAATACTTCTTTTCAAGCCACGTCAGCACGGAATCCGGTGGCGAATGCTCGGCCACCGCCATCAGAGCCATTATCAAGAAGCTGGTTGCCGCTGAAAATCCGGCAAAACCGCTCAGCGACAACAAGATGGCCAGTGTCCTCGCCGAACAGGGCATCAACGTAGCAAGACGCACAATCGCCAAGTATCGTGAATCACTATCCATATCACCATCCAATGAACGCAAGCGCCTCGCCTAGGCGCCAACACAGGAGTATCACTATGAAAATCAACCTGACCGGACATCATGTCGAATTAACATCACCTCTGCGTAACTATGTTAATAACAAAATGGAACGCCTGGAGCGCCATTTTGATCATGTCACCGATACCCATGTGGTATTGAGCGTGGAGAAACTGCGTCACAAGGCAGAAGCGACCATGCATATCAGCGGCGGCAATATATTCGCAGATGCAGAGCAGGAAAACATGTACGCCGCTATCGATTCACTGGTAGACAAACTCGACCGCCAGGTCAAAAAACACAAGGAAAAAATGACCGACCACCACCGTAGCGAGGGCTCTATTGCACGGGATCTGTAGTTACACCTGCACTTGTGTCAGGGCCCTACAGGTCTTCCGGATTCACCATGAACATAACCGATTTACTCAATCCTGAACGCGTTGTCTGCCGTGACGACGTTGGCAGTAAAAAACGCTTGCTTGAACAGGTCAGCGAGCTGCTGGCCAGCAGCTCGCCGGACCTGTCACAGAATGAAATTTTTGACGCATTGCTCAACCGGGAAAAACTGGGCAGCACCGGCCTTGGCAAGGGCGTGGCCATTCCACACGGCAGAATGACCACACTTGAATATCCGGTCTGCACCTTTATCAAACTGGGTACCCCGGTCGATTTCGATGCCTCTGACGGGCAACCGGTTGACCTGGTTTTTACCTTGCTGGTGCCTGAGGAGTCCACCGAGGAACACCTGCAGGTGCTGTCCACCATCGCCGAGATATTCAGCAACACGGGCATCTGTAGCGCCCTGCGAGCATGTGAATCCGGTAGCTGCCTGCTCGACCAGTTGTATCTGTGGGTGTCACACCGTATCCCGGCATGAGCACCACACTTGAAATTCAGTCCTTGTACAATGCCCTGCAGGAGAAGCTGGGGCTGGTCTGGCTAACGGGTGAACAGTATAAAGGAAAGCCGGTACACACCTCCCGTGAAAACTCACAGGAGGTGTCGCTGGTTGGTCATCTGAACCTGATTACACAGCACCGCGTGCAGGTACTGGGCCGCAAGGAACTGGAATACCTCGGCTCACTGAAAAAGAATTCCCGCAAGGACACCATTTCACAATTATTCTCGGGGCAAACATCGCTTGTCGTGATCGCCAGGGGTATGCCTCCACCGGCCGACCTGGAGGCCGCTGCAGCCACAAGCCAGACACCGTTATTATCGAGCGCATTACCCAGCCAGGACGTCATCGAGAACCTGCAGCATTACCTGGCCAATTATTTTGCCGACAAGATTACCCTGCACGGCGTGTTCATGGAGGTGCTCGGCACCGGTGTCCTGATTACCGGTGATTCCAGCATCGGCAAGAGCGAACTGGCACTGGAACTGCTGACGCGCGGCCACCGCCTGATTGCCGATGACGCTACCGAGTTCTCCAGAGTTGCACCGGATACCCTGCTTGGCACCTGCCCCGAGATGTTACGGGACTTTCTCGAGGTCCGTGGACTCGGCATTCTCAACGTACGCGCCATGTTTGGTGCGAGCGCCATCAAGCAGCATCGCAACCTGCGCCTGATTATTGTCCTGCAGGACATCGAAGAAGCAATTCAGATGGACCGCCTGCATGGCAGCAGGCAAATCCGGAAGATTCAGGAGGTCAACATCCCGGAAGTCACCCTGCCGGTTGGCCCCGGCAGAAACCTCGCGGTCCTGCTGGAAGTCGCGGTACGCAACCATATCCTGAATGCCAAGGGCTATGACGCCAGCCAGGCATTCATAGAACGCCAGAAGCGTCGCCTTGAAAGCGCCCGACAATGAACCTGATCATCATCAGTGGTCTGTCGGGGTCCGGCAAAAGTGTTGCCCTGCATGCCCTGGAGGATATGGATTTTTATTGCATTGACAATCTGCCAGTCAGTCTGCTGGATGCCTTTGCCACTGAAATAAACACACAGGCACAAAACGATGACGCTAACGTGGCCGTTGGTATTGATGCCCGCAACCATCCGGACCAACTGGTCAATTTCCCGGGCATCGTTGACGGTCTGAAGAACAAGGGTATTCACTGCAAGATCCTGTTCCTGCAGGCAGATGATGCCACCTTGCTGAAACGCTTCAGCGAGACCCGGCGCAAGCATCCGTTATCCGGGTCGGAAACCCCGCTTGCGGATGCCATCGATCTGGAACGCCAGTTGCTCACACCGATTGCGGCCAATGCCGACATGTTCATCGATACCAGCCGCACCAACGTCCACCAGCTACGCGACCTGATTATGGAAGTGCACAGCAAGTCCGATCCCGGCGGATTCTCCCTGCTGTTGCGTTCCTTCGGTTACAAACACGGCATACCGGCGGATTCCGATTTCGTGTTTGATGCGCGCTGCCTGCCCAACCCGTACTGGCAGCCCTCCCTGCGCAGCCTGACCGGAAGGGATAGTGGCGTCATTGATTACCTCGACGGTGAAGCCGTTGCACAGCAGTACTATAAGCAGCTGGAGCAGTTCCTGAGTGACTGGATACCCCGGTTCAAGGTTGACAACCGCAGTTACCTGAGCATTGCCATCGGTTGCACCGGCGGCCAGCATCGTTCAGTGTATCTGGTAGAAAAACTGGCTCGGCACCTCGACGGGCAACTGGCCGAGATTGTTAAACGACACAGGGAGCTTGAATAATGACGGGTCTGTTACTCATCACGCACGGCAGACTGGGCGATGACATGCTGGATGCGGTGAAGGAAATACTCACTGACTGTCCATTGGCTACTGCGTCTATCGCGGTCGATTCGAACAGCGATCCCGACCAGTTATTCGAAACGGCCGACAGACTCTGTGACGAGATTGACGACGGAAAAGGTGTACTGATACTGACAGACCTCTATGGCAGCACACCCAGCAATATAGCGAATCGCCTGATTGACACACACAATGCAAGTGTCATCTCCGGCGCCAACCTGCCCATGTTGTTACGCATACTTAACTACCCGGATATGAGTCTTGAGGCACTCTGTGACAAGGCAGCAAAAGGCGCCCGTGACGGTATCGTAGTCACTACACGGAAACAGGCCTCCTGACATGCAGGAAAGACCCGTCACCATCATCAATAAACTGGGTCTGCATGCCAGGGCGGCAGCAAAGTTTGTTACGACGGCATCATCCTATTCAAGTGACGTCGATATTTCCAGGAACGGACAGCATGTTAACGGCAAAAGCATTATGGGCGTAATGATGCTGGCGGCATCACGTGGCACTGAAGTGATTATTATGACGCAGGGCGTTGACGAAGTCGAAGCTGCAGAGAGTCTTGTAACACTGATCGAAGACCGTTTTGGTGAGAAGGAGTAACTAAACAGGAAACCTCTGATCAATGATAGAACCCACGTCATTGCGAGCGCAGCGCGGCAATCTCATAAAGCAGCGTAACTATCTGGAGATTGCTTCGTTACTTTGTTCCTCGCAATGACGAACAAGTCAGAGCTTCCTCGGGTAACGACTGGAGGATCAATCAGGATATGAGCCTGGCACTTTCCGGAATCGGCGTCTCCCGCGGTGTTGCCATCGGCAAGGCACATATCATCCTGCGCGGTACAGTAGAAGTCCTTGAAAGCGCCATCCCGAAACACCTCATCGAGGATGAAGTTGCACGATTTCTGAAGGCCGTCAATTGCGCCCGGCAACAACTTGAGGATATCCGGGTACGCATCCCGGGAAACACCCGTGTTGATATCGCCGCTTTCATCGACACTCATCTGCTGATGCTCGATGATGCCACCCTGGTAACCACACCTGTCGACCTTATCCGCGAACTCGGCTGCAATGCCGAGTGGGCACTGAAGCTGCAACGTGATGCCGTTGTTGACGTATTCGAGCAGATGGATGATGCCTATCTGCGCACACGCCGCGACGATATTGACCACGTCATCAACCGCATCCAGCGAATTCTGCTGGACAATGATCAGGAAGAAGAGGCAGACAACGAAGGCGCCCCCCTGGAAAACGCAATCGTACTGGCCTATGACCTCACCCCTGCTGAAGCCGTGCTGCTGGAGCATCAGGGCATCAGCGCATTTGCGACCGAATGCGGCGGACCACTGTCGCATACCGCGATTCTTGCTCGCAGCATGCAGATCCCGGCGCTGGTCGGCACCCATGGTTTGCAGCGTTATATCCACGATGGCGAAACCATCATCCTCGACGGATTACAGGGTGTACTGATAGCCGGCCCGGATGAACGAACACTTGACCACTACCGTCATCGCCAGGAACTGGAATACCAGCGGCAACTGGAGCTGGCGCAGTTCACGGACACCCCTGCAATCACCCGGGATGGCATGTCCATCACACTGATGGCGAATATCGAGCTGCCTGAAGATATCGACGCAGTCAGCCGTGAAAGTGCCAACGGCGTAGGCCTGTACCGCACCGAGTTCCTGTTTATGAACCGGCCCGAGCCGCCGGACGAAGAAGAACAGTACGACGTCTATGTCAGTGTGATAGAGGCGCTCAAGGGAAAACCCCTGACCATCCGTACCCTCGATATGGGGGCTGACAAGCAGGTCGATGGCGGCAAGCGCAGCTGCAGCAACCCGGCACTGGGTTTGCGTGCCGTACGCCTCTGCCTAAAGGATCACTCCCTGTTCAAGCCCCAGATTCGCGCCATCCTCAGGGCCTCGGCACACGGCCCGGTACGGCTCATGATCCCGATGCTGTCCAACACCCAGGAGCTGCACCAGGTACTCAGCCTGATCAACGATACCAAGACAGCCTTGCAGCGTGAGTCACTTGCCTTTTCACCGGACGTCGAGATCGGCGCCATGATTGAAGTCCCGGCCGCTGCACTGTCCGCGGCCGACTTTGCCAGCCATGTGGACTTTCTGTCGATCGGAACCAATGACCTGATTCAGTACACACTGGCGATAGACCGTGTCGATGACGAGGTGAACTACCTGTATGACCCGCTGCATCCGGCAGTTCTGCAACTCATCAAGATGACCATTGACGCCGGTGTAGCCGCCGGCATACCGGTGTCCATGTGTGGTGAAATGGCCGGCGACCCGCGTTACACACGCCTGCTGCTTGGTATGGGACTGAGTGAATTCAGCATGCATCACAACGCCTTGCAGGAAGTCAAACGCGTCATCAATTCCAGCACTATCACGTCACTCATCCCGCTGGTACAGGAACTGCTGGATAACACCAAGCCAGGCCACATCCCGGGCCGCGTCGATTCACTCAATCAAAACAGCCGCTGAAAATACAGCGCCAGTCTTACTGCGCGGGAAACGTGCTGTTACACTGCGCTCTGCCCGACGGCTCCTAACCGCTGAAGACAGGGATTGCGTGCAGCCATGACAGAATCAGCAGACACACAGACAAGCAAACGCCGGCTGGAACTCCTCACCCGGGCACTCGACTCGGGGGCCGCCAGCCAGATTCGCAACCTGCTCGGCACCCTGCACAGCGCAGAGATTGCCGACCTGATCGAATCAATCCCGCACGGGCCACGCGAACTGCTCTGGGAACTGGTTGACCCGGAGGACCACGGTGAAATCCTGGTTCAGGTCAACGACGAGGTGCGGGCCGGCCTCATCGGTGAAATGGAGACCGAGGCCCTGATCGCCGCCACGGAAGACATGGACGTGGACGATCTAGCCGATCTCATCAAGGACCTTCCCGATGCAGTCACCCGGGAAGTCCTGCGTGCCATGGACAAGCAGAACCGGGACCGACTGACCTCGGTACTGCATTATCCCGGGGATACCGCCGGCGGCCTGATGAACGTCGACGTGGTGACCGTGCGTGCCGATGTCACCCTGGATGTTGTGCTGCGCTACCTGCGACTGTACATTGATATACCCGCTTCTACCGACAGCCTGTTCGTTGTTGCCCGTGATGACAACTTTAAGGGTGTGCTGACGCTGAGCGCCTTGCTGACCAATGACCCGGACATACTGGTCGCCGAGGTCATGGACAGTGACATTGCCGGCATTCCTGCAGACATGCCGGATACGGAAGTTGCAAGGATGTTCGAGAATCACAACCTGGTATCTGCACCGGTCCTCGGCGATGAAGGCAAACTGATTGGCCGCATCACCATTGATGACGTTGTAGACGTGATTCGCGAGGATGCCGACCACTCGCTGTTAAGCCTGGCAGGCCTGGATGAAGAAGATGACACCTTTGCACCTGTCATCAAGAGCGCACGCCGACGTGCGCTGTGGCTGGGAGTCAACCTGTTCACCGCATTCCTGGCTTCGTGGGTCATCGGACTGTTCCAGGCGACCATTGAGCAGGTGGTTGCACTGGCGGTACTGATGCCCATCGTTGCCAGCATGGGCGGCATCGCCGGCAGCCAGACGCTCATTATCGTTATTCGCGGGTTGGCGCTTGGACAAATCGGTATCAGCAATGCCCGCTGGTTGATGTACAAGGAACTTGCCGTGAGCGCCCTCAATGGTATCGCCTGGGCAATGGTGGTCGCGGTTATTTCAGCCCTCTGGTTCAAAAACCCCGACATCGGTTACATCATTGGTGCCGCCCTGGTGATCAACCTGCTGTGCGCCGCCCTCGCCGGCCTGGCCATTCCTTTTGTTCTGACACGCCTGAATATCGACCCGGCACACGCGGGCACGGTGTTATTGACCACAGTAACGGATGTCGTGGGCTTTCTGGTGTTTCTGGGGCTGGGTACGATGTTCCTGCTTTGATAATTATCCTGAGATAATTGTTGCTCTCGCAAAGGCGCAAAGGGAAAAGAAGATTAATGATTTCTTGGCGCGCCTGGCGCCTTTGCGAGAATATCTTTAATTCCCTCTATAATGAAGGGCTCACTCAGGAACCCGCGATGGTCATCTCCTCGATCAACACCGAACCGGTACGGGTATTGCCCCGCAGATCAACATCATTGCCGACCTCGACAATGTTCATAAACATGTCCTTCAGATTGCCGGCAACCGTAATCTCGTCAACCGGGTACTGGATTTCACCGCCTTCAACCCAGTATCCGGCGGCACCGCGGGAATAATCGCCGGTGATATTGTTGACCCCGAATCCGATCAACTCGGTCACCAGCAACCCGGTGTCCATGCTGCGCAGGATTTGATCCAGGTCCTTGTCGCCTGGATCGATGGTCAGGTTTCGCACCCCACCGGCATTGCCCGTGGTCGTCAAACCCAGCTTGCGTGCCGAATAACTGTTCAGTACATAAGACTGGAGGATCCCGTCCCTGATGAAGTCCCGCGCCCGGGTAGCGACGCCCTCGCTGTCGTAGGGTGCACTGCCGAGGCCCTTCTTCAACAGCGGCTGCTCATGAATATGAAAGTGGTCGGGAAACACCGGCTTGCCCAGGTAGTCCAGCAGAAAGGATGACTTTCGATACAGGCTGTTACCGCTGACTGCAGTGATAAAATGACCAAACAGGCTGCCTGCAATATCGGCCGCAAACACAACCGGCGCCTGACGTGTTGACAGGCGCTTCGTGCCGAGGCGCCGGATGGTACGTTCACCGGCAATGCACCCGGTCTCTGCAGCCGTTGCCAGATCGGCAGGGTCGCGTGCGGAAAACGACCAGTAATCACGTTGCATCTCGTCACCCTGCTTGCCAATGACCGAACAATTGATGCTGTGATAACTGCTGCGATAACCCGCAAGAAAACCGTGTGTATTGCCCTTGACGTGCATCCCGACATAGCTGGAGACAGTTCCGCCCTCGGAATTCTCGATACGCGTATCGACCTGGCGTGCAGCATCCTCACACTCGGTCGCCAGCACGATCGCCTGCTCGGCATCCAGGTTCCAGGGATGATACAGGTCCAGATCCGGTATCACCGTCGCCATGCACTCGGCATCCGCCAGCCCGGCGCAATCATCATGGCTGGTATAACGCGCTATATCACAGGCTGCCTGGATGGTTGCCGACAGGCTTTCCGTTGAAAAATCAGCCGTACTGGCGGAGCCCTTGCGATGATCAAAGTACACCGTCAGACCGAGTGAACGGTCACGATTGAATTCCAGTGTTTCGGTCTCGCCAAGACGCACCGTTACCGACAAGCCGGCATCAATACTGACACCGGCTGCAACACCGTCGGCACCGGCCTTCTGGGCCTGTGTTATGACGTGTTGCACCATGTCTTCCAGCTGTGATTGTTCGGGGAACGGCGATTCCTGTTCAGTCAGTCTTGTATCGGTCATATGCAGTCCTGTGGTCCGGGGCAATGATTCTACCGGTCACACGGGTGCCGGACAAATCAACAGAAAACGGCTATGCTATGAAGTTCAACAACCCCGCGCAACAGGCCATGTACGAGACAGATCACGACGACCAGGACGAAATCAGTAAATCCCGGCGCAAACGTGACCTGCAGGAGTTGAAAATGCTCGGCATCGAGCTGCTTGACTTCAGTGACGATGCATTACGCCAGCTGATGCTGCCGGACGTGTTGCTGGACGCCCTGCGAACGGCAAAGAAGATCCACTCCAACGGCGCCCGTAAACGCCAGATGCAGTACATCGGTAAATTGATGCAGGATATCGACGCGGCACCGGTCAGGCAGGCAATTGAGGATAGAAACAGGCAGCATGCCACACATACCCGGGAGTTCCACCAGCTCGAAACACTGCGTGAGCAGCTGATCACGAACGGTGACAGCGCCCTGCCCGTGGTACTGGCGCAGTACCCGCGCGCCGACCGCCAGCACCTGCGAAAACTGATCAGGCAAGCCCGCAATGAACAGGAAAACCGGCAACCCCCGCGTGCCTCCAGGCTGCTGTTCCGGTACCTGCGCGAACTGCAGGAAGAGCCGGATTATTTGTAGCAGACATGATTTATTTTGAAAACCCATTTAAGCATGACGTATACGACGTGTGACTGTTTAATCTCAACCGGCTCTGATTCTTGTAGACAGTCCGAGCTTTCCCAACACCCGTCATCCCGGCGAAGGCCGGGATCCAGTGTATTGAAACTTCTGGATTCCGGCCTTCGCCGGAATGACGGAAGCCGACCAGAAGTCCCGTCTAAGATACTGAATGAAGCCCGGATGAAACGTAGTGGAATCCGGGAAAACACCTCATCCTCCCGAATTACGTTTCATCTGGGCTACGACACTTATTTTAGAATCAGTCCCATCGTCTCAGTACTGCCAACAAACGACAGTCATCATATAGCTGTGAATGTCTGTTTCTCGCTTATATGGCTTTTGACTCATACTTCACTGACCCGATTCAACGGTTGAGTCGAGTGGTGGCACAGATATCCGACCCGTGTTTAATGTTATGTGCCATTAAAGTGCCTCATAAGCTTCACGTACGAGACGTTCAAGTAATTCCTTTTGTTCATTGACATCTTGAGCTTCAAGTCTGAAGCGGTAACGACCATGTTTTGTACTGTAACTAACAAGATCAATCCCGGAACTCTCAATTTCAGCCGTAAGTTCGTCAGACCTTGGTAGTCTTACATCAAATAGAAGTGCTTTCTTCTGAGGTCTGAATGCAAGGAAATTATTTGAAACCCCATTTTTTGATAGGCCAATATAGTATTTATTGTAATTTAGAGAGAAGGTGTTATCGAATTTATGAAGTATGCTCAGTAGATCATCTGCGATTGCAACAGTTTTTTATGTGCCACGCTTTGTCTCCCAGAAACTTCTGTCTGTCTGTTCTAGTGGTGGTTCATCATCGTCAATCAATCCAAGAGGCATTACATCTAAAACTTTTGTAAATATAAGCCCAATCCCATCATCTATTTCAATTGCATTCATTTGCAATGCAATTAATGGGATGGCTGAATTGAACAGGCTTATAACATTTAGAAAACGGCTTGTAATATCCTCAGCTACGAGAACACCAACATGGTCATACTGCGGATAACGCTTTCGCTCAATATCCCAATATTCTAGTGTTCTAATTATGTGGCTTTCATCTGATGCGCCAAGCTGTATCTCAACCGTATATCGTTTTGATGACTCCAACTCTTGATCTTGAAGCAGAAGATCAAGCCGCCCTGCCTTTGGCTGGATGCGCTCCTTATCTATTAACCGAAGATCCCCAAGCCTAAGAATAGAAGGGTCTGCAGAGATAATCTCCTGGACCCATTTCTCATTAACTTCAGGATGATTTTTAAGAAAGATTCCCTTGAGTTTGATATGTTCCATTTATCTTCCATTCCTAAATTTATACGAATGACCGATTCTGTATAACATAGAATGCAGCATATCTAGATGTCATCTTGGCCTTTAGTGCCAGTTCGTTGGCTGAAATCGAAGCTCTGCTCCGCTACCTTCCGGGCATTCAGTTTAGGATGCTGTCCTTCCTACTTGGGTCATTTATTACCGTACAGACTGATTCTAGAAGAAATATCTGCTTACCGGCAAGAAATGACCCGATACTTCATTCACTATTATGGTCTGACTTGGGCTTGTCAGTTATTGTAGCCCCGTCATTCCGGCGAATGCCGAA
The DNA here is from genome assembly GCA_039714975.1 of Pseudomonadota bacterium. Lineage (GTDB taxonomy): Bacteria > Pseudomonadota > Gammaproteobacteria > UBA9214 > UBA9214 > UBA9214. Next base: position 41,973 of record JBDLIH010000004.1, read on the forward strand.
ATCCAGAAATACCGGCAAGGAGGCCTGTATGGAACGACAGCCGTGTGTATACCTGTTAGCCAGCAGACGGAACGGGACTTTATATGCAGGGGTAACATCCAATCTGGTGAAGCGGGTTTGGGAACACAAGCATCATGCCGTTGAAGGGTTTACCAAAAAGTACGGTGTGGATATCCTGGTTTGGTATGAAGTGCATGAAACGATGGAGTCCGCTATCGGTCGTGAAAAGGCAATCAAGAACTGGAAACGGGCCTGGAAGATCAATGTCATTGAGGCGATGAATCCCCGCTGGCTGGATTTGTATGATGACTTGCTGTGATGACCACCTGGATTCCGGCATTCGCCGGAATGACGGTGATGTCGAAGTGACATACAAATAATGAGGGTATTATGAAACTTGACGCAATGCCGCTGCATACTCTGCTACAACCTCGGCCACAGATTTAACTGTGGTTATGCCCTCGACACTCTTGCCGGCCTGGAAGATATCCCGGTAGTGCATACCCTGCAGTGATGCCCGTTTCAGCTTCCATATCGATTGCAGCGAATACAGCGTGCGCATCCAGTGCCTGGTCTTGCGCCCACGCAACATCCACCGCGCCAGCGGTCCGGCACGTGTCCCCATGTTTTTAATATAGGGTGTATTGATGACGGCAACCGGCACACCGGATATTTTTTCAGACAGTACGATGTCCTTTGCAGCAGCCTCAATAATCGCCTGCTTGTAGTCCTCATGTGCGTGACACTCGGTGGTTGCAATAAACCGTGTACCCAGCTGCGCACCGTCATATCCCATGGCAATGACCTCTGCAAATTCCGCCGCTGTACCGATACCTCCGGCACACACCAGCGGCTTGCCCAGTGGCCCGATGTCTTCCAGCAATTGTGCGGCTGACAATGATCCCGCATGCCCACCGGCACGGTTATTGACACAGATAAAACCATCAACGCCACCATCCAGCGCCTTCTCCGCCCAGCGCCGGTTGGTAACATCATGATACACCGTGACCCCGGCCGTCCGGGCCCTGTCAACCACCCAGCGTGGATTGCCAAGTGCCGTCACCAGGAAAGGCACCTGTTCTTCCAGTGCAATATCGAGCCATTGATGTACACGCTGCAGGTATCTTTTTGAACTCTGCTCGATAATGAAATTCACGCCGATGGGCCTGGAGGTCAGGTGGCGGATGTACTGCAGGCCTTCACGAAATTCATGGCCATGCACATAACTCAGACTCAGCGGCTGCACAATCCCGATGCCGCCTGCTTCGGAAACGGCGGCTACCAGTTCCGGATTTGAACAGGGATACATGGCACCGCAGATCAGTGGCACTTCGATACCGAGCGTCTTGCAAAGTCCTGAAGACCCCGGCATCAGCTACCTTTCTCCGGACCAATCAACCAGTGCGCCGTCACAACACAAACCATATCACCTGCCGTGTCGCGTATTTCACAACTGATATCGAGCTCACATTCCTGATTGCTTGATGGTATTTCACAGTGACACTCGGCCGTCAGCAGACCACGCGCCTTTTTCAGGTACTCAATGTCGAAACGCGTCAGGATACCGCGCATCTTTTCCGGCAGACCGTTCATCAGAGCCAGACCGGTAGCCATCTCACCGAGATTGGCCAGAGCCATGGCATGCACTGATCGCAGATGGTTGCGCAGCTTGCGCCGTTCCTTGAGTGTGACGATGCAATGCCCTGGTTCAAGCACTTCAATCGTGGCGCCCAGGTGACCGGTATAAGGGACGTATTTTCCAAGCAGGCGACTGAACAACCGCTTGCCAGCCGGCAACGTGGCCAGCCTCTGCCAGTATTTACGTAAACCGGGGCCAATGGACCGGGCCATGTAGCACCTTAGTCCTTGAGCAGTGACACGTACGGTGTTTCAGCGTTCCCGGTGTAAATCTGGCGAGGCCGTGCGATGCGCGGACTTGGTGAACCATTCTGTTCTGCCCAGTGGGCAATCCAGCCAGGCAAGCGGCCGATGGCGAAAATGACCGTAAACATGTTAACGGGTATGCCGATGGTCCGCAGGATGATGCCACTGTAGAAATCCACATTCGGATACAGCTTGCGCTCGATAAAGTAACTGTCATTGAGGGCGATCTCCTCAAGCTTGCGTGCGATATCAAGCAGCGGGTCCTGCCTTTCCATTTTACGGAACAGGCGTTCAGCCATGCGCTGCAACACCGTGGCACGCGGGTCAAAGTTCTTGTAGACACGATGTCCGAAACCCATCAGCCGTTCATCGCTGTCCTTGTCTTTCGCCCGGCGGACATATTCCTCGGGCGTCATCTGCCCCTGGTGAATATGCTCCAGCATTTCCAGCACCTGCACATTTGCCCCACCGTGCAACGGTCCCCACAGGGCGCTGACACCGGACGCACAGGAGGTAAACAGGTTCGCCTGGCTCGAGCCCACCATGCGTACCGTCGAGGTACTGCAATTCTGTTCGTGGTCGGCATGCAGGATCAGCAGCAGGTTAAAGGCATCCTGTGTTACCTCGTCACAGATATATTCCTCGTAGGGCTGGGAAAACATCATGTGCAGGAAATTCGCGACATAACGCAGCTTCGGATCCGGGTACATAATCGGCTTGCCACGCGAGCGGCGATAGGCATAGGCGGCTATGGTTCGAATCTTGCTGATCAGACGGGCCGCGACGGCCTCCAGCTGGTCAGGATCATCCACTTCCTGAAATTCCGGGTGAAAGCACGACAAGGCGTTGATCATGGCCGACAGGATGGCCATGGGTGGCGCCGCACGCGGGAAGCCCTGAAAGTTGTGCTTCATGGCTTCATCAATATTCGCCTTGTTCGTCAGCGCCTCACTGAAGCGGTCATATTCCGTCTGGTCCGGCAACTTCCCGAAGATCAGCAGCCAGGCCACTTCCACGAAGTTCGGCTTGTTTTCGAACTGTTCAATGGGTATACCGCGATAGCGCAGGATGCCCTGCTCACCGTCTATATAGGTAATGGCACTCTCACAGCTGCCGGTATTGCCATAGCCGGGGTCAAGTGTGATCAGGCCCGTTTCGGCACGTAACCGGCTGATGTCGATGGCCCGCTCACCTTCAGTCCCCTGAACCAAAGGCAGGTGGTAAGTCTTGCCGTCGATCTGCAGCGTGACTGTTTCCGTCATACCTCACTCCTGTTGTCTGCTGGACACCCTGACTCCGGGTAATAACCCCATAATGCGCCAGCCACATATGAACTGAGAGGGTATTATATCCTAGTACCCCGGCAAGGTTATATTAATGGATTCAGTTGGCCTGCCAGGGCTCAGGGCAAGGCACGCCTCGCAGCGAATGGCCGTAGTCCTTTGCAAGAGGCGTAACGCAGCCATGGGGCCTGGCAGGCCAACCCTTCGGGCGTTACTGTGGTGTTCCGCCACGGCGTTACAGCACTTGACAAGGACTACGGCCATTGCCTGCGTGCTGTGTCTTGTTGCGAAACACCACAGTAACGCTGAACTCATCAATATAACCTTGCCGGGGTACTAGGTTCCTTGATCAGGAAAAAGACTTACTGTCGACTTGGCAGTCTGCAAGTCGATAATGAACAGCACTTCGCAATACTCGGTGTACTCGTTATCGGGCGCCGCATCATCCGTACAGGCGCAACCGGGCAGAATCCCCGTATAGAAGATCCCGGCTTTCACATGGATTTTTCCCTGCCCGTCTGAAACACTGATAACAATCACTTTGATGTGCTCATCACTGGCATAGCTGCCTTGTGACAAGCCCTGCTGCAAGGGCAGTTCTTCCACCCCCAGTTGCTCAACCTCTCGCTTGAAAGCATCCTCAAAGTCAGGTGTCTGCCAGGCAGCGAGTGTCTTTTCGAGAAAGAGCATAATTATCCGGTTGGTTTTCCTGCAGGCGTGCTTCGCATGGCTACGATGCCGTAACTCCAGGGCAGCATTGGTAATGCATAGACTCAATATGATCGGGTCAGTTGCGACATTATGTCACATCCCAAACCACGGCTCGCCTTTTACACTACGTCACCTCCGTTAATACCGGCGTACCCGCGCCCATGTACTTAAAGACTGCAATTTCACATCGTAGCCACTGGAAGAACTGATGAATAGAAAACCGTTATTTATTTTTTGCCTGCTGTTCCCCGCCACCAGCCTGCTGGCAGCTGACCCCGTCATCCTCGTGGAAGACGCGGAACTGCCCGTACCGGCCACCCAGACCTGGCTGCCCGAAGACATCCAACTGGCACCCGCCAGTGACGGCGGGGAAATGCTGCGCAACATTCCCGGCATCTCCGGCTCCCGCATGGGCGGGCGCGGCATTGATCCCATTATCCGGGGCCAGAATAATAACCGCCTGAATATTCTTCTGGACGGTGCCTATGTGCATGGCGGCTGCCCGAACCGTATGGACCCACCCACGGCCTACACCTCGATGAACAGTTATGACAGCATCACCGTTATCAAGGGTTCCCAGACCGTGATCCATGGTGGCGGCGGATCGGGTGGAACGCTGCTGTTTGAGCGCCGCACACCGCGATTCACAGAGGACGAACGTTTCCGGGCCGACGCAAGCGCCGGTTTCAAGAGCAACTCCAGCACTCAGCAGTATGGCGCCGATGTCGCCACGGGAAGTCCGAACTGGTTCCTGCGCGGCATCGTGGACTACACCGATGCCGATAACTATGAAGATGGAGACGGTGACACGGTCCGCTCCGCCTACACCAACAAGGAAGGCGTTGTCATACTGGGTTACACACCGAACGCCAATACCCGGCTTGACTTGTCTTTCGAGGCCAACCGTGAAGAAGACGTCCTGTTTGCCGGTGCCGGGATGGACTCACCCTACAGCGACAACGACACCACGCGACTCAAATTCGAAAGCGGCACTCCCCTGGGTATCTTTGCCGGCGTCAAGGCCGAGCTGTACTACTCGGAGATCGACCACCTGATGGATAACTTTTCGCTGCGGCCGCTGACCAGCCCGATGAAGATGAAGACTCCCAGCAGTTCGGATACGGGTGGTGGCCGGATGAGCGGCGAGATCCAGACCGCCAGCAACATGAACTGGACTATCGGTGCCGATTACCAGAAGAACAACCGCGACGCCGACCGGTTTTCCGGCATGGCAATGGGTGGCGAACCCACCAACCTGCAGTCCATTATCTGGCCAGACATCGATCTGGGACAGACGGGTCTGTTTGCCGAGCTTTCAAAGCCACTGACTGACAAGGACAGCCTGAAGGCCGGCGTCCGCTATGACTACGTGGACACTTCTGCGAACCGGGCCACAGAAAAAGCCAACGTACCCACCATGCCCGGCATGTCGGTGCAACGCAGTCCCGATGACCTGTATGACCTCTATTACAACACCCGGGATACAGACCATACCGAGCACAACATCGGCGGCTTCGCCACCCTGGAGCATGCACTGAACCCGGGCTCCGCTGTGTATGCAACGTTCAGCCGGGCCGTCCGCACGGCGGATGCCACGGAACGCTTTATCGCCAGTGACAATGGCATGAACGGGGCCCTGCGCTGGGTCGGCAATCCCGATCTGGACCCGGAAGCGCATCACCAGCTGGAACTGGGTTATACCCGCAATGCCAGGTCCTGGGACACCGCCATTTCAGCGTACTACAACAATGTGTCCGACTATATCCTGCGAGACCGTGCCCACAACCAGGATGGCATTCAACAGGGTGACAATGCCACCATCTACCGCAATGTGGATGCGGAACTTATTGGTTTCGAAATGGAGGGCGGCATCCGCTGGGCCTCCTACTGGTCCAGCCGTGCCACACTGGCCTATGTATATGCAGAAAATACCGATGACAACCGGGCGATTGCCCAGATACCACCGCTGGGCGGCACCGTCAGCCTGGAATACACCCGCAACGACTGGAACCTCGGTGGCCTGGTGCGTGCTGAAGCCAGGCAGAACCGGGTAGAGGATGATCCCACCACGGACAGCGGCCAGGATGCCGGCAAGACCCCCGGCTGGGGCGTGCTCGACCTGTTCGGCAACTATGAAGGCATGGATCATTTTACCGTGGCTGCCGGTATCAATAACGTCTTTGACAGGACTTACGCCTATCACGTGAACAAGGCCAATGTCGATCCGTTCAACCCGGATGCTGTGCAGGTTAATGAACCGGGACGGGAATACTGGCTGCGCCTGAGAGCAACATTCTAGGGAAACACTGATTAATTCGTCATGCCGGCATGACGAATTAATCAGGAATTCTGCAAGTCCATGTACCACTCTGAACACAGCAGCTTTATTATTGCCGCAGTGATGTCCATCACGGTGCATGCAACGGCTGTCGTTTATCTCGGGCACTACGATGCCCCGTTTACAGACCAGCCACAGTCGACGGTCAGTCTCATGCAGATCAGCCTGGCTCCAGCCAGACCTGTTGCTCCGAAACCCGAACCGGATCCCCCACTCAAACCTCCGCCACCTGAAAAAGAACCGGCGCCCAAACCCGAGGTCAAGCGGGAACCGTTACCGGAACCGGTCATCGAGCCACCCCCGGCAAGCACTGATGTACCGGAAACAGCAGAGCTCACCGAGGAGCAGATCACAGCATCAGAGTACGTTGAAGCGCCGGTGGACAAACCGGCACTTGCCAGGGTGGTGCTGGAGAACGAACAGGAAACCTACCTGTTGCGGCTGTTGGCACATATCGATAAACACAAGTTCTATCCACGCATCGCCAGACAACGCGGCACGGAAGGCGAGATCCAGGTTGCCTTCTACCTGCACAAGGACGGCAACATCAGTGACCTGCAGATCACAGGCGGCAGCAAGGCGCTGCGCAAGGCGGCAAAACAGGCAGTACAGCGTGCCTTGTCCCTGCCCCCGCCACCGGAGTCGATACCACTGCAAGAGAAAATCCGTTTTGGTATGGTTTACCGTCTGGATGGCTAATAACAGTCCTCAAAGGAATAACAGACAATGAATACTTCAATCAGCAATGCCGTTCAACGGCTGAACAGCCAGTTGCCACTCAAGGCCAGGCAGCTTGCACTGCCGTCCGGGCTGGCCAGTGTGCACCGTGCAACCCTGTCCTCGCTGGCCAAACAGGGTCGGCCGCCGAACCGGGAGGAACTGAGTGAATTACTTGATGGTGGCGATGTCGATGCGGCCCTCACCCGGCTGGCAAATGATGACCTGATTGTGCTGAATACAACAGGCACCGAAATCGTCGGCGCCTACCCGATGACGATGGAAGTCACACCCCATCATCTCAGGGTCAACAGGCAACCTGTCAATGCCATGTGTGCGCTGGACGCGCTGTCCGTCGGTCCCATGTTCGATGCAGAAGTTGAAATCACCTCCCGCTGCCATGTGACAGGTACGGCGATCACTATTCAGATGCAGGGAGAGACCCTGCATGAAGTCAGTCCTTCACCGGACGTGCATGTGGGCGTACGCTGGCAGAACCCGTCTGCCTGCGCAGCCCACAGCATGTGCCTGGAAATGGTGTTTCTGAAAGACCAGCCGACCGCATTCGAATGGCAGGCAGGCGACACCGAAAACACCAGCCTGTTCAACCTGCAGGACGCCGTTGCGTTCGGTGCCGGGTTCTTCACCCCGTTGCTGCAGGACTGAAGATCAGACCTACATATTCGTCCCGTCGCCATTCCAGATGAAGCTGCCCATCAACAGGTTCGCGTCTACAGGCAGTGTCTTGTCCACAATCCAGGTATCCAGATTGATCCGGTAGAACACGCCGTCATGACTTGCCGCGCTGTAGAAGTACTGCATATCCGGACTCACCCCCGAGGTGTGGGCCTGTGACTTGTATGCAGATGAAGCAGTATCGGCCACTTTAACATTTCGCACCCACTTGTGGTTTTTCGTATCGATGACCGACACAAAGGTATCGTTGTGGTTGGTGATAATGGCCTGATCGCGCATTGGCAGGAGAGTGGTGTGGCCTGCACCCTCGCCGACTTTAATGACCGTTTTAACTTCCATTTTCTTCCTGCTGATCACGAACAGATGGCCTTCGGCAGAGCCAACATAAATGTACTTGCCATCAGAACGGAACGTGGCGTGGTGAGCACCCATTTTGCTGGCATCGTACGTGGAGGGATCAATAGAATTCAGTTCAACGCGACCGGTCTCGACCAGCGCGTTCCCGCGAAGTTCAAAACGCAGAATTGCCGGTGATATCGGTTCATCCCGATTGCCTTCTTCCACCGCATAATAGATGTGCTCATCACCTTCTTTCATGGTGGCAGCGGGGGGCCGGAATATATGGTGGACCGAGGTTGCTGTGTGCAGCGTCGACAAAAGTCCGTGTTTTGGATGCCACAGCTGAATCTCCCGTGCCGCGCGGTCAAGCATAAAAAACTGCCGGTCCGTCACCCACAGGGGGTGCCCGGTAGACAGGGAACCACCATAATCCTCTGGATCCGTTTTCACGTTCTCGCCAATGACCCGGGCAACCTTATCCTTTTCGACCTTGATAATACTGGTCATTGCCTTGTCGCCGCCGGAAACCAGCGTTAAGCCGGTCTCTGGATTGTAGTTGGTCGACCGGGGCCTGTGTTCCAGCTCAATGACACCGTCATTTTCTAAAGTCTGGTTATTGACAATTGTCAGTGAGTTAGACAGACGGGTCAGTGCATAGGCCTTCTCGGGGCTTTGCTGGTCGATTCCGTAAGGACCGTCCCCGGTGCCATCAACAGTCGTCAGCAGACGCATATTATCAACATCGAAAATATAGATACTGTTGGCATTCCAGTCACCGTAATAGGCCAGGTTATCGACACCATAGATATTGCCACTGACATAGCCATCCATGCTGGCATGATCGTGCATGCCGGTATGCTGTTCCTGGTGAGGACCTGTGCCCTCCTCCTGCGCCCTGACTGGACCGGTGCTGACGGCCAACGCACATAACAACGGCAGCAGCGTTACGACACTGGCCTTGCCTGAAAAGCTGTTCGTTCTTGCTTTGAGATTATTAAAAACTTTCATAAATTGTTCACCTGAAGTTGGGTAATAATTTGGTGGACAGAGCATAGTGCGTATTCTGCCGCCTTAGAAGTGACACGTTGTCGCAGCAGACAACGTCAATAATGCGCAAGTAGTACCCGCTATTGATACATAGCCACCGTGCCAATGTCGCCGTCTGAACTGTTCCTGTTTGCAGATACTTTTTCGGCCTTCTTCCCGGCAATGTAATCTTCAAGATTCTGCCGGGACACCAGGCCTACTTCGCCAGCCACAACCTTGCCATCCGGATCAATGATGTAAGTAGTGGGCAATGCAGGCACCTTGCCGAGCGCAGTAACCGGCACAGGCTCACTGCGCAACACCGGGTAGGGAATGGATTGCTCGGCAACGAATGCCTTCAGCTGGTCATTGCCGATAGATTCGAAATTGACACCCACAACGACAATATCCTTGTCCCTGTTGTTTTCGTGCATGGAAACGAGGTCGGGCAGCTCTTTCATACAGGTGCCGCACCAGGTTGCCCAGTAATTGACGATCACCCACTTGCCCTGATACTGGTCAAGTGACTGCATCTGTCCATTAACATCGGGAAGTTCATAATCAACGGCTCCGACCTGCGAGGCCATCAGTAGCAACAACGGTACAAACAAAACAAACCAGTTTCTATTCATAACCAGGTTTCCTGCAGATAAATATTTGTATATTTGTAAGAAACCCCGGTTAATCTGCAGCCCCCCGATCACCGTAACAACAGGCAACCGGGAGATACTGCAAACCAACCAGGGAGAGAGGCATGGTTACTGCACTCTTACAGCTTAGGGCAGCATGGTGTACCAGATTTGAACACCCTCATTCAGCGCAGTACCTGAGGTATCCAGCGCATGCTTCACGATAAATTGAAGGTCATCATTAATGAAACCTGGAATACCACCTAAAGCAGCCTTTTCTTCATCGGTCATGTCTGAGAACATAGCACCGAACATGAAGGCAGGGTCCAGGTAGCTGATGACCAATGACTCGGTTGTACCATTACCATCAAGGTCTACTCGCTGTACTGAAATTTCACAAGGTAAAGCCGTTGCATGGTGCATGCCGGTACCCATAGCCATCTTGGCATATTTTGGTGAACAGGCTTCGATCACCCAGTTCTTTTCAGGCGTACCTGGCAGCCCCAGTGGTAAATGACGGGCAGAACGCCATGATGAACCTTCGCTCAGAATAGAATCAACATCCCAGTCATGCGTACCGGCATCATCTTCGCCATGAATACTCATGGCTTCAATAATTGCCTGGGCAATAGCTGATGTTTCACCTGCTTCAAATGCTGTTCCAGCATACTTCGTGTATGCAACATGCTTGTAAGGCGAAGTATTTGGTGATGCAGCGACCACTTCAAAGATGTCTTCAACTGTTAAGTATTTAGGACCAAGTGTCTTGTCATGGGTGTTATATTTAATACCTGCTACATCAAGTGCATTGTATACAATAGTCTTGATCTCACTTTTTACGGCCACCGGAAGAGCGGTAATAGCGGCAGCAAAGTCCGGATCCTGCATATCAGCGCTGACCAGTACATCGGTAAAGAAGATGCTGAAAATTGCATTAGGATCTAACATATCAATGTAGATATTTTCATCATCATTCCAGGTAGCAAGTTCACATGGTAATGCGGGTGCATGACTATAACCATTAACGACTTTTTTATCGGTACCTGCGATAGATGCTACGCCCAGTGCCTGTTTAGCGTAATAGCCATTACAAAGATCCATCACGTTCGCCTTTTTTATACCTAGATCAGGATCAGTCGGGTCGATAAAATTAGGAGAAGGGATTCTCATAATAGCTTCTTCAATAGTGGTACCACCTTCCATGCCACCTACAATCCAGTCAGCAGGAAATCCTGATGTCGTATCATTTACAGTAGCAACATAAGTTGCGATAGCCGTAGCAACTGCCTTTGCTTTTATGTAGGTTGCTTCACGATCAATGTTGTCATATTCATCCTTCACCACCTGTACATGGGCAATACGGGCAAACGGCGACATAATATTGCCAGTGTCATCTTTGGTGATTTCACCTGCAAAGGACATACCCGCCGTCATCGACATTCCCATGATGACACCTGCACACAGCGCCCTTTTTACCCAGCCCCTCGCCGGGGCTATTGAGTTATTAATCTTCATACTTCCTCCAAATTAACGGTAATGTTCATAATCTGACTAACAGTCACCGACCGAGGTGGATGACCACGTAAGTAATATTGAATGCAGGAAAACGGCTGTTTCCGCTTGCCTGATTGGAGAAGATAGACAGACTGACAAGCCGATTCAAAGGGTTTGTTCGTCAGAATTCGTACGCTTTGGTTGCAAGGATATAACTTGTAATACATAGGGATAGACAGGCTTAAAGCGGAATTTCGACGAAAAGCCACACGTCGTCTCCCGGCAGGACACCGGAGTTCAAATCAGATGGGGTCTTGTTACCGGGTCAGACCGGCGTTACCGGAAAAAACGGGATCCGTTGACTATTTTCTGGCTGTCTTCAGACCTGATATCAGCACACGGAAGTCATCCAGCGCCTGCTGTAGCTGCCTGCGGCCCAAGGTGTTCTTCCGGCCCATTTGCCGCAATACAAACTCGGCCGTATCGATGACCCGCTGGTTGCGTGGATTTTTTGGGCAGCTGTCGGTATGGAGGTATTTATCCAGGGTGCGGGTCGTTGGCGTGGACTTGTCAATATAGACCGGCCAGATCCTGCTCTCCTCGGCCAGGTCCAGCTTGGCCTTACCCAGATCCCGCTCCCAGCAGGCCAGCGCGGATTGCATTACCTGAACGACACGTTCCCTTAACAGGCGCTTGTCATCATCTGTTTTCAGACCGGGCAAGGCCGGACGTTCGAGATCACCGACCCCGGATATCATCCCCGGGTTGTTTTTTGCAATCTCGAGTATGCTGTTGAGAGACTGCTCGACCGCGCGCATGCGTTGCTCGTTTTGCTCGATGGTATTAACAACATGGTTGGTTAATCTGACTTCTTTCTCATCCGCCACCGGATTCAGGACTATGGTATAGCCAAAGCCCCCCATCACATCCAGTGGATTGATCACAGCGTCACTTTGAAATGCATGACCATCCTTGTGAACACAGCCGAGTTGAATGTGCAGGGCATTACTTTGCACGGCATTATCAGACCGGACAGTCCCCTTCATCAGCTGCACAATATCATCAGTGAAAAGATCATCCAGATCCAGCTCACTGATTTCATCACCCGCGTATCCGAACAGTGCCGTGGCGCCCTTGTTAAAGTAAACGGCCTCCCCCTCATGCCCGAAACACAGGATTGCACTGTCATCCAGATCCAGCAGCCTTTCCAGGTCATTCGTGCGGATCTTCACCTGGTTGGCCATTGACTCAAAGCTCCTTGCCAGGGTGGAAAACTCGCGCAGCCCCTTTTTATTGACGGCAAGGTTCAGCTTTCCCTGTGCAATCTGCTTCATACCCTCAACCATCTGGCCAAGCGGCACAAAAAGAAACCGGCTAAACAACCACAGGGCAAACAGCAGGGTAATCAGGGTCAGCAGCAGGAAACCGCCTGTAGTCACCATTTGCGTATGTTCCATTGTTTTGCTCAGCTGGCTTACATCCTCATAGCCCACGATTCTGAATGCCGGTTCAGCAGTGGACGTCAGCAGGATAAATTCAACCGGCAGAAGGCTGTTCGTATCATCCTGTTCATTAATATTTATGTGAGCACCGGCCATGGAAAAGGCATTAACCGGCGTTTTGGTGATATAGCCGATATCCGGCAGATTAAAGGCAGGGTCAACCACGACCTCAAGATATCCGACCGAACGCAGGCCACCCACCGGAACCAGCGTTGAGTACAACGGTCCTCTAGCAGACAACCAGAGCGCATCGATTGCCTTTAAACGCTCTGTTTTTTTTCTTTGGGTGACCCGGGCTACCATGTATCCCGACAGATGATTTTCCAGCCCCGTCATCCCGGCACTGCTTTCTGCAACAAGCTCCAGATCGGGGCTGTAGACCCTTAGTTTTACCAGGTTGATTTTTGCAAATCCGACAAAACCATTAATAAACGGATCATCCAGCAATGTCACGAGCCGCTCATGGGCAGCGTCGCCATCTGCGCCCTGCAATGCCTGTATCAGTGGTTTATTGTGGCCCAGTTTCATACCCAGATCGAAGGTCTGCTTGCCGACTTCCCTGAGTATTTCCTGCGAAGCTACCTCGATAACACGCGACAGACTGCCGACCTGCGCATCCATGGCGGCCTGCCTGAAGTAGGCACCTGCAAACAGGGACAAAATAATCGCCACAATACCGACCATCATAAAAATGGCGATAGTCACCATCTTGATAGATAGTTTATCTATGCGCATGGCTTACGTGGTTGCTCCGGAAACGGATCGCGACATTAATCTGTCACCACCGGCAACCGCTTTTCAGTCCATTCCTTCCAGCCGCCGCGGAACCAGAAAAGATTCGTGTAACCCCAGCCTGCAGCCTTGATGAGAGAATCTGAACTTCTCAGACATCGCACCCCGTTACAATAGAAAAGCAGTGCCGTAGTCCTGTCGGGGACAATAAATTCCAGCTCCTCAAGTCCCAGTTCCGTATTCAGAATATTGACAGCACCCTCAATATGGCCTTTGATATATTCTGTTTTCTTCCTGGAATCGATCACAATAAGTTCCGGATTCGCAAGAATCATTTCTATCACTTCTTCTGCCGAGACATTGGTAGTGCCCGGCATCTCTTCCGGCGCATAGGGTTTCTCACCCGCAATCAGGGTGGTCGACAATGTTACTGATAGAAATAATGCGAAAATTTTCATTCTTGAGAAGCCTTTATTAATTAATACAGGATAGCAACAGCTGCCGGTTTCAGCCATCTGCGCTACATAATCATAAGTAAACCGTTCTGCATGCCGGGATTGAGGCTCGCTTGTATATATAAGGGTAGTCAGACAAACACCAGATTGATACCTGGAAACTCCCGTTCATCAGCGTTCGTTGTTTTTCGTTAATAATCCCACCGGAAACAATGCAAGCAACTGATATTTAGTGGTATTTTTCCTTGCGAAAATCGACGAGAACGAACGAAAGAAATGCTGGCATCTCCTTCCCGGGCTTCTTTATATTGTCTACATCTGCCGCTGACTCTGTAACGGATCTTATCGGCAGCCCTTGATTGCGTTGATGGCGATACTGAGGAGGCAAGTACATGACGAGGACTGGAGAACTGGTACTGATTGGCGTGTCTATCACTGTATTTATCGCCCTGATTATTTCACAAACCATTTGGACCAGAGAGCACGATAAACCTGGTCAATTACAACAACATAATCAGGTTGTGCTGGGGGACACCGCTCAGCTACCCCCTGCCAGCTAGCCAACCAACCAATATCCCCATAGATTTCTGTTTAAAGGAAAAGGTTCAGACATGAGTTGCACCCCACCAAAAAAACGGCGGCTGTTGGGGACAGCCGCCTTAACCTGGAAAACTTACAATGAAAAATACCTCTATACACGTCTACAGGAGGGGAATGACGTGTGGAAGTAATTTTACCAATACAACACCAGAATTACATCAAGATCAGGTGCGACATAGTGTCGCAGGGTCAAATAAAGTATTCTTGAACATTCAGCAAATAAAACTACCTTTTCAGCCCTGTAAAGAAAAACACCAAATCAGGATCGGGGTTACTGTATCCCACGAAAGAAATGACATTTTTTTCGGCTGACAATGTGCCATGCTCGATTATCTGTTTTACGCAAGCACCACTGCTGCAGAGCCGTATGAAACCAGTGACTACGCAATGTTTGTTGACTTCTATATTTCCTTTGTCAACATCGAGTTCGTGCTTGCCGGAACTATCCCTGAATTTACAAGCAGACGAACTTCCAACAATGCTCCCGGATGAATTGATTTTAATCTTGCAGCGGTCCGTTTCACTCATTTTCCCATTAAATGTATTCCCGGAAACGCCGTAGATCTTCCATACACCGACAGCGTCACTCAGATCGCAGCTTGCTTGCGCCAATTGCGAGGAAAGTAAAACAATCGACAGCCCAACATACATGCACATCGATTTAATTGTTTCAGTATTATTCATAACGCCACCTTTATAGAGGACAAATTGTTACCATCATTACTACACTATTGCTGTTTACAATCCCCGTTATCAAACTGACAGGCTTGGGTATTACAGGCAGAATCGCAAAAAGAATCACCGATATCTGCCGAGAAACATCCGGGTGAGCACATATCTGACAGCATTTGCTGCAGCTTCGCAGAGTTTACTGAATCACAATCACCCTGGTCATAATAACAGGCCTCTACGTAGCATTCAGTGTCGCAACTTCCATTGCCAATTGCATTTAAAAGGCAACCAGGTGAGCATTCTTCCAGCGAAGGATCAGCAGCATCCGGATAATCTGCATCACCAGAGGTGCTGAGCGACTCATCATTCGAGGGAATCTCCCTTGTTTGTGATTTGCCCCTCAAGCTGTCTACGTCTACAGAAGCCAGATGAAACATACCGTCATCATATACGCCGGTAATTTCCGGAGAATGAGGCACCGCCTCCAGAACACGCAGTCTGCTCGTCGATTTCTCGCATTCAGTCTTTCCACTGCGATTCAAAAACAACCGGGAGCGGGCCAGGATCCCCGCGCTCTCTTCGTACCTGGGAATATAGACCAGCGTTTTCGACACTGCGGAGCGATACATCATACCGCGCACCGGCAGCGAGCCCGGCATTGGCTCTGAGACCGGGAAATATTCACGCCCCTTACAATGTTCATCCAGATAATAAACAACAGGAAAAGTAGCAACATCGCCGTTTTCAAGAACGGGAACAATATACCCGGATTGAAGGATGACCAGAATGGCACTTTCCTGCACCCCGACCTGGTTGTATGCAGGAGAAAGACCACCAAATATCCCTAACAGCTCCCTGTCACCATTTCTAACAACCGGCCATTGAATGTCAGAGTATGACGTATTCTTTTGCTGGAGTATGGTTGCAAAGCCAGATGAGAAAACAAGTGTAGCGTAGCTCGATGAAACAACCACAAAGCCGATAAGAATAAACAATCGGAATTCTTTATGGATTGCCCTGGTATACACGAATCATTTCCTCCTGCAGAGCTTTATATACTTCCTTGTTGTTTAATGCTGTTGAGGCAATCACCGCATGACACAGGTCAGTGAACAGACCTTACCCCGATCAGGGTATTCCAAATAATGTCAACTCAAGCACTGATGTTGCGGCGGGCACTCAAACAAACACAATTACCTCCTCAGTCCTGTCATTGAAAACACTGCATCAGGATCAGATTTACTGTACCCCAGGATAGACAAGACGTCCTTTTCCGTTGACAAGGTGCCATGCTCTATTATCTGTTTAACGCACTCATCACCACTGCAAAGCCGCAAGAAGCCGGTGACTACGCAATGTTTGTTGATCTCCATATTCCCTTTGACAACATCGAGTTTATGTACGCCTGTTTTATCCCTGAATTTACAAGCAGACGAACTTCCAACAATGCCCCCGGATGAGTTGATTGTGATCTTGCAGCGGTCTGTCTCGTTCATTTTCCCATTGAATGTATCCCCGGAAACACCATAGGTCTTCCATGTGCCTGTTAAATCACTCTGATTGCAGCCTGTTCGTGTCGGATTATCTGCACCTTCATAACCCAGAAAGACAAACATGGAATTTGGGAGGCTTGACGCCACACCGGTACCGACAGTGTCTGAAGTTGTTAGTGTAATCGTTGCCTCACCATCCTGTGTTATATAAAACAAATCTGAATAACCGAGTGGAACAGTCAGCATCAGTGTTCGTTCAATATCGCCGTTATCATCCTTGAAGAAATGCCCCCCGAAACCTATACCATCTATGTTGACGGCGACTGTGTCAAAGTCATTGTTGAAATCAGCATTTGTTTCTTCAATGAACAAGGCCCCACCCAGAAACTGGTCAGGTGAAACAAGGCCTTGCAGAGTAAATTCATACGTCGTTGACGGACCTATATCCGTTACTTCCTCCGATACAAACTCTACGGTTGTACCGGCACTCGCCATTCCTCCCATACCGGATATAAATAACCCTGCTGCCAACCCTGCCAATAGTTTCTTTTTCATTCCATATCTCCTTTTTTCAGAGTTTATTCATACCTCATTCTTTGAGCATAGTAAGATCATTGGCGGATTCACTGTAAGATCAGGCGGAGAACGCCCGCCCGTATCAGTCTTGTATTGCAGCTGACAGCCTTACTCGTGGTCGGTTCTTACTTTCAGACCATCTGCC
The DNA here is from genome assembly GCA_039714975.1 of Pseudomonadota bacterium. GTDB lineage: Bacteria > Pseudomonadota > Gammaproteobacteria > UBA9214 > UBA9214 > UBA9214. Next base: position 59,265 of record JBDLIH010000004.1, read on the forward strand.
GTGTTGGAAATAACTTCAAGCTCAAAGTCCGCCCGGCCTCCCTCGGCCTTGATTTTGATTTCCTCACCGTCATCGTGCCTGATATTGTAGTCATCTTTAAGTACGCCTCTTAACTTCCGCGTGACTTCTCTGGCCGCTTCATTTTCCCGAGTGTTGTTCCTGATTTCAGCCTGGATTGTGATGGGTTGTCCGCCTACAGGGATCAACTCAATGACAAGAACGCCATCATTATTCGCTTTGCCATTGAAGTGCAGGCGCCATTTGTCGGAGGGGCGTGCCTCTGCTGCCGTCGTAAAGATAATGGCCAGTGCAAGTGACAGGCAAGTCAGTAGTGCTTGTTTAGTGGTTTTTATCTTCATGATATCTCCATCTGGTTTTTTATTGACTCCCTTCGTTTTATTACATAGCCAGATATGGCAACCAGACTATTGCAGTCATAAAGGCCAAAACAAGCAGGGCGCGAAGCCATGCGTTTATAGTGATAACAGGCACTTGTTTATTTCCCTGTCAATCCACCACAGTGCATCGACTCTTTTTTCATTTATCCATGCCACCTGCAGGTTATTACCCGATATCAACATTTCGTTTCTGCTTCGCAACCAAAATGGTGGAGCCCATCCCTGGTTCTCCAAAGCCCTGGCATTGATTCCTGAAACGAATATGCTGGAACAAATCGCACAGCAGAATCCATCGTTAACCGCCCGGGGGTGACAGCTTCTCCATCACCTGATCGAGGCTGAAGCTCGCTGCCTTCTGGCGTGGCGGGTATTCCTCGAAGGTCGCCAGGAACTTGGCCACATAGGCCTGTGCCGGCACCAGCATATAGGCGCGATCCAGGAACCAGTCATCATAGGTGTTGGAGGTCACCAGTCCGCGTTCATAGGGGTCACGGCGCAGGTTCTCCAGCAGCGGGATGCGCAGCGGGACGAAGGGCTCACGCCACGCCTGGAAGGTCGCCTCGGCGCGCTGCTCCATGAAGATCAGTTTCCAGTCCTGGAAGCGTAGCGCGGTCAGGTCGCCGTCGTCGGAGAAGTAGTAGATCTCCTTGCGCGGACCCTTTTCTTCCTTGCCGGTCAGATACGGCAGGAAGTTGTAGCCATCGAGATGGACCTTGTAGTTACGCCCGATGGCCTTGTGCCCTGTGAGCAGCTTCTTCTTGACGTCCGGTTCACCCGCGGCAGCCAGGAAGGTCGGCAGCCAGTCCATGTGGTGCATGATCTCATTGGACCAGGTACCGGCCTTGATCTTGCCGGGCCAGCGCACCATGGAGGGTACCCGCCAGCCGCCTTCCCAGTTGGTATTCTTCTCGCCACGGAACGGTGTCATGGCGGCATCCGGCCAGGTATTCATGTGCGGGCCGTTGTCGGTGGAATAGAACACAATGGTGTTGTCGGTGATGCCCAGCTCGTTCAGCTTGTCCAGGAATTTGCCAATGTGCATGTCGTGCTCGACCATGCCGTCGGAGTACTCGTCCTGACCGGAGATGCCGCGCAGTTCAGGCTTGACGTGGGTGCGGAAATGCATGCGGGTACCGCTCCACCAGACGAAAAACGGTTTTCCCGCCTTGTGCGCCCGCTCGATGAAATCGATTGCCCTGTCAGAGGTATCGTCATCGACGGTCTCCATGCGCTTCCTGGTCAGTGGGCCGGTGTCCTCAATCTTGCCGTCGGACGAGGACTTGATCACGCCGCGGGGACCAAACTTTTCTCGAAAAGTGCTGCCGTCTGCGAGCTTCGCGTCGCCCGGGTAGTCTTCGTTCTCGGGCTCCTCCTCGGCGTTCAGGTGGTAGAGATTACCGTAGAACTCGTCGAAGCCGTGATTGCTGGGCAGGTGTTTGTCCTGGTCACCAAGGTGATTCTTGCCGAACTGGCCGGTGGCGTAACCGTGGTTCTTGAGCAACCCGGCGATGGTGGGTTCCTCCTCGCGCATGCCGAGATCCGCACCCGGCAGGCCGACCTTGGAGAGGCCGGTACGGAACACGCTCTGGCCCATGATGAACGAGGCACGTCCCGCGGTGCAGCTCTGCTCACCGTAGTAGTCGGTGAAGGTCATGCCCTCACTGGCGATGCGGTCAATGTTGGGTGTCTTGTAACCCATCAGTCCATGGGTATAGGTAGAGATGTTGGAGCGTCCGATATCATCGCCCCAGACAACCAGGATATTGGGTTTATCGGTTTGTGCCTGGGCAAAGTCCATCGCCAGCATAAGTGCCAGCATGGTCCCAAGAATTCTGTAAGCCACTGTCAGTATATTCATGCTTAACCCTCCCTGTTGAATGCAACACTTCAATTTCCACAAAGACACTGCAATCCATCCCTGCCGATCAGAAGCGTAACCGGTATTCGCAGACACTATATATCAACAGAGTAATTTATCTAATGAATTATATGCATTAAGTTGATACGCTTTATACATGATAGAGACACGCCTGCTACGCAACGCAATCATGCTTGCCGAGTACCGGAATTTTGCCCGGGCTGCACAAAGACTGAATATCAGCCAACCCACCCTGACCCGCAATATCCAGACACTGGAAAACCGCATCGGTGCCCGGCTGTTTGATCGCAAGGCCCGTGCAGTGCTGCCAACACCGGCGGGTGAAGAGCTGTTGAAACATGCCAGGCTCATCATCTCGTCGACGCTGGCGCTGGAAGACGGAATGCAGCATTACCTGGGACTGAAAACAGGCAGATTGTCGATTGGTGCCGATCTTTATGCCGCCAGCAGCTTGTTAGGGCCGGCAATTGGCCGGTTCAGGGAACAGTATCCAAACGTCAGAATAAATATCGAGACCGACAACTGGCTCACTCTGTACGACAGACTCAAACATGCTGATTTCGATTTCATCCTGGCGGAGACAAGCGGATTGAACGAGAAGCAGGACCTGGAAGCCATGAATTTAATCCCGCACCAGGGCTTCTTCTTCTGCCGCCGTGGACACCCGCTCCTGAAAACGACGTTACGAACACCGGGCGATCTTCTCCAGTTTCCCCTGATTCTCCCAACACTGCCGGAGCGACTTGTGAATCTGTTTCGCCAGCTATTTGAGATAGCCCGTGATGATCTGCAGACCATCGAGCAAATGACAGCAGTTCAATGCAATGATATATCAGTAATCAAGGATACCGTTTCCAGCAGCAATGCCATCGGGATAGCAACCCACGGAACCCTGAGAGAGGAACTGAAGCGAAAGCTGTTCATGGCCCTGCCCTTCCGGATTCCCGCACTTAAAAGCAATTACGGAATTTCAAAAAAGCAGGGATTACCCCTGTCCCCGGCAGCATCAGCCTTTATCGATATTGTCGTTGAAACCGATGCAGCGTTAAGTGAACAGGAAGCACCATTTATTGAATCCCTGTACCAGACCTCCCGATAGCAACCCGTGCGTCGCGCCTGATTATAATCAAATCACCGCTCGATCGTTGCCGTGCAGTCGCTGGAGCGCAATCGCCACAAGCACCATGCCTGCCACAATGTGTCGTGGCAGGTCTAATGCAAAGGCAAGCACGGCGGCCACAACAGACCTTCAGCTATTCTGTATTTTTTATTCCGGGCATGACCTGAATGCGTAACACGGGACAACCGGGATCGCGTTAATCGTATTGCGAAGTGTCGAACTTGCCGTCAAACCACTGGTACACCCCTGCTACTGTGCGCGGCTGGTGCTGCCGGTTATAAAACACACTTCGGTTGCTCGCAGCTGCGTCCGGAAAGATTTCAGCGGCAATGGCAGCAGGCTCCTCATCGAGCGTCTTGAGAAATAATGCCGCGTCGGCCGGCCCCAGATAATGGAACAGGTAAAGATCGGTCCTGCCAGGTTCACGTCCTGTCATCTGCATCAGCTCCTGCAGGTTACGCTTGATGTTCTCCGCAGCCAGCAGGGTCGACAATCGCGGATCGAGGCGCAGCGCCAGCACTTCCCGCTGCAGCGGGTCACGTAGAATCGGCTGCTGTTCATGACCCTCATCATCAATCAGTTCCAGCTGTGCAGCATAGCCATGCAGGCCATAGTCCGCACCGAACGTCCTGATCGCCTGCAGCCAGGGATAATCCTTGAACTGAAACAATCCGGTTGCCGAGGACTTCGGTGCATGCACCGTCGGATTGAAATTACTCTCGACCCGGGCCAGTTCCATGAGGAAGGAAAAGTCCACACCGGTCCGTACACTGCCCAGCCGAATCGCGGCAATGACATCACTGCCAATATTAAAACGTGCCGCATCGGCCCTGGCGAGGTCGGCCGAGTCCAGGATCATGACCACCAGCGGTTCGCTGATCACACTATCCTGCGCATCATGCGGCAGGTAAAACTGCCTGAATTCCTGCAACGCCTGTCTGGTCCTGGTGCCCAGTTCACCGTTCGGCTTCGCCAGTCCCAGATCAAACCCCAGCGCGATCAGACTGGCCTGCAACTCCCGAATATCCGGTGTGAAGGTTACGGTTTCCTGGAGTTGTTCTTCTGCCTCCGGCATCAATACCTCATGCACGGGTGTCTTATCCACGACCAATGCCCGCTCGGCGGTGATCTGTCTATTCAGTACCAGCGAGAGCTCCTTTATCAACGCATCCTGGTTATCGATATGCTGCTTCATAAACCCGCGCATATCCCGGATATCACGATTTACCACGGCAAGCGCCTGACTGCTGTCCTGCAGGTTCTGCATGGAGAACACCCCGATCAGGGTGCCGGCTATAAACATCATACCGGCAATGATCATGAGCTGTGGTAGTGAGAACCGCCGCTTGCTGTCCCTCTCCTGTATTGATTCGAACAGGCGTGTGCTGACACGGTGAAAGGTATTCGCCAGCTCGGTTTGCTGCTTTAGCTGGGACTGCTGTTCGGCCTGCATGTGCGCCTGGCGGGTTTCCGTGGCAAGCATGCTCGCTTCGTGCCGGTTGCGTTCCTCTTCGAGCTTCTTCTCCAGCGATTCCGCGTGCGTCTCGGTGAACTTCTGACGCTGCTCGGCATGGGCCAGTGAACGTTCCAGCACCTCTATCTGGTATTGCGCGTGACTGCGTTCCGATTTGACTTGTTTTACCTGCTGCCGCAGGTCGGTAAGGAGCCGTGCGTCATCTTCATGGGTACGCTGCTGGTCTTCCCGCACTGTTGCCAGTTCAGCACTGATGGTAGTGTGTGCCTCGCGGACCGTATCCAGTTCCTGCTCCAGCGCACGCGTTCTCGGGAACGCATAGTGCCGAATGGATTGCAGATATTTTTTTATAGTATTCATATATTATTTTGGCTTAACAGAAACAGACTACACCCGACGGATATTTAAAAGCAAAAGCTGACATCCGGCCGTCGTCTGGCCACTGACTCTATCTGGCCAGCAAGCGATCCAGCTGATTGGCAAAGGCCTGGCGGTCAGCCTGGCTGAATGATGCCGGTCCCCCTGTATCAACCCCGCTGCTACGCAGGGAGTCCATGAAATCCCGCATATTCAGCCGCTGGCGAACATTATCTTCGGTGTAGAGATCGCCGCGCGGATTCAAGGCCAGGCAGCCTTTGGCAATCACCTCGGCGGCCAGCGGGATATCCGCGGTTATCACCAGATCACCCGCTTCCGCCTGCTGCACGATATGGTTGTCTGCAACGTCAAAACCGGCCGCCACCTGAATCGTACGGATATAGCGGGACCCGGGCACCTGCAGGGGTTGGTTGGCAACCAGTATCAGTGGCATGCCCACCCTGTCTGCAGCCCGAAACAGGATCTCCTTGATCACTCTCGGACAGGCGTCGGCATCGACCCAGATCTGTTTTGAACTCATTATCTTGCCTGCAGGGCTATATATATTCAGCTGGTGGCACATTATACTGCGTCGCCCGGCCATGCCCATGACCGCGGCACCTCTCTCCTACCAGGAACCTCCGATGTCCAATACCACTCCCCCTGCCTCCAGCTTCCGCGACCTGAATCTGCCTGCTACTTTATTGAGCGCACTCGATGAGGTTGGCTACGAAACACCCTCCCCGATCCAGGCCCAGGCCATCCCCCTGCTGCTGGAGGGTCTGGACCTGCTGGGACATGCCCCCACAGGCACCGGCAAGACTGCCGCTTTTGCCGTGCCGCTGCTGTCGCGTATTGACGTCAAACGCCAGCAAGTACAGCTGATGGTCCTCACACCAACCCGCGAACTGGCGATCCAGGTAGCTGAGGCCTTGCAGCGTTATGCCTCCCACATCAGGGGTTTTCATGTCCTGCCTGTGTATGGCGGCCAGGATTACACCCGACAGATACGACAGTTGAAGCGTGGCGTGCATGCGGTTGTCGGCACACCGGGAAGGGTGATGGATCACATGCGCAGGGGCACGCTCAAGCTGGATGCCCTGCAGGCGCTGGTGCTGGATGAGGCCGATGAAATGCTGCGCATGGGCTTCATTGATGATGTCGAATGGATCCTTGATCAGACACCGAAGCAGCGTCAGATGGCACTGTTCTCGGCGACCATGCCAAAAGAAATCCGGCGTATCGCACAACGCCATCTGCACGACCCGCGGGAAATTGCCATCAAGACCCGCACCGCCACCGCCGACACCATCCGTCAGCGTTACTGGCTGGTCAGTGGTCTGCACAAGCTGGATGCACTGACCCGGATCCTGGAGGTGGAGCCCTTCGATGCCATACTCATGTTTGTGCGCACCAGGACCGCCACAACGGAACTGGCCGAACGGCTGGAGGCCAGAGGTTATACAGCCGCGGCGATGAACGGTGATATGGCGCAAAAACTCCGGGAGCAGATGGTCGAACGCCTGAAACAGGGTTCACTGGATATTCTGGTGGCGACGGATGTTGCCGCACGCGGCCTGGATGTGGAACGGATCAGTCACGTAGTCAACTACGACATCCCCTATGATACCGAGGCCTATATTCATCGCATCGGCCGCACCGGCCGGGCCGGCCGCAAGGGCGATGCCATTCTGTTTGTCGCACCCCGGGAACGGCGCATGCTCAGCGCCATCGAAAAGGCAACACGGCAGAAGATCGAGCCGTTGAAACTGCCCTCGACCGAAATGGTCAACAGCAAACGGATTGCCGATTTCAAACAAGGCATCAGCGATACCCTGGCTGCCGGTGAACTGGATTTCATGCAGAGCCTGCTGGAACAGTACCAGCAGGAGCACGATGTACCGGCTATGGAGATCGCTGCAGCACTGGCCAGGATGTTCATCGGTGATCGCCAGTTGTTGCTGCAGCCGGATAAAAAGAAACCCGCCCGTCCCCATGACAAGCCCGGGACTGAACCAAAACAGCACAGGGAACGCGGTAAACCGCGCCGGCGCAAGGAACGGGACGACATGCACCAGCACAAACAGCTGACCAGGCCACCCAAAGGCATGGAGCGGTTCCGCATCGAGGTGGGACATCAGCACGAGGTCAAACCCGGCAATATTGTCGGCGCCATTGCCAATGAAGCGGGGCTGGATGCCCAGCACATCGGTCATATCGACATTCACACGGAATTCAGTCTGGTCGATCTGCCCATGGGCATGCCGAAGGAGGTGTTCCAGGACCTCAGGAAGGCCCGGGTATGCGGTCAGCGCATCAACATCTCACGGCAGGAGCAAGCCGGCAAAAAGAAAAAGGGTGGCGAACACAAACCGAAAAAGCGGAAGAAAACGAAGCGTTAGTGAGTCCCTGATTAATTATAGAACCCGCGTCATTGCGAGCGAAGCGTGGCAATCTCATAATATGGAGTCAGTCATTTGGAGATTGCTTCGTCACTTTGCTCCTCGCAATGACGGATTAATCAGCACTCTCTTAATTACGCGCTGGTACCACCGACCGTCAGTTCGTCAATAAGCATGGTCGGCTGGCCAACGCCCACGGGGACACTCTGCCCTTCCTTGCCGCAGGTACCGACACCGGGATCCAGCTGCAGGTCATTACCGAGCATGGAAACATGCTTCAGCACATCCGGACCATTACCGATCAGGGTCGCGCCCTTGACCGGACGGGTGACCTTGCCGTTTTCAATCAGGTAGGCCTCGCTGGCGGAAAAGACAAACTTGCCCGAGGTGATATCGACCTGCCCGCCACCAAAATTCACGGCGTACAGCCCCTTGTCCACTGACGCAATAATTTCCTGCGGATCATGCTTGCCGTTAAGCATATAAGTATTTGTCATGCGCGGCATCGGCAAGTGTGCGTAGGACTCACGACGACCATTGCCGGTTGAGTTCACACCCATCAAACCGGCATTCATACGATCCTGCATGTAGCCCTTGAGAATACCGTTTTCAATCAATACCGTGTTCTGTGCCGCGATGCCTTCATCATCGACATTCAGCGAACCGCGGCGACCACTGATGGTCCCGTCGTCAACGACGGTGCACAGCGGTGACGCCACCTGCTGACCGACCATACCGCTAAACGCAGAGGTACCCTTGCGATTAAAGTCACCCTCAAGGCCATGTCCGATTGCCTCATGCAACAGTATCCCGGGCCACCCGGGTCCCAGCACCACCGGCAGTGTTCCGGCCGGCGCAGCAACCGCTTCAAGGTTGACCAGTGCCTGGCGCACGGCTTCCCGTGCATACCCCCTGGCACGGTCTTCCTCGACAAAGAATCCGTAATCAGAACGGCCGCCGCCACCGGAACCGGCCTGCTCGCGGCGTCCGTCCTGCTCAACGATAACTGTGACATTGCAGCGCACCAGCGGGCGCACATCGGCCGCCAGCGTCCCGTCGCTGACAGCGACCATCATGACTTCGTGTACACCGGCGAGGCTGACAATGACCTCCCTGACACGCGGGTCCTGTTGCCGCGCCTCGGCATCCAGTTGTTTCAGCAGTGTTACCTTGTCATCCGCTGTCATGCTGTCCAGCGGGTCCAGTGCGGGGTACAACAGATTTTCCTTGCCGGTATGCCAGGCCTGCAGTTTGCCCTCTTTACCGTGTTTGGCAATCGCCCGGGCAGCCGATGATGCCTGCAAGAGTGCCGGCATCACAATCTCGTCGGAATAGGCAAACCCGGTCTTGTCGCCGCTGATGGCACGTACACCTGCACCCTGCTCGATACTGTGTGTACCTTCCTTGACGATACCGTCTTCCAGCACCCATGACTCAAACCGCGTGGATTGAAAATACAGGTCGCCACTATCCACAGCATGACCCAGCAATTTTCCGAAAACCTTATCCAGGTCACCTTCATCCAGGCCTGCCGGTGCCAGCAGCCGCTGTCGTGCAATATCAAGATTTGTGCTGTTCATGACCCCTCATTCAGGCACTGCAGGCGACGGTGTTCAATACTCGGAAAATTACGCCGTGCGCTATTCAACAGTCCCAGTTCGATATCAGCACAGACAACGCCCGGCCCACGAGACAGGCTGTTCAGTACGGTTCCCCAGGGATCAACGATCATGCTGTGCCCAAAGGTTTCACGGCCATTCAAGTGATAGCCACCCTGGTCAGGTGCAATCACGTAACAAAGGTTCTCGATGGCGCGTGCGCGTACCAGCACTTCCCAATGGGCACGACCTGTGATTGCTGTAAAGGCAGACGGCAGCACCAGTATTTCCATACCCGCTTCCAGCTGTTGTCTGAATAACTCCGGAAAACGCAGGTCGTAACAGACAGCCACACCCATACGCCCGAACGGTGTATCAATCACCACTACCTGGTCACCCGGCTCAATGGTTTCTGATTCCGTGTATTGCTCGTTACTGTCGACCAGTTCGACATCGAACAGGTGTATCTTGTCGTAGCGAGCCACCTGCTCACCCTTGTCATTGAATACCAGGCAAGTGGCACGTATCTTGTTTTCATCACTGGCCACCATCGGCAGGGTTCCGCCCACCAGCCAGATCCCGTGGCGTGAAGCCTGTTCGGCCAGAAAGGTCTGAATGGTCCCGTTGCCCGCCTCCTCACGGTGCTCGATCTTGTCATGTTCGGTCTTGCCCATGAGAGCAAAATTCTCAGGCAATACCACCAGCCGTGCCTGCTGGCTGACCGCCTCTTCAATCAGGCGTTCGGCTTCCAGCAGGTTTGCACCAATATTCGGCCCTGAAGCCATCTGTATACATGCAGCAACGCTCATAGCAATAAACCATCAATCCCTGTATCAGTACCAAAGAATAACATAGTAACGAAACCCGACCGCAACAGGGTTATTCCAGATCAAAAGACAGTTCCGGCTCCAGTTCCGGGACAGCCAGATGCAACTTCTCAATAGCCGGATCATCCCAGGAACCGGTCACCGAATATTGTTTTTTCGCAATCCTGTTCAGGGGGCCGAGCCGACCTTCCAGCAAGCTCTCGGCCACCAGCAGTACAGCACCCACTGCCGGCCCGCCCATGAGTGTCCCTGCCAGTGACAGACCTGTCTTTACATAAGGTATGACTGTTACCAGTTCATCGTAGTCCCGGTCTGCGAGTCCGATCCGTCCGGAAATCTCGATCACTGCCGCAGGTCCATCGACAGTCAGGTCATTGGTATAGGCATTGCCATCATCGATGACGAAGCTGCCACTGATCTCGTCAAAGCTGAAACCTTTTTCAAAAATATCGCTGAAATCCAGTGACAGGCGACGCGGCAGATTATTCAGGCTGATCAGGCCGAGCACGCGACCAGCCGCACCGGGTTTGAGATCCAGCAACTGACCATCTGTCACTCTGAGTTTGACCTTGCCCTCTATAATGGATGGAGAGAAGGCCCAGGGCGGACCTGGCCAGGCAATGCGCATGGACCCTGACAGCGTACCGCCGTTAATATTTTTCTGGTAGCCCAGGAACTCCATCAGCTGATCCATTTGACCCTCACTGATCTCGAGGTCAACACTGCTTAACTGTTCGCTGCGCTGCAGGCGCCAGTTACCACTCATATGCAACGACAGCAAGTCTGAAGACGATATCGTGCGCTCGATAAAGTAAAGATCATCCGGTTGCTTGAAAGCCTTTACCTCGAATAAGCCCAGGTCTGTCTCGTCGTATACAAGCTGCTGGACAATGACCTGCAAGTCAGGAAAATTTCCCGGGGTATGCTCAGAGAAATCCACCTGCCCTGGTTGCTCACCCGGACTTTCAAGTACCAGGCGCTTCAGGTTCATCGTCACCTTGTCCAGCCCGGCAGCAGAATTCATCAGCTCGATCTCGCCGGCCGCGTCAGGTCCGTCGATCTTGATCTCCCATTGTACCCCCGATGAGCGCAGGGATGCCGCCACGTTGTCCAGCTCATAACCCAGGACTTCCAGCTCATCGATACTCAATACGAATTCAAGCGGCAGACCACCCCCACCTCCTCCGCCCAGGTACGGCTGCCAGTCTGTTAATCGAAATTCCTTGAGATAACCACTGAACAGCAGTTTTTCTGAATCAGGCAATACAGGTGTCTTGCCACCGACGGTGATGGCACCCCGTTGCAGCTCGAACCCCTGCCCATCCGGGGCAATAACCAGCAAACCCTCAACGAGGTCGCTGTAGTTCAATTTCAGAAGTTTCTCGTCAACATCCACCTTGTCCGCAATAATGGCCAGCTGCCGGACCGAGTTAATGCTCTTGCCGAAGGGTGCCGGGAGATCGATGGCAGTCCCCACCAGATTCGAGCTCACAGTGACGCCCACATTGGCACTTTTACCCCGCTCCGGCATACCGCGAATGGCGACCAGTACATGCCAGTCACTGCTGCCCGAGGCCGCCACCCCCAGAAAGCTGTCCTTGTCGATAAAGCGGTCAAATAGCTGCAGCGGTCCATTCAGGCTGATATTGGTCACCCCCCTGCCGGTATTTGTCCATACACGTGCCGTGGCCGGGTGACCAAACAAATGTGCATTCAGCCTGTCACCCTCTATGCCATCCGCATCGAATTCCAGCTTCCCCCTGATCCTGGTCAACTCGATATCAGAATCGTTCAATTTCAGGGTGTTGTTGTTCAGTGCAATCCGGCCCGCCACCTCGACCGGCGCCTGTTCGTTTACCAGCGGCACCACGATATCGAGATCCAGTTTTGTCTTGCCGGACGTGGTGACGCGATCCACAAAGCCACCATAGGTGCTACCCAACGGGCTGCTGCCAAGCTCGGTCAGCATGACCGGTAAAGCCCCCTGTACGTCACCTTTAATGGTCAGCAACGGCCTGGCCAGATCCTTTATCTGTGCATGTACCCTGCCCAGGGCCGCACTGCGAATGGCACCCCGGCTGCTGACAACATCCAGTTTGCGCCCGTTAATATCGACCAGGGCATCCAGTCCCGTGACCGGTGACCAGTCCTCGTGAAAATCCAGCAAGGCATCAGTGACCGGCAAGTGCGCTTCAAGCACGCCTTCACCGTTGTCAAACGGGATCTGGTCAAAACGACCATTGACAACAACACGTCCATTCGTGATCACACCGCTCTTGAGGCTGCGATCCAGCCATGCGACACCACGTGGTGACATGGCCTTTGCCGGCAGGTAACGGTGCACCTGACCGACATCGAATGTATCAATATCAAGAGACAGGTTGATGGAGGGTGATTCATTGTTTACCGGGACGTACAAACCCATTCTGGCCCGTAACAGAAAATCATCGTTGCGGATCGTCAGCGCATCCGTAGCAATCTCCATCGTCCCGTCGTGCAGTTGCCAATGGATATCGCCCTGTGCAATATCAATCGGCAACAATTCACGAAACAGCCGCTCGTCATGCAGCCCGGCATTATAGCTTGCCAGCGACAGGGTGCCGGATTCCATGTCACCGCTCAGTGCACCATCCAGACCAACCAGCTTCGGGAATACGCCGGATTGTTCAATGCTCAGGCCGGTGAAGCGTGCAGAGAAATCACTCACCCGGGTAATGTTGTCCCGGCGAGTAATACTGAAGACCAGATCCTTGATTAATCCACGCGGCTGCAAACCACCCAGCAGCTGACGCTCTTCAACCGTCAGGCCGGGAATAATGGGCAACAGTGCACCGAAGCCATCCAGCACCACCAGTGAAGAGTTACCCTTGATGGTACTGCTTTCCTGCCGCTGCCATCCGGCCAGTGACAGGTTTTGTGTTTCCCAACTTCCCTGCTGCTGTTTGACCACCATGTTTTGCACGGCAAACTGCCAGCCATCCTCATGGTGCCGCCAGCCGAACTGGCCACGCAAGCTGTCAGCCTCGAAGGTATAGGTTTCCTTCTCATTTTGCTGGCTGATTATGAGACCCTCGGTATCAATTTCACCGCTGACGGAATCGATACCGGCTGCACCCGCATCGAGCCACAGTCTGAGATCAGCAACACCCTGCAGGGTCTGATCATCCGTCAACAGCTGACCCAGTACTTCGGTCAAAGCCACCGACTGACCCTTGATGTACAAATGCCCCTGCCAATCCTGCAAGCGCGCAGCATCGCCATACAGTATCGCTTCCATGTCTACACGATAACCCACGTCGGCCGGCAGCAGGGCATGGCCGGTCAGTGTGTGCATGTCGCCATGGTTACGCAGTGACAGTGAAATACTGGAGAAGCGCCGTGGTGCCTGGCCGGTTTTTTTGTCTACGTAAGTGACATTGACATCATGAACAGACAGCGCCATCTGCAACAGTTCTGTGAGCAGTTCGCTGTCGTCGTCTTCCGGACGAAACCCGTCGAGGTAGAATGTCCCGTCAGCATCGCGCACCAGTGTAAGGTCAGCGCCGATCACATCGATACCGGCCAGCTTGATTACCTGCTGCGACAGATAGTTCTCCGCATCAACCGTCACCCAGATTTCCCGGAAGGTAATCGCCTCGTGCGTACCCGCCGGATCAATCAGCTCGACACCCTTCAGCTTGATAACCGGGTTCAGGCCACGCCAGGTGGCTTCCATCTGCCCGACAGTCACCTGCTTGTTCAGCGCCTGGCTCGCAGCCTGCTCGATTTCCATACGGTAGACAGTTAACTCAGGGACCCAGACACGCGCGGTCGTCAGCACCGTGGCGATCAGCACCAACAGCATTACCAGCAACACCCAGAGGAGGTGAAAGGCTTTTTTCAGCATGCCACTCAATAAACTAGCAGTATGCAGGCTTACACTGGAACAACGTCATACTGCTCCTGCGTATACAGGGACTCCACCTGGAACTTGATGGGTTTCCCGATGAAGGCCTCCAGTTCGGCAAGACTCGTTGATTCCTCATCCAGCAACAGATCCACCACTTCCTGCGAGGCCAGTACCAGTAGCTGCTGCGTATCAAACTGGCGTGACTCGCGCAAAATTTCACGAAATATCTCGTAGCAGGCCGTCTCCGCAGTCTTCAGTGAGGCCCGCCCGCCACAGGTAGGACAGGTTTCACACATCACATGTTCCAGGCTTTCCCGGGTGCGTTTACGCGTCATCTCCACCAGCCCCAGTGAAGATACTTCCGTGATTTGTGTCTTGACGTGATCCCTGTCCAGGTACTTCTGCAGGGCGCGCAACACCTGACGCTTGTGTTCTTCGTCAGACATGTCAATAAAGTCGATTATGATGATACCGCCAAGGTTACGCAGCCGCAGTTGCCGGGCAATCGCCTGCGCCGCCTCCAGGTTGGTCTTGAAAATGGTCTCTTCCAGATTGCGATGACCGACGTAACCACCGGTATTTACATCTGCGGTAGTCATGGCCTCTGTCTGGTCAATAATCAGGTAGCCGCCGGACTTCAGTTGTACCTTGCGGTCCAGCGCCTTCTGTATTTCATCCTCGATACCGTAAATATCAAAGATCGGTCGTTCACCGGGGTAATACTCAATCTCTGTGTCCAGATCGGGCATGAACTGGTTGCAGAATTCCTGTGCGCGCTGGTAGCTTTCCCTGGAGTCAATGCGAACCTTTTCTATCTGGTCACCCAGCATGTCCCGCATAACGCGAATAGTAAGCGGCAAGTCATCGTAGATGACGGTACCGGGTTTTGCGACCTTTTCGGCTTCACTCACGGACTGCCACAACTTGCTCAGAAACAACATGTCCGCACGCAGCGCATCGCCACTCGCACCCTCTGCCGCAGTACGGGCAATGTAGCCACCACCATCCTGGTCGGTCATAAACAGCTGAATAATATCACGCAGGCGCACACGCTCCTGTTCATCCTCGATCTTTTGCGAAATACCCACGTTGGCAACATTCGGGACAAACACCAGGTAACGGGACGGGATCGTGATTTGCATGGTCAGGCGTGCACCCTTGGTACCCAGCGGGTCCTTGATCACCTGCACAGAAATTACCTGTCCCTCATGTAACAGCCGGGTAATATCAGCATCCGTGCCACTGTTTTCGGCTACAGCATCTGCTGTTCTGGGCATGGCATCGGAGGCGTGTAAAAAGGCGGCCCGTTCCAGGCCAATGTCCACAAACGCCGCCTGCATCCCCGGCAATACCCGGCATACCTTGCCCCGGTAGATCTTGCCAACCAGCCCACGACGCCGGGCCCGCTCGATATAGACTTCCTGCAAGGCACCGTTTTCAACCAGCGCCACCCGTGTTTCCCGCGGTGTTACGTTTATCAGTATTTCTTCGCTCATGCTTCCCTGTTGGCGACCTCGCCCTGTTTATGATTTATCGAAGAGAGTATCGATTCCAAACGTCTTTAACAATTCCGCTGTTTCATACAGGGGCAAACCCATGACACCCGAGTAACTGCCCTCCAGCCGGGTGATGAACATGGCCGCCAGCCCCTGGATTGCATAGGCGCCGGCCTTGTCCCGTGGCTCACCGGTTTCCCAGTATGCCTCACATTCCTGTCGCGTGAGCGTACGAAAGGTGACACGGCTGCACTGGCTACGCACGATCTCGTGTTCCCCCGCCAGCGCAACAGCCGTGATGACCTGGTGAGTACGGCCTGACAGCGTCATTAACATCTCGATCGCCTGCTGGCGATTTGCCGGCTTCCCCATGGCCGTGTCAGCAGCGATCACAATGGTATCGGCTCCAAGCACTGGCCGCTGCCGGGCAGGCCCTAGCGTAAACCACCCTGCCCGTGCCTTTTCCAGCGCCAGCCGCAGCACACAGGTCTCGGCTGTCTCAGAGGCTGCCATGGTTTCATCGACCTCGACAGACAACACATCAAAACCGACACCGATTTGCTGCAACAATTCCGCCCGGCGTGGCGATTGAGAGGCCAGATAGAGGCGTGAAGGATATGGTGTTTCCACTATCTATACTATATAAAAACAATAAATTACAGACATTATCTCATACAAACATCATGAACGGTGATAGGGATGCCCCGTGTTCAGAGTCCAGGCCCTGTAGAGTTGCTCGGCAAGCACAATGCGCACCAGGGAATGGGGATAGGTAAGCGCTGACAGAGACCAGCGCTGCTCGGCACGATCAAGGCAGGACTGTGACAGACCATCCGGCCCGCCAACCAGTAGCGCCACATCACGGCCGGAACCCAGCCAGTCGCCAAGGTAGCGGGCAAGGTCTTCAGTCCTCCAGCTTTTGCCACCCACATCCAGCGCAATGACAGTACAGTCTTTTGGAATTGAGGCCAGCATGGCCTTCCCTTCCTGCTGTTTCGCCTGCGCGGCGGTCAGGGGCTTGTGTCGCTTGCTGAGTGGAACCTCGCTCAACTGCAAGCGGCATTCACGTGGCAATCGTTTCGCGTATTCCCGGTAACCCTCGACAACCCAGGACGGCATACGGGTCCCGACTGCAATCAGGTGAATACGCATGACAGGGGAAACCGGTCAGTCGAGCAGATCAGGCGCTGGCATTATTGTGGTCGCCAACAGACCACAGTTTTTCCAGTGCATAGAATTCCCTGATCTCGGGCATCATGATGTGGACCACAACATCAGCCAGGTCGACCAGCACCCACTCGGAACCGTTCTCTCCCTCAACACCGAGCGCAGGAAATCCATTCTGCTTCGTTTCAAGCACAACATTATCTGCCAGTGCCTTGATATGCCGCGATGAGGTTCCGCTGGCAATGACCATGCGATCGGTTATCGACGTCAGGCCACGCACATCGATCACCCTGATATCCACACCCTTGATGTCAGCCAGCGCCGCCACGACAATTTCAAGCAAGCGTTCACCCTGATCATTTTCCATGTTTTCTGTGTATTTTTTATCCGCCATGCTGTGTTTCTGCTCCATACAATCCTTCATTACGAATGACCTCCAGCACACTTTTCGGCAACAGGAAGTCCGCACGTTTTCCAGCGGCCAGTAACTTGCGTATCTGGGTAGCGGATATCTCCAGTTGACTGACCGGGTGAAACAGCAGCAGACCTGAAACCCGGGTTTTCAGCACCTCTGCATCCGGCACCCGGTGCAGGTGAATAAATTCCGCCAGTTCGCCCTGCTCCGGAAGCGTGTTACCCGGTCGGGTCATGACAACAAGGTGGCAGTAATCCGGAATTTCACGCCAGCGATGCCAGCCTGAAAACCCGCAAAAGGCATCCATACCGACCAGCAAACACAGGTCTTTCCCGGACAGGCCGGCGCGCAATGATTGCAGCGTATCCAGTGTGTATGAAGGTCCTTCACGTTCATATTCCCGTGCATCCACTGTAAACACGGGATCGTCGGCAACCGCGGCACGCAACATGGCCAGTCGTTGCTGCGGGGATGCATGTGGCTGCGAGCGGTGAGGCGGCATGTGAGCCGGCATCAGGCGGACCTCTTCCAGTCCAAGTGCCTGCTGTATTTCCAGCGCCGGACGCAAGTGTCCAAAATGTACAGGGTCAAAGGTACCGCCAAGAACACCTATCATGGACAAAGCGGACCGCTACAGAAAGTAAGCCGGTAACTGCCCATCATGTCCGGATATGGCCATCACCAATGACGATATATTTAAGGGTCGTCAGTCCTTCCAGGCCGACCGGGCCGCGCGCATGCAGTTTGTCGGTACTGATGCCGATCTCGGCACCGAGTCCATATTCAAACCCGTCCGCGAACCGACTCGATGCATTCACCATCACGGAACTGGAGTCAACTTCGTGCAGGAACCGGTTCGCACGTGGCAGTGATTCGGTAACAATCACATCCGTATGACTGGACCCGTAACGGGCAATATGATCCATGGCCGCATCGAGATCATCAACAATACGAATGGCAAGGATCGGCGCCAGGTATTCAGCCTCCCAGTCTGCCTCCGTGGCAGCCGTGATGCCGGGCAGTATTTTTTGAGTGGCCTCGCAACCGCGCAATTCAACACCGGCGGCTTGATATTCATCTGCCAGCAGCGGCAAAACACGTTCGGCAATGCCCTTGCTGACCAGCAGGGTTTCCATGGTATTGCAGGTGCCGTAACGCTGTGTCTTGGCATTGACGGCGACCCTGACAGCCTTGTCAATGTCCGCCATATCGTCAATGTAGGTATGGCAAACACCGTGCAAATGTTTGATGACGGCTACCCGTGACTCGGCACTGATACGTTCAATCAGGCCCTTGCCGCCACGCGGCACAATGACATCGACATAGTCCTGCATGCGAATCAGCTCGCCGACCGCGGCACGGTCCGTGGTTTCTATCACCTGCACCACATCGGCGGGCAGGCCTGCTTCGGCAAGCCCCTGGTGAATGTAGCGGGCAATCGCCTGGTTGGAGTGAATGGCTTCAGAACCACCGCGCAGAATGGCGGCATTGCCTGATTTGAGACAGAGACCTGCCGCGTCCGCGGTGACATTCGGTCGTGACTCGTAGATGATACCGATCACACCCAGCGGCACACGCATGCGACCTACCTGAATGCCGGAAGGCCGGTGGTTCATCTCCGAAATACTGCCGACCGGGTCCGGTAGCAAAGCCATTTCGCGCAGGCCTTCGGCCATGGTGGCAATGCGCTCATCGTTGAGTTCGAGCCGGTCCAGCAAGGCTGCATCCAGACCGTGCTGTTTGCCTGCGGCGAGGTCTTTCTCGTTTTCAGCCTTGAGTTCCTCAGCGCCGGCTTCTATTGCAGCCGCGATTGCGGTCAGTGCCGCATCCTTTTTGCCGGTGTCGGCCCGGGCAATTTCCCGGGCAGCCACACGCGCACGTTTGCCGACCGACAGCATGTACTTCGGGATATCAATTTGCAGTGTTTCAGCTTTTGCGTTCATTGTTCCTTGTCAGGATACCCGTTCAAGACGGGCCGTGTCCGGCAAGGCCTGATTGCCCGCCATATTCAGGATCAATTGTAACAGTTCATCCCAGGCGTTGCCTGCACCCTGCCCCTTGCTGACGCGATCAACACGCGCACAGTGCTGCAACAGCGTAGCGCACTGAGCCACCGAAAGCCGCCGCAAGGCCTTAGCCACAATGGATTTACGTTCCGCTGGCCAGACCCGATACTGGCTCAATACAGCCTGCACAGGCTGACCCGCGGCCACTGCGGTCGCCATGGCAGTTAGCTGGCGCAGCTCACGGGACAGTGCCCAGATCACAATCTGGGGCACAAGCCCTTCTGCACGCAAGCCCTGTAGCATATGGACACTGCGGGCTGCCTCACCGGAAAGGATGCTGTCGAGCAGCCCGAAGACATCGTAGCGGGCATTATCGGCAACCAGGGCAATAATGGCCTCGGCATCCACCTCGCCTTCACCTTGCAACAGATACAGCTTTTCAATCTCCTGTACACAGGCCAGCAGATTGCCCTCGACCCGCTCGGATAATAATGTGACGGCATCCGGTGTAGGCTTCAGCCCGCGCTGCCGCATGCGTTGCGCAACCCAGGCATTGAACTCCTGCCCTTTCAGCGGCCAGACAAACACCACGACACCGGCCTTGTCGAGCGCCTGCACCCATTTGCTTTTTCGCGCCGCAGGATCGAGCTTCCCGGCAGTCACCAGTAACAGGGTATCGTCAGGCGGGTTGTCCGCGTAGGCACGCAATGCCTTTGAACCTTCAGCACCCGGCTTGCCGGTAGGCAGCCGCAAATCAAGCACCCGGCGTTGTGAAAACAGGGACAGGTTGCCGGCCTCGGACATCAGGCTGTCCCAGTCAAACCCGGCCTGCACCGCGAGAACGTCCCGTTCGTCGTAACCTTGCCCGCGTGCCGCCGCACGAACTGCATCGGCTGCTTCCATTACACGCAGCGGTTCATCGCCACTGATAAAGTAGATTGGCGCAAGCTGCTTGCGCAAATGGGTGTCGACCTGTTCGGGTTTCAGTTGCATGGATTTAATAGCCACGGAAGCACACGGAAATATTTCTTGTAAGCCTTTTTTCTTCCGTGTATTCCGTGTGCTTCCGTGGCGAATAATTTCTGTTTTTTATCATATTGAACCAGTTAGCGTGCCGCCGCTGTTATCCGCAACATGGCCAGGTTAACCAGCTCCTGTTGCAAGGTACGGCGCACGACGGCCTCTTCACGATCCTTACTCAGCACATCGGTACTGCTGTACAGGTAGTCGCGTGTCATCGTGATGTGCTGCGGCGCCACCAGCGGCAGTTTATCGATCGTCATTACGGAGAACCGGAACGACTGTCGAAGCTGGATTTCAAGCACCTTGCCCGCCGTATTCACCGACAGCACATCCCTGTCCCGCCTGTTATTGTTAATCGTCAACACCGCGGTCGCTTCATCGCGGTTATCGGTCACTGTCACATGATGCGCCCTCAAGGCATCGGTAAAATCATCCATCAGTGTCCCGTAGGGCTTGTTAAATTTTATATAGGTTACCGACATCTCTTCCGGTAGTGCGGAACTGCCGCGCAACTGGAAGCCACACGCGGAAAGCGTGAGCGTCAGGCACCCGGCCAGCAGGATATCAAGCAGGGTGTTACAGATTGTTGCATTGTTCTTTTTCATTCAGACGACCACATTGACCAGTTTGCCGGGTACCACGATAATCTTGCGTACCGGTTTGTCAGCAGTGTGCTTCCTGATATTCTCCTCTTCCATTACCGCAGACTCGATGGCCTCCTTGCCTGCATCAGCCGGGATACTCACCTTGCCACGCACCTTGCCATTAACCTGAACCACAAGGGTAAGCGAGTCCTGGACCATTGCCCCTTCATCGACGACCGGCCAGTCAACATTCACCACTGCTTCACTGTGCCCCAGAGCCTGCCACAGACTGTGCGTGATATGCGGCACGATAGGCGACAGCATCAACACCACGGTTTCCAGCGCTTCCTGCATGACAGCCCGCCCCTGTGCCGAGACGTCTTCAAACCTGTAAATCTCGTTCAGCAATTCCATGTTTGCAGACACGACATTATTAAAGGTGTGGCGCCGACTCATATCATCACTGACCTTTGCCAGTGCAACATGAATCAGTCGTCGCAGTTTCTTCTGCGACTCACCCAGCCCGGCTGCCTGCAAGACTTCGGCAGGCCCGGCTTGCACATGATCATGCACCTTCTTCCAGAGACGCTTGAGAAACCGGTATGCCCCTTCTACAGCCGAGTCCGACCACTCCAGTGATTGATCCGGCGGGGCGGCCTGCATGGTAAACAGGCGCACGGTGTCGGCGCCGTACTGGTCGATCAGTCCCTGCGGGTCGACGGTATTACCCTTTGACTTGGACATCTTGGATCCGTCTTTCAACACCATGCCCTGGGTCAACAGGTGGGTGAACGGTTCATCCTCGGTCAGCAGCCCTTCATCACGCATCAACTTGTTAAAGAATCGTGCATACAGCAGGTGCAGCACGGCATGTTCGATACCGCCGACATACTGGTCCACCGGCAGCCAGTAGTTGGCACGCTCGTCCAGCATGCCATCTCCCTTGTCGGCACAGGTATAACGCGCGAAGTACCAGGAGGACTCGAAAAAGGTATCAAAGGTATCGGTTTCCCGCTCGGCCCGGCCACCGCATGTCGGGCAGGTCGTTTCGATAAACGCGGCCATTTTCTTTAATGGCGAGCCGGTGGCGTCCACGGTCACATCGGTGGGCAGGGTCACCGGCAAATCGACTTCCGGTACCGGCACCGCACCACAGGCGGCACAGTTAATGATCGGAATCGGGCAACCCCAGTAACGCTGGCGCGACACGCCCCAGTCACGCAAGCGGTAATTCACCTGGCGCCTGCCCTTGCCCGCCTGCTCCAGCCAGTCACCGATGGCGCCAAACGCCTGTCCGGAGTTCAGCCCGTCGAATGCTCCGGAATCCTTCAGGACGCCCTTGTCGACAAAGGCAGCGTTTTCAAGGTCAGCGGTCTGCTGATCATTGTCCGGATAAATCACCTGCCTGATGGCGATGCCGTTTTGCCTGGCGAACTCATAGTCGCGTTGATCATGGGCCGGCACCGACATTACTGCACCGGAGCCGTATTCCATCAACACGAAATTGGCGGCCCAGACAGGGACTTCCTCGCCACTGATCGGGTGCACGGCCTTGAGGCCGGTATCGACGCCTTTCTTTTCCTGTGTCGCCAGGGTGGCTTCGCTGACACCGGATACACGGCATTCCTCGATGAAAGCGGCCAGTGCCGCGTTGCCGGTTGCGGCCCCGGCGGCCAGCGGGTGCTCGGCTGCAACCGCCACATAGGTCACACCCATCACGGTGTCCGGCCGCGTGGTATAGATGGGTAGTGTGTCATCGCGGCCGACGATACCAAACTGCATCTCGATCCCTTCCGAGCGCCCGATCCAGTTACGCTGCATGGTGCGCACCTGCTCCGGCCAGCCGTCCAGCTGGTCAATGTCGTTGAGCAGCTGATCAGCATAGTCGGTTATTTTCAGGAACCACTGCGGGATTTCGCGGCGTTCCACCAGCGCACCGGAACGCCAGCCACGGCCATCAATGACCTGCTCATTGGCAAGCACAGTCTTGTCGACCGGGTCCCAGTTCACGACCGCGGTTTTTTTATAGACCACGCCCTTCTCGAACAGACGGGTAAAGAACCACTGCTCCCAGCGGTAATACTCCGGGTCGCAGGTTGCGACCTCGCGTTCCCAGTCATAGCCGAAGCCCAGTTGCTTGAGCTGCTCGCGCATGTAATCAATATTTTCACGGGTCCATTTGGCAGGGGGCACCTGGTTCTGTATCGCCGCATTCTCTGCCGGCAACCCGAAGGCATCCCAGCCCATTGGCTGCAGGACATTTTTACCCTGCATGCGCTGGTAACGGGAGATCACGTCACCAATGGTGTAGTTGCGTACATGCCCCATGTGCAAACGCCCGCTGGGATAGGGGAACATGGACAGGCAGTAGTATTTCTCCCGTTCGGGATCCTCGCTCACACGAAAGGTCTGTTGTGCGTCCCAGAATTGCCGGGCACGGGCCTCGATACTCTCCGGTTTATAGGTTTCGTCCATCGGCCTAGTACTCGTTTGCATCACAAAATTGAAGGCAGCAGAATACCTTAGCCAGGAGACTGCCCACAACACGGGAATGAGGATTTCCTTCACCTGTGGACTGAATTGGTCCACACTTGAATATATAGACAGGTACAGGAGGAAACGACAGGAAATGACTGATTCAGACGACAAATCCACCCGTGAAAAATGGCTGAGGGCGTACGACGACATGATGATGCGGGTCAAAACGGCCTACGAAGAGGCGGAAGAAAGCACCCGCCCGGCGTTGCAACGTTTTATCCACAAGGCCCGCGATACCGCCGTTGAACTGGAAGAACTGACCAAAGAGGAGGCGGAAAAGGTCGCCTACTACCTGCATCGCGATATGCAGGATGCCGGCAAACACCTGGCCGAAAGCGGTCACGAACTGGGCGACTGGCTGCGCTTTGATATAGACCAGATAGAAGACCGGCTGATGTCAGTGCTGTCACTGGTTGCCGATCGCACCCGCCTGGAGATGCTGCAATTCGAACACGATATCGAAGAGGGCCCCGCCTGGAATGCCAGTGAAATAACAGGCCCTGGCACCCTTGTCTGTGATAGCTGCGATACAGCGATGCGATTTCACGCCACCGGGAAAATACCGAACTGCCCGAACTGCGGCCACACCGTTTTTCACCGGAAAATACTCAAAAGTGACCACCGTTAGCGGGTGACGAAACCGCTGTAAGTGACCTGCAGCAGGGCACCGAAGTAATTATTACTGTTTACTCTATTATTTACTTGTAGAAGATCGAGTCCAGCCGGTGGGGGGGGGAATGGGCAATCAGCAGGCAAGCGTGTATCATTATCGGCCCCAATAAATAAGTCCAAGGAGAGAGACCTATGAAAGCGTATATGCAATTACGTACTTACATGATATGTCTGCTGCTTGCCCTGCCCTTCGGCAGTGCCATGGCGGATGAAGATGCTGCTAAATACACAGAGACAATCAATGTCTTCAAGCAGGCCGGTGAAAGCGGCTCGTTCTTTAATAAAAGCTACGGCTACGCCGTATTCCCGACAATTGGCAAGGGCGGCATTGGCATCGGTGGCGCCTATGGCAAGGGACGCGTCTATGCCGGCGGTAAATACATGGGCGACACCACAATGACGCAGCTCAGTGTGGGCTTCCAGTGGGGCGGCCAGGCCTACAGCCAGATCGTTTTCCTCGAGGACAAGCGCGCCTATGATGAATTCACAAGCGGCAACTTCGAGTTCAGCGCCAACGCCTCGGCCGTGGCGGTTACCGCCGGTGCTTCCGCGTCTGCAGGTACCACCGGCACTGCTACCGGCGCCAGTGGTGGCAAGCATGACGCCACCGCCAAGGGCAGCTATCACAAGGGCATAGCGGCCTTTACCGTGGCCAAGGGTGGCCTGATGTACGAAGCTGTCGTTGCCGGCCAGAAGTTCAAAAAACTCAAACCTATACAGTAACGCTGTAGTCACAAACGGGTTGCGCCCGGCTGATTCAATTCCTGGATCAGCCGGGAGTACCTGCCCCCAGGTCCACGGAGCAATCAGCCCTCCCTGTCCTGTTCCCGCCTGCTGCTTGCAAGCCAGCAAAAAAACAGACAGACAACACTGAGCATCACAATCGGCACATTACCCATCCGTACATAGGGTGTGACACCCTGCATGGGTATCACAGACCCGCTCACCACGGCAACTTCAAACTGCGGGCCTTGCTCTGTGATGCGACCATTGTGGTCTATGATCGCGGAAATACCGGTATTCGTCGCACGTAACATCGGACGCCCTGTTTCCCTGGCACGTATGCGTGCCATTTCCAGATGCTGCTGCGGGGCGAGTGAATCACCAAACCAGGCATCGTTACTGACGTTTACCAGCATGGCCGCCTCGGGCAGTGCCTTTATGATTTGCTCGCCAAACACAACCTCGTAACAGATGGAGGTTGCAACCGGGTAGCCGGCGGCCTGTAACAACGTCTGTGAGTCCGTGCCACTGGTAAAATCAGCGTTCGGCACCGCCAGTGCATCCAGGGCATTACCAATCAACCAGCGCATCGGCAGGTATTCACCGTAAGGTACCAGGTGCTGCTTGTAGTAAAAGGCCTGTTCCCCGCCCAGCGAGATCACGGCGTTGTAGTATTCCCAGCGCTGTCTGTCCAGCACCGGGATCCCGGTCAACAGGGAGGCGCCGGTTTTCGCCAGCTCCGTTTCCAGGTAGCTGATAAAACTGTCGTTCACCTGGTCATGAAAGGCCGGAATAGCGGTCTCGGGCCAGATAATCAGATCACTGGTCTGCTCTGTAAACGTGAGCTCGGAATACAGGCTGAAGGTACTCAGCATATTTTCCGGCGCCCATTTGTCTTCCTGGCTGATATTGCCCTGAACCAGACTGACCTGAATGGCTTCACCGCGTGGTGTGCTCCATTGCACCCGATCCAGCAGGTAACCCCCTGCAAGCACCATCATGAGCAGTGCCAGGCTGGCCACCCTGCGCTGATTGTTCAGCACTGCCAGCAGCAGCACCGCCAGCAGCGCCAGCAACCAGCCCGTGCCATAAACACCCAGCACGGGTATATAACCCGCCAGTGGACTGTCTATCTGGCTGTTGGCAATATTCAGCCACGGAAAGCCGGTAAACAACCAGCTGCGCAGCCATTCACTGAGCACCCAGCCGGCCGGAAAGGCAATCACCAGCACCGGCCACGACGG
This sequence comes from Pseudomonadota bacterium, assembly GCA_039714975.1. Classification (GTDB taxonomy): domain Bacteria; phylum Pseudomonadota; class Gammaproteobacteria; order UBA9214; family UBA9214; genus UBA9214. Next base: position 85,077 of record JBDLIH010000004.1, read on the forward strand.
CTTGTGAAAGCAACGCCCCAGACAGTATCCCAACACTGCAGGATAGAGGCTCAGTACAATAACCAGCCCGAGTGTTACGGAGAGCGCCCCGATGACCGGCACATGTCCAAACACATGGATACTGTTAAACACCCACGTGATGCCAACACCAAAGAAACCCAGACCAAAGAGAAAACCGCGACGAAAAGACTGACGCGGTGTATCGCGCAACCACTGGTTAAACAGGAGTAGCAGCGCCCCGGTAATGACCGGATACCAGCCGAACGGGGCAAAGGCCGTGACCGCAACCGCCCCCGCGAACAGCATCAACAGTCCGCCATAACGATCCAGCAGTTTATTCACGGGGCGCTGTCTGCCTGATCAACCGGGTGTTCGACAGATTTTGGTAACAGCGTTAGTTGCAGCATGTGTACACGACGACTGTCGGCACGCAGAATCTTGAATAGCAGGTTGCCGATAACAACCCGTTCACCCCGCTTCGGCAGGTGTCCGATCTGGTGTACCACCAGGCCACCGATGGTGTCGAACTCTACATCAGAGAATGAGAGATTAAAATAGTCGTTGAAGTCCTCAATCGGTGTCAGTGCCTTGATGGTGTAATGGAATTCACTGTGCTTGCGAATAGTGTCTTCTTCCTCAATATCATGCTCGTCTTCAATTTCACCGACAATCTGTTCAAGCACATCCTCAATCGTAACCATACCGGCCACACCGCCATATTCATCCACCACAATTGCCATGTGAACACGGCTGGCACGAAATTCCTTTAACAGCACATTCAAGCGTTTGCTTTCCGGGACGAAGATCGCGGGGCGCAGAATGTCGCGAACATTCAACCGGCCATCGGTCCGCTCAAAGGCATACAGCAGGAGGTCCTTGGCCAGCAGGATACCGACGACCTCATCACGGCTATCACCTATAACCGGGAAACGGGAGTGTCCTGATTCGACGATTATATGCAGCAGCACATCAGGACTGGCATCACGCGCCAGCACCACAACCTGGGAACGCGGAATCATGATGTCTCGCACCTGCATGTCGTCCACCTGCAGCACACCTTCGATCATGGCAAGTGCGTCAGTATCGAACAGGTTTTTGTGCTGCACGGCACGCAGCGTGTCCAGCAACTGTTCGGAGTCAGAGGGCAGCCGCGTAAGCGCCTGTTTTATCCTGGCAACCCAGGAATACCTGGAAGGGCCGTTGGGATGACGATATTTTTTCATTTAATATTAGTTAGTTATGCGATATTTGCAATATTAACATCACATATACGGATTTGCATAACCGAGGCTGTCCAGGAGTTCGGTTTCACGGACTTCCATCCTGTGCGCCTCATCATCCTGATGATGATCGTAACCCATCAGGTGCAGGACGCCATGAATCACAATATGCGCCCAGTGTGCATCAAGCGGCCTGGCTTGCGTTACGGACTCACTTGCAACCACGGGTGCACAAATCACGATATCACCCAGCAGATCGGTTGCCACACCGGGGATTGCTTCATAGGGAAATGACAGGACGTTGGTGGCACCTTCCTTGCCACGGTACCGACGATTAAGCGCGGTGATTTCCGCTTCGTCAACCACACGTATGGTCAGCTCTGAATCTTTTCGCTGCTCCGGCAAGGCCTGTAACACCCACTGCCTGATAACAGCCTCATCCGGCATACCCTCAACAGTCACGGCGAACTGAACGTCAATCATTTGATTGCTGACGCTCATACTTCTCATACGCAGAAATAATGCGCTGCACCAGTGGATGCCGGACAACATCACTTGATGAAAAAAATGTGAAGCCAATGTCCTGACTGTTATTCAGTACCTCAGTCACCTGTCGCAGGCCGGACTCGATGTGTTTGGGCAGGTCAATCTGGGTAATGTCGCCGGTCACCACTGCGGTAGACCCGAATCCGATACGTGTCAGGAACATCTTCATTTGTTCGACTGTGGTATTTTGCGCCTCATCAAGAATGATAAAGGCATCATTCAGACTGCGGCCGCGCATAAAGGCCAGCGGTGCAATTTCAATGACGTTGCGTTCGATCAATTTTGCAACCCGGTCGATTCCGAGCATCTCATAGAGTGCGTCATACAGGGGACGTAAATAGGGATCAACTTTCTGCGTCATATCACCGGGCAGAAAGCCAAGCCGCTCTCCGGCTTCAACGGCAGGACGGACCAGCACCAGGCGACTGACATGTTCCTGTTCCAGCGCCTGCACCGCGCAGGCAACTGCCAGGTAGGTCTTGCCGGTACCGGCCGGACCGATACCAAAGTTCAGATCGTGCCCGAGAATATTACCGAGGTATTGTTTCTGATGATCACCACGTGGCGTGATGGCGCCACCCGGCGTCTTGATCACGATCACGTCACTTTTTTTGCCACCGCCCCGTTCGACAGCAACCTGTTCGGCACCCGCTTCCTGCAGATGCAGGTGAATCTTTTCGGGGCTGAGTGAGCCGGATTCTGTTTCAAGATACAGGCTTTCCAGTATCTGGCCGGCGCGTTTCACCACTCCATCCTCGCCGATAATACGAAACTGGTTACCGCGACTGTTTATCTCAACACCGAGACGCTGTTCCAGTTGATGCAGGTGCGCATCAAACTGGCCGCACAATTCTGCCAGCCGTTCATTATCAGCAGGTTCCAGTGTGATATCGACAGAATGCGCGTCAGCGTTCAAGAGCTGTTCAGGATGCCTTTTGTTGTGATGCCGGCATTATACCCTCAACTGAAAGCAGTTCGCCGCGCAGTGAATTCGGCAATGCCTCGGTTATCCGTACATCAACAAACTGTCCGATCAACGCAGGATCCGCATCGAAATTGACGACACGATTATTCTCCGTGCGCCCGCTGAGCTGATCATCACGTTTACGTGACACCCTTTCAACCAGGATGCGCTCGACCTTGCCAACCATACTTTCACTAATGACCGCGGCCATTTCAGCAATACGCTGCTGCAGTCGTGACAGACGCACCTTCTTGGTGGCCAGTGGCACATCATCCGGCATGTCTGCCGCCGGTGTGCCGGGACGCTGACTGTAGATAAAGCTGAATGAGTGATCAAAACCAAGCGTCTCAATCAGCGCCATGGTTTGTTCAAAGTCATCGTCCGTCTCACCGGGAAAACCGATTATAAAATCAGAGGACATGCTGATGCCGGGCCGTGCTTCCCGCAGTCGCCGGATGATGGACCTGTATTCCAGCGCCGTGTGATTACGTTTCATCAAGGCCAGCACCCGGTCCGAACCGGACTGTACCGGCAGGTGTAAATGACCGACCAGCTCAGGGACTTCCGCATAGGCCTGTATCAGGCTGTCGTTCATTTCCACCGGGTGTGAGGTGGTATAGCGGATGCGGTCGACACCCTCGACTGCGGCAATGTAATGAACCAGCAGCGCCAGGTCGGCAACATCACCATCGTCCATCAGACCGCGGTAGGCATTGACATTCTGGCCCAGCAGATTCACCTCGCGCACACCCTGCCCGGCCAGTGCAGCCACTTCCGCAAGGATGTCATCAAATGGCCGGCTGACTTCTTCACCGCGTGTATAGGGCACTACACAGAAACTGCAATACTTGCTGCAGCCTTCCATGATGGACACAAACGCGGTCGGGCCATCGGCACGCGGTGTCGGCAGGCAATCAAACTTTTCAATCTCGGGAAAACTGATGTCAATCACCGGTTGCTGCGCGCGTCGAACCTCATTCAGCAACTCCGGCAAGCGGTGCAGCGTCTGCGGACCGAACACAATGTCGACATAGGGCGCCCTGGCACGAATGGCATCCCCTTCCTGGCTGGCCACGCAACCACCGACACCGATCACCAACTGTGGATGCCCGTCCTTCAGCTCCTTCCAGCGGCCCAGTTCGGAGAACACCTTTTCCTGCGCCTTTTCACGGATGGAACAGGTGTTCATCAGCAGCACGTCAGCCTGTGCCGGATCCTGTGTCACTTCCATCTGGTGCGAGGCTGCCAGTACGTCCGCCATCTTTGACGAGTCGTACTCGTTCATCTGGCAACCGTGGGTTTTAATGTAGAGTTTATCTGTCATTCCACTTCGATCTTGCGGTTACATTCCGTGAATATACGTGGTTTGAGACCCTGTTTCCACGTATCGATGCTAACCCAATGATTTTAAATCAGAGCCTCCCTGATCTCTCCCGCCCTGCATCCAGTGTTACTCATAGTAACCCGGAAGATCGGCAGAGGGCACTGCCGGGCTGTCTGCCGGCGCTTCCTCAACCGTTTCTGTTGGCGCGACCAGGAGGTCATCGCTATAGTCAATGGGCTCACCCTCTTCATCCATCCACCGGTGCTTGATATTGCCGATCAGACCCGAGATGGGCCGTGTGAACCCCCCAAGCACAGCACCCTTGCCTGCTTCCTCGATTATTTCACCCAGGTTTGATTCGATGACTCCCGGCGTACCCCAGAACCTGATTTCCGGTCCGGTCCAGTAGCCAAAGGGGTTCTGCTCATCCTTCAGCAGGTCGATGTCGTAGAAAATGGCTGCCCCCCGATCGCGCAGATCCAGCCGGGCATCCAGTTTCAGCGGACTCTGCATTACATCAACACCTTCCTCGTATGTAATACCGCCATTCGCCGTCATCAGGAGTTCCGGACTCTGCACCACGTATTTTTTGATCTGTACGTCACGTGATTCATCGCGCACCAGGTGTGCCTCAATCTTGTCGTAGGGAACCTTCTTGATGTAATTCACAAGTCTTGCGACCGCCCCCACGCCAAACAGCCCGGTCGGAATGTAGGAGACACCCTCACCCACAGCACCCGCAATATTGGAACTGCCGATCACCAGTGGATCATTGGGATTCAGCAGACGGAACACACCGTCACGGCTCCGCATTTTTGCATCAAAGTACAGGTAATTACGGTACTGCACCATGTTGGGTGAGTTGCCATAGGCATCAATCCTGATATCAAACAACCCTTCCGCCACCGGGATTGTCTCGGGATCAAGCGCCCGGAGAAAAGCATCGAGATCGAACTGATCGACACTTGCCTGCATTTCAAGGTTATAGGGTTTCTCCCCGGGGCTAAACGTCATCACGGAATCAAGCGCAATGGGACTGTCATGAAAGTAGGCCTTGAACTCATCAAGCGAGAGCCTCTCAGGTGTAATCCTGGCCTGCCCCGTGATATCGATAATCTCCAGATAGTCCGTATAGAAGAGATGCTTGAGGTTGTACCTGACGTGCCTGTTATAGGGAATCACATCCCAGAAAGCACGCTCGTCCGGCTGTGCCTGTCGAGCCTGTTTCTCGGCCTTGATGGCCACCTGTTCTTCCTCGCTCAGTTCGGCTTCGACAGCCTTCCGCGCCTTTTCATTGCTTATCGCATCCAGGGTGTTCAGGATGTCATTGAGGTAGAACACGCTGCTGTCCACACTGGCAACAAGGTCATTGTGCTCGTCTTGTTTGCTGGTGTGCACCGCCTTTACCAGCAGATCACTTTCTCCAGACTTGCCTCGCGTAATGACCGGTGCAGTCAAGTCAAAACTGCCGTCCGCATCCACTTGCCCCTTGACCTTTAATTCCAGAAGTTCCAGCGGCAATGCTTCCCTGCTCTGCAAACCCTGCACGCGGGTCGTTGAATCAAGCCGCCCGCTTGAATCCAGCGTGGTCACCGAGGTGAGCTCACCGGCGGTCAGGGCATGACCAGGCAGGATCGCGGGTTGATCCAGCAAGCCGGGCAACAGCATTTTGATGTTGGCTGTCAGGGTCTCAACCCGGGTCGCATCACCCTGTCCTTTCAGGATCACATCCAGATTTGCATCGAGTGCGAGCTTGCCCTGTTCTTTGTCAAAGCTGACGCTCAGTTGTTTTACTTTTGCATGCAAGGTATCGCCCCGCATGACTGTTTCAGAATCCGCTGTCAGGGAAAACGGATTCAGGGCAGGCTTGCCTTCCGACGCCACGGTAACACCGGTCACCCTGAACGGCTCGATGGTATCGATGCTCAGTGACTTGCCATCCGAGTTCAGCACAGCCTTGCCATTGGCATTACTAAAGGACAGGCCATTGGCCGCCAGTATGCCGGCAAACGGTTCCGGAGTAAGGTTCTCAAGGGTAAGGGTCACCTTGCCCCGGGCCCTGCCCAGCTCAGATTGTTTACGGCCCAGGCTGGTACGCACACGTACACCTGAATCGGCCAGCAGTGAAACGCGCTGCTGCTTGTCCGCATAGAACAGCTTTGCGGACAAGCGACTCAGATCAATACTGGATGCGCCCTGAGCCAGTTTATAACTGGCATCCAGCCACAGCGGCGCCTCTATGGAACCCTGCAATGACCTGGCAATCAGCGGTTGTTTCGAAAGCGCCTGCATATCCACATCCAGACGACCCTCTGCCAGCAGGGGTTTATCAGCCGCACCCGGTAAGGTCACGATGCCATTCGCTGCAAGCAGCCGGGTTTCCCGGCTGGTAATGGCCAGGTCCTGGTAGCTGACTCGTGTGCCATCTGCTGCGAGGCGGACACTGGGCCGGACACTGATACCAACGTCCCTGAGTAATGCCCCGTCCGGATCGGTGATGGTGACATTATGCAGTCTGACCGGTTTGGCCGCCGCGAGTGTGGCAACCCCGTTTGCATCCGTCGCTAACGTAAAATCCGCACGCTGCAGCCTGCCCTTCAGGGTAGTATCCGGGATGAACGCGGAAAACCAGCCAAGCTGGATGTCACTGATATTGAGCGTCGCCAGTTTCCCTTCCGCATTTCCAATTCGAGTGCCGGCATCTGTGCTCTCCATAAGCAGCGGTTGCAGTAATTCAAGATGCAGCAAGCGGGTCTTTTCATCCAGTAACAGGTTGGCATCCAGCTTATTAACCAGAATCACCTCAGGCTGTTGCTGAACTGCGGCCTGGAAGTCCAGCGACAGCCGTTCGGGCAATGACTGTCTGCCTGTCTGCTCAATGGCAAGCAGGTCCACCAATCGGTGCAACGCCAGATCAGCTGTAGCCCGGGCATTAATGGCACCCGGTTCTTCACCCAGCGGTACCGTGGCTGTAAAGTCTGCCGTGGCCACTCTCCCCCCACCGCCATCAAGCAACAGTTCATCCAGCGACACATCGAGTACATCACCCCGGTAGGTAACTCGTGGCAACACGGTGAGATTGATCCCCTCGACGACCGGTTTGTCTTCCTGACTGAGGGTAAACCCCGTCACCGTGAGTGGCTTGACCGGGTTTATGTGGATGGCACCCGTCGTGTCCGTGGTGATTTCGAATGCCCCGCTCAATGTACCTTCTTTAATTTCATGTTCAGGCAGGAATACATCAAACCAGGCCAGTGGCACCTTGGGCAACTCGAATGCCAGCAGGGTATTCTCCTGGTGCATGAAGGCATCGATATCACCCAGGGGGATATCCAGGTCTTCCGGCAGACTGGAGGAAAGCGGCCGGGTTGCAGCTTCGTCGGTCAAACCTGAATAAATCGTCTCAACGCGCAAGCGCAGGCCCGGCAGCAGCGAAAGACGAAAATTATTCTCAAGCTGCAGTAGCTCGGGCAGCTTTTCATTAGGGTGTGTTTCCCTGATCTGCTTCACCAGCAGATCGCTGATAACCGTGATAGCACCGGTCGTATCGGCAATATTGAATAGCAGATCACCGCTGAGCACCTCTTCAACGGGGGGTATCACCGTATCCTTGATATAGCGCTGCACCAGTCGCTCGTTTGCCGTAACCCGGTAACCACCGTCAAAAACGCCATTATTGCCGTCATAGCGTCCATCGAGTGTCAGCTCGGAGCGCTGCATGCCGTCACTGTCATGCTGCACGATGGCCAGATGCAATGCCTCGGGTGTATATTCCGGCTCTTGTCCGCTTGCCTCGACTGACAATTGTTCCGTTTCAGTCAGCGGCGCGGGTGTCACCCGCAGCTTCACGCTGGCACTTTCTGTCTCCGGAAGACCCTCAAGCATCGCATCAAGGGCAAGTGCAATTTCAACAGCCTTGAAGCGGCCCCGGGTAAGCTGGCTGAGGATGACATCGCCATCAAACGCAATCAGCTCATCCTCCTTACCCGTATGGTAGTGAGCCTTGATATTAAGGGCGCCCGTTGTCCCGGGCTTGATGCCACCTCCGGTTATACTGGTCGACAATGATTGTTGCTCAGGCAACATCACATCAGCATTGATATCCACGTCCTGCAGGGTGTAACCGAGTCCGTGTTTCAGCGCGGCCAGAACGCCTGGAAATACATCATCGCTATCAGGCTGTTCTTTTTCCGGTGGATTGAATGTGCTCACATCTACACTGGCATCCTGCAGTGCAATCGTCTTGATGTTGGCATTCAACAGCAGCAGCGACGACAGGCAGTAGTGGAGAGTCCCCTGCTCCAGCGCAAAATGCCCGCCCGCATACTCCACCGCAACCCTGTTGAGTCGCAGCGACCAGGGGGTGAAATGAACGTATTCAATCTGCAGCGAGTCAACCAGCGGCCCGACATGCTTCAGCAGCATTTTTTTCTGGAAAGCGGGATTGAAGATAACCGCGAACAGCACAGCAAAGAGAACAATCAGGCTGATCGGAATATAATACCGGGGTCGTTTTAAATCAGCACGCTGCATTTCTAGAAATTAATGGCCAGACCGATGGAGACACCGCGTATATTTTGCCCGAATACATAGCGTCCGACCAGCCGGGCACGGGTGACATAGATATCGTAAGCGCTGGAGTCGAGCTCAATACCAGCACCGAGCGAGGTCAGATGGTTAAAACCGAGAATCCCGGCCTGGGCACCGAAAAAGGTCGAGTGCGCACCTTCCAGCACATATCTCAGCGGTCCCTGCAGCAATGTATACCCTGTCGGTGCCCGCCAGCGTGCCCACAGGTTGGTATTCAGGGTATCCGCCCTGCCCCGGACATCGCTTGATGTATTCCCGAAACTCTGCATACGCACACCGGAAAGGCGCCATTCCACATCGATTTCACGCGCCGGCCGATGACTTGAATAGTCGAGCATGAAGGATCCGCCATAGCCAACGACATTCAGGCGCCCGTCGTCGAGAAAGCCGAGATCATCATCGTCGTCAACCAGCCCGGACAGGTCACTCTCCACATGGCCGAGCGCCATATTGAAGACGGGACGAAACACCAGCTCTGAGACAATCGGGAAGTCCCAGCCAATGCCGCCACCGGCCATCAGGCTGTCCCATTTGACCGGTATGAAGATGTCTTCCAGATCATCCCCGACGCTGAAGGTCGGATCATATCGGCTGTAGGCCAGACTGCCCTCAAGATAGAGAGGAACAGACTGGCTGAAGGTAAATCCGCCCGCCATCTGCGTCAGTTTGAATCCGGGATTGGCGGTTGCATTGTTCTGGATGGACAGGGAACTGGTCGTAACGTCCGGCACGACTGCGTACCCCATCAAGGCAAGGACCGCATTCGCCTTTTCCTGGATCTTGTCACCGATCAGGTCTGTGCTTCCGGGGTTTGCCCCATGCGCAACACCGAAGATAAATCCGGCGCTGCCGAAAATCAGCAGTATTACAGCCTGGACAGTTACTCCAGCCACTCAATAAAAGTCTGGATCACGATTGAGTTGGTGATGTCGAGAAAAAACGCGCCAATCAACGGTATAACGATAAACGCCTGGTTTGCCGCGCCAAAGCGCTTGGTTACGGCTGACATGTTTGCGATCGCGGTCGGCACCGCGCCAAGCGACAAGCCGATAAAACCGGATGAGATCACTGCCGCATCATAATCCCTGCCCATGACTCGATAGACGACGAAGACAGCATACACAGTCACAACAACCACCTGGGTAAATACCAGCAGCATAACGGGCCCGGCCAGGCTGGTCAGTTCCCACAAACGCAGACTCATCAGCGAAATTGCGAGAAACAGCCCCAGGCTCAGTTCCGACATCAGTGCCAGTGCCGGGGTACCGGAGGGACAGGGTACCTTCTTAAACAGCAACGGTATGATATTGGTCAATACGATGCCGGAAAACAGGCAGGATACAAAAAGTGGCAGCTTTATGCCCCAGTATTCAAGCAACTGGTCCAGATGCAGCCCCAGACCAATTGCCACCGCGATTGCCAGCAACACCATCAGAATTTCATCGACGCCAATTTGCTGCCCGCGCTGCTCATACTTGAATCCCACCTCTATAGGGTCCTTGCTGCTCGACTGCAGACTGAATCGCTGGATCAGGTAGCGCGCAATCGGCCCGCCCAGCAGTCCACCAATCACCAGGCCAAATGTGGCAAACGCAACACCCGCCTCCATGGCCTTGCTATAACCATAGTCCTCCCCGAACACCGGCGCCCAGGCAATGGTAGTCCCGTGTCCACCACTAAAGGATACGGAGCCACCGAGCAATCCGGCCAGCGGGTCGAAGCCCGTTACCAGAGCGACCAGGGCACCCGTCGTGTTCTGAATAAAGAGAAAGGCAACGACAAGCACCAGTAATATGACCAGACTCTTGCCCCCCGCGATCAACTTGTCAAAACGCGTGGACAGACCGATGATGGTAAAGAACGTCAGTAACAGACCATCCCTGATTTCCAGGGCAAACTGGAATGTCAGATCGAAGCTCAGGTAGATCGCAGCCACCAGTGCAGCGGCCAGCACACCGCCGGTGACCGGTTCCGGAATATTGTTTTCCTGCAGAAAAGCGATCTTTCGGGTAAGTAACTTGCCAGCGAACAGCACCAGGATAGCCAGGATCAGTGTTCGCCTGTAATCGAGTTCAATCATGGTGACGTAATATCTTTTCCATCGAAATCCAAACGGCACCTGCAGGAGCGCCTTGCAGGCGCGATTCGCGGCTACAAGCCGCTCCTACACGAAAAAGAGGGCCGCTAAGCAAACCATTATCTGTGGAACTCTATTCAGCACCTGCACACGAATCACCCTGCACCGGATCGTACGGATTACCGCACAGTGCATTCGAGATGTCGGCAATCGCCCTTTGTGCACGTATGCTGTTGCCGGCTTCATCGAGTGGCGGCGAGATTGCGGCTATACCAAATTTGCCGGGCGACACCGCAAGGATACCGCCACCCACGCCGCTCTTGGCTGGCAATCCTGTCTTGTACAGCCATTGGCCGGAGTCATCGTACAGACCGGCCGTGGCCATGACTGCCAGCACTTCAGGGATATGCTTGCTGCTGATCACCTGTTTGCCGGTTACCGGGTTCCTGCCACCGCTGGCCAGGGTGGCTGCCATGGTGGCAAGGTCCCTGGCATTCACACCAATGGAACACTGCCGTGTATAGATATCTGTCGCCTCGATCGGCTTGTCTTCAATACGACCATAGGCGTGCATCAGCATGGCCAGTGCCTGGTTGCGCTGATTGGTTTCGGCCTCTGACTTGTATACATCCTCCAGGACCGAGAGCCTGCGCCCGGCAAAATCGTTATGGGTGCCAATGATCGTTTCCCAGACCTCTTTTTCATTCGCGCCCTTGATCATACTGGTGGTGGCAATTGCACCCGGGTTGACCATTGCATTCATTTCCTGGCCCTGATACTGCTCAATGGCCACGATGGAGTTGAACACCTGGCCGGTCGCATCCACACCCATGTTATTGAAAATTGCATCCGTGCCCGACTCCTCCATGACCCTGGCCATGGTGAACACCTTGGAAATGGACTGGATTGAGACCTCGGTCCCGACATCACCGACGCTGTGGACATCACCGTCCACGGTTACCAGCACAATACCAAACAGGTCAGGATCCATATCGGCCAGTGCCGGTATATAGTTGGCATTTGCGCCCTCTTCCAGGTCCCTGTATTTCTCGTAGACTTTCTTGAGGACGGCATCGATACCGGTTGCCGCATGCAACGGTGCAAGACTGCTGAAGATAAACAGACCCGCGACCAGCAGGGTACCCAACGTTATTTGTGTCAGAGTCTTCATATGTATCTATCTCTTCTAGAAGGTAAAGCCACCAATCAGCCGCAACGCCCATGTCCTGGGCTCATCGTCAATATGGTGCTGCTCATAGGTGCCGGTAAAATAACCGCCACCCAAGAACCTGTACTTCAACTGTATACCGGTCATTGTCAACAGATCCTGTCCATCACCATCCGAGGCGATAGAATATTTCGGGTCCAGGTTGTAGCGGGTATGCCGCAGGTAGATACCCAGCTTGTCGGGTGACTGCCTGGCAAAGTCATAGCCGACCTGCAGCTTGTAGGACTCGGCATTCTGCAACGAACCGGCCTCGAAGAAGTGAAAAACCATGCCGTTGGCGAAATAGGGGTAACCACCCCAGGCACCCAGCGTCTCATTCGCACCGCCACCATCGGTATATTTTGCGACACCGGTGGCCAGCGAGAACCCGTTGCCCCACCCTGCGTCATATCGGAGCGAGTAGATACTGTAGTCAATCTCGGTCGGACTGGATCTTAATTTCCCCACTTCCGAAAAATCGATGAACTGTGTACCGATATCATAGTTAAAGTTATCGTTTCCCCTGGTGAAGTCGTACTGGGCAAAGAGCGTGTTATAAAGATCGTCCGCGTAGTAGTTCCAGAGCTGCACATGATGCACATCATTGTTGAAATCCGCAGCAGCAAAATACACACCGCTGTCATCGGCTTCATCCTTGTTGGCCTGCGGCACGATACTGGCATCCGACATGGAGTGAAACTCGGTACCATTGGCGCTGCTGTCCCAGACACCGGCCATTTCTGCAAAGTACCCGACCCTGAGGCTGGTATTGTTGAAATAGCGATTGTCATACACGCCCATCGCAAAACTGTTGGCCAGCATATACCAGTCATCCGCATCGATCATCGGTGTTACGTACTCCTTGCGACCAATGAGCACCTGATGCCGTTCCGTCTGCCACTCAAGATAGAGTTCCTGCAACAGGGCAAACGACTTGAGCTCGACCGGATCGAAAACAAAGTTCCGGGTCTCTTTTTCCGGATTATTCAAACCGAAGTCGGTGGCGCCGGCCAGGGTAATCTTGCCGCTGAAATCATGATACACGGGAGTCAGCAGAGAAAACTTCGGGATGACGTAGAATCCCTGCGAGTCCCTGTGCCCCTTGTTGACAGCAGGGTCGCCATCCGGATTATGAAAGTCATACTGTACCCGGCCGGTACGCACATCACCCGAGAAAGTGAAACCATTGATATGGTATGCACGGGCGATCGGCGACAGTCCTGTCAGCAAGACCGACAGCAGGAATGTTACGATTAGCGGACTGATTCGCCTGTCATGCCGGACATTTGAATATCCTGTATACACAGCCATTCCCTCATGTTATCTACCCTGATAACAACCATGCTGTGACCAGCATGGTTGTGTAAGTCCTGTTTACCGAGTGGCGCTTGCCTGAGGGCCACTGACCTCTTTGGCTGGCAGCCAGTCTGTGCCTGGATCATAGGCCTGCATCGATTCCGCAATACTGGCACCTTCCGCCCCCAGGTTCTGTTCATAGACTATGCCTGCGTGACTGACGATAAAGCTCATCACCCCGCTTTCACCGTATTCTTCCGGCCAGGCAATCAGGGCAAATCCGGCCCGCATGCGATCACCGATCATGTAACTGTAGGCGCCGCCTTTGGCATTCGCATCCTGTGCATCCAGTATCCGGTAAAAATAGCCGTGGTAACCTCCGCCCGGTGTGTGGTCTGCCATCAACGGCCCGAGTGGACTGGGTGTATCACCCGGCTCGACCTCCCAGTACAAGCCATCATGGGTTCCGGGTGTACTGATGAATTGCTGTGCATACTCCAGCATGCCGTTACCATTGCGGTCCTGTTCGGCATATTCCATCTGTGCATCATAGTAGGCCAGCACAGCCTGCATGGTGGCGAGTTCATTCCTGCCTATGCGCCGGATGCGCATGCGTTCACGGCCTTCGCCAACATCAAAGTACCAGCCGGATGTCCCCGCCACGACTGGAACGGGCATAGTCCATTCGCCTTCACCGACGGCAATCAGTATCTTTTGATCCCCCTGCGGCAACAAGGTGTTGGACCTTTTCCAGGCGGTAATGAAGTTGTCAACATCTTCGCCATCGACTTCATCCAGAGGCAATACCTCGCGGTAATCAGCACCCAGCACCTTACCGAGCATTTCCGCATCATCATTCGAAACTGCCAGTACAAAGGCATTCGCAGCATCCTCGGGCATGGCAAACACGGCCTGACCAAGAACGGGGTCAACGTTCAGCTCAACGGTCGACTGATCGGGGCTCGAACACGATACAGTGCACAGGATTGCGCCTGCAGCCAATAACCCGAACAGATTTATGGCAATCGCGTGCAAATGGCTGACAACAGTTAGATGAGTGTTTTCAGATATGTGATTCATGTCTCGCTCCTGTTATCACCGACGCCCACCTGCACGACCACCGCCACGGCCGCCGCCACGACTCTTCATAGAGCGGTTACTGGAACTGCCACGACTAACATTCTGACGGGACTTTTTCGCCTGGCCTGAACCTTTCAGGGCGTTATCACGTGAACGTGCCTGATTACCGGAAAAATCACGTGATTTGCCAACATCCCGGTTCTGCAGAGTCCCTTTGGCCTGATCGCGATTCACATTCCTGGCAGCATCACGTGCCTTACCGGCATCCCGATTGCCCAGCTTGCCCTGTGCAACGTCGCGATTAGCTTGTTTGACCGAGTCCCTCGCCTTGTTGCCACCTGCACCCTTTAATTCCTTACGGCCTTCAGCCGGACCGACCGCCCGCTTGTCCAGTGTTGCACGGGCCTTGTCACGTTGGGCGTCACGCCCGCGGTAATCCTTGCGCTGATCTGCCCCGCCACGCTTGTTATCATATTGCTTGCGGCTTTTTTCATCCTTGTAAGGCACGCCACGACGATTATTTGAATTGTGATTCCAGTTAGTCGTCTTCTTGTTAATGTCAATCCTGTTGCGATTGATATTGATATTGTTATATCTGTTTACGTTGATATCGACGCTGCCGTGGCCGTGACCCCAGTGGCAGCCGCCCCAGAGAGCATTGGTAATACCGACACCAATGCCGAAACCGATGCCTCTCACAACGGCAGAACCAAATCCATAACCGACCGGGTGGTAATACCACGGTGTGTAATGCGGCCACCACCAGACACCATATACGACAGTTGGATTATAGGATGGCACATACACAACCTGGGGATTTGCCGGCTCGATAATCACGATTGTTTCACTGGAAGACGCTTCCTTTACAATCACCTTCTGTTGCTCGGTGGTCTCCAGATTACCTTCATCCTTTGCCTTTAAACGCAGCTTCTGAACCGTATCCATGACCGCTTCCGAATCAGCCAGGAAGGCATCTCCCGTATTTTGTACCCAGTCCGGTTGCTCTCCCATCATTGCCAATACCTGTGGAAAGGCAACCAGCGACATCACGCTGGGATCCCAGGACTTGTCCTGCACAGCCTCCACCGCGGCATCACCTTCCTGTTTGGGGTTTTCCTTTGACCAGGTGACCGCCTCTGCCACATCTGCCGGATAGGTTGAGGCCATCAGAATCTGTGCCAGCAAGGAATCCGGGTACAGTGCAATCGGCGCCATCATCTGATCGAGTTCAGCCTCACTGAAGGTTGCGTCCTCAGCCTGTACTGCCCCCGGCGACAGACAAAGCATGACGGCAAACACTATTTCGCCAGAAATCGCTAGCAGCTTTCCCATGAGTCGTTCCTCTTTCATCCGTACTCTCTGACGATGGTCAGTTCGGTTCCTTACGCAGCCGAACCACTGACAATATGGATATCGTGCTGCGGGAACGGGATACCGATGCCCGCTTCATCAAAGCGATTCTTGATGGTTTCGGTGGTATCAAACTTGACACCCCAGTAGTCAGCGGACTGCGTCCAGAGGCGAACGATGAAATTGACACTGCTGTCTGCGAGTTCCCCAACAACGACCTGTGGGGGCGGATCAGTCAGTATGCGGTCGTCTTTCCCTATGATGTCATTCAGCACATCCCTGACCTTTGAAAGATCGGCATCATAGGCGACACCCACGGTCATATCGACGCGGCGGTTTTCCTCTGCCGAGTAATTAATAATGTTATCACCGGATATTTTCGCATTCGGGATAATGATGGTCTTGTTGTCCCCGGTTTTCATGGTAGTGGTAAAAATCTGCATATCCTTGACGACACCGGCCACGCCTGCAGCCTCGACAAAATCACCGACCTTGAACGGGCGAAAGATAATCATCAGGAAACCGGCCGCGAAATTTGCCAGTGAGCCCTGCAGGGCAAGACCAATCGCAAGACCGGCAGCACCCAGTATGGCAATAAAGGAGGTCGTCTGTATGCCAAGCTGACCCAGTGCAGCCACAACAACAAAAGCCAGCAAGGCAATATAGGCGATACTGCCTACAAAACCGATGATAATGGGATCGGCACCACCCTTTTCCATCATGCGGCGCACGCCCCGGCGTATACCCTTCGCAATCCAGCGGCCAATAATAAAGATGGCCAGCGCGGCAATGGCCTTGATGCCCCAGTCCGTGACCACGGGCTGCACCTGCTGCCATAACTGGCTGACGTCATCCACGCTGGTTGGAATAACCTCCATTACATCCACGGGACTGGTGGTTCCTGTTGTTTCGCTGCTAGCCATCGAGCTTCTCCTTTAATAGAAAGTATTAATCTGCGTTAAGGGGACAAAATAAAGATAAAACGGCTACTGCATAAACGGATAAACCGTCTTCCAGTCAGTCTTCATATCCACAACCGTCCAGCCTTTCTGTCCGGCCTCGTCCAGTGCCTTGTCCAGCCTGCCGACATGCGACTTGCGGTCATAGGCATACTCGCGCACCGCATCGGTATGATGCACCAGCAGCATGAAACGCGCACCCTCCCCTGCAGCGGTCCACTGCAGCATCTGCAAGTCACCGTCGGAGTTACCAAAGGCGGCTATTGGACGACGGCCAATAAATTTGTGAATACCGACAGGCTTGCCTGCCTTGTCATCGATAAAGTCGATTTCCGGCAGGCGCTCCAGTACCGGCACACCCTCGCGCAAGATGTACTTCACCTTGATGCTACTGCCAATCACCTGCTCCGGCGGAATACCGTATACCGCACTCACCCAGGGGCGCATAAACTCAATGCCACCACCCGACACAATATAGGTCTTGAAGTCATTGGCACGCAGGTAGGCCAGTAATTCCAGCATGGGCTGAAACACCAGATCCGTGTAGGGGCGTTTGTATTTTGGATGTGTGGCCGTAGCAAGCCATTCATTGACGATCGCCTCAAACCCGGTCGTCGTCATACCGGCGTGGGACGCCATCACCAGCTGCAATAAACCCTGCTCACCCGAATCCGCCAGGGCATCCAGGTCATTGTCCAGCACGGCCTTGAAGGGTTGCTGTGCCTTCCACTCGGGATGCTTCGGCGCCAGCGCCCTGATGCGGTCGATGGCAAATAACAACTGGAAGTAGGCCGGCTTTTCCGACCAGAGTGTGCCGTCATTATCAAATACCGCGATGCGCTCCGTCGCCGGCAAATAGTCAGGTCCGCCAGGCGCAGTAACCCGTTGAACAAAATCAATAATCGCGCGCTTGCTGCTGACATCGTTCCAGGCAGGCAGCGGATCCTGCGCGGCCCGGGCAGAGATCAGAAACAGACACAGGCATACGCCCAGCAAGAAGCGTGAATACACACTGGCGTGGAATTTGAAATCAAAAGAGACCATAGGGCACCTATTCCCGGTTATTCACAATTTTTATGAGGGATGTTCGCGTTATGGAGCCGACCACACCGCCATCCGTAGCAATATGACCGGCATTAAACCATTAACTGTCTGATATGAAAACAGCTGGAATCCGGATACCGGAAAAAGCCCATGATTTCAGTATTATTTTTTCCAGCCGATGCATCGAAATGATGCATATGGGCCAGGGGGATTGGCCTCATCGCACAACCTTCACCTTCTGTAAATGGATAAAGAGACACAGGCATGAATATACAAGCCAGAGAAACATCCCAGGAATGGACAAACAATTTCATGGATAGCTGTCACGAAATGGCCCTGGATCACATCAAACCACATATCCAGAAAATGTTTGAAAATTGCAACATAGCGTTACTTGAATTCGCAGAAAAAGCCCAATCCAATGCTTCGCAGATTCGCTTCATGGAAGCCGGCACCATAATCAGGAAAAACCGGGCAAGCATTGAGTCCATCTTTTATCAGGAGCTGAAGCAGGATTTCACTCATTTCAAACGACTCGGCAACCATGCAACAACCACCAGACAAACAGACCCTTCTGGCACAGGCGACAGTAAGGAGCAGCTAACACTGATCAGCAAGGAAGATACCGACATCCAGGTGGCCATACAGAACATGGTGGCCAGCACCAGCCTGGGATCAACGCAAGAGCTTACCGGAATCAAACAGCGACTCGCTGTACTCAATAATGGACGTAAACTTCGAATAACACAGATACCGGCCGGGCCGGAGGCACTCGCCAGGAGCTTTCACAAAGCCATCGAAGAACTTGTTCTGGAGCACCAGTCAAAATTGATTATTTACCTCTTGTTTGACAAATTTGTCCTGAGCGAGACATGCCCAATGTACGAAGAATACAATGAGCGACTGCTGAAAGCCGGATTGCTGCAGAACCTCAAGTATGAAGCACGCAAGAATCCGAATACACCACAGCCACGGCGCAAAACAGAACAGCAGGCACCACAGAGCCCGAACAATAATCCGTCGGCTGCAGATGACCGTTCTACCAGCAGCGGCAAAAGCCTGGGCGATGAGCTGATTGATGACATTATCGGGCTAATGTCCCGGCAAAATCCTGACACCGGACATACGCCCACGAACCCGGTACCACAGATCGAACTGGTCTCGGCCATTCACAGGGTGCAGCAAGACAGCGGCAAAACTGATGAACTGGACCAAACCGCACTGACACCGGCAGAAGTCGTGGCCGGGAATCAGACCATTGATAACATGATTGCAAATCTGTCTGCCGAACGTGAACAGTTATTCCAGGGAATTGACCGCCGCCGCTTGCCTTCGGCCGATACCCAGATGATTGACCTGGTAGGCATGATGTTTGAATACATGCTGAATGACGACGGGATACCAAATGTAGCCAAGGCAGAATTGAGTCGCCTGCACACGCCCTATCTGAAAGTCGCCATAATCGACAAGACCCTTTTTACCGACAACAGTCATCCGGCACACGAACTGCTCAATAGCCTCGCACGGGCAAGTGCACGCTGGGTGTATGAGGACAATCCCGACCGTGGGATTTTTCCATGCATGCGCAAGATTATTACGCGCATTCTCCACGAATTTAAAGACGACCTTGATATCTTTACGGAACTACTGGATATACTGAATACCAGCCTGCATGGCCTGGACAACAAGGCCAGTGTAATAGAGAAGTACACCCGGCAGGCGGCTGAAGGCAAGGAGAAACTCGAGTTGGCTCGTCTGCGTGCAGACACTGAGATCAAGGGAACAGTCAGCAAGCATAATGTACCGGGTGCAATCCGGAAAATGCTGGGAGATGTCTGGCGTGACAAGCTCGTGTTTATCTACCTGCGCGAAGCAGATGCGGATCAGAGTGATATCTGGGAACTTGCAACACAGACAATAGAATCAATCCTGTGGTGTGTCGAACCATGCAGCACGACGGAAGAACGGGCTGTACTGCAGAAGCAGCATAAAGAAGTTTACAAACAGATCAGGCAATCTGTCGACACACTCCGTGCCTACGGAACCAGTGATACAGCATCAGAACTTTCACTGATCAGGCAGCACATGGAAGCCGCCATCAGTACCGCAGATCTCCCTGCGGCACCGGCCATCAAGGATGACGAACCTGCACACACGAGCACGCAACAGGACAACACTGCTGCAATCGACCAAAAAAAGGAGCGGTCTGGCAGCCACAACGATGTGAACGAACTGACTCCCGAGACCAAAGCCGCAATGGCCGAACTGGACACCGTGCCCTTTGGCACCTGGTTCAGGATTCATAAGGATGCAGAGAATACACCGCTCCGGGCAAAGCTATCCTGGTATTCGCAACTATCCGGTAATTATATGTTTGTTAACAGCATGGGCATCAAGGTTGCCGTTATAAAGCACCGTGAACTGGCCAACATGCTGGTATCAGGCGAGGCTGAAATCATGGTTGAAGAACAGCGCCCGCTGGTACGACGGGCAATGGAAACAATTCGTCACATGCTGGGCAGCGAACAGAAGACCGAGACATAACAAAACACATGTGGAGACAAGATCAATGAGTGCAACCGAGAGAGCACTGCAGGACAACCGCGGCCAGAAGCGCATAGAGGTTTCCGAGGTCATTCGTGCCATGGACAGACATACAGGTCACAACATCGGGCAACTTGCCAACATCAATAAGAATGGACTGATGCTGCTGAGCCCGGAACCGGTGTCCAAGAACAGTATCTTCCAGTTGTCGCTGGAATTTGAAGCAGGCTCAGGCAGTGCCGCCGATAGCCCGCTCATGATCGGGGTCGAGAGCCTCTGGAGCAACTCATCCAGCGACCGGTCACAGCACTGGGTCGGCTTCTATATTATCGACGTATCCGATCA
This sequence comes from Pseudomonadota bacterium, assembly GCA_039714975.1. GTDB lineage: Bacteria > Pseudomonadota > Gammaproteobacteria > UBA9214 > UBA9214 > UBA9214. The sequence continues at coordinate 105,623 of JBDLIH010000004.1, forward strand.
GGATCTCGAACGTATTCGAAAACTCGCCTGGTAGTAACTGCCGGTACGTTGTCGTACATGGCAATCACGTAGCTCGCCGGCAACGTAACACCGTATGCCCTTCACCGATATTATCGGTGTCCTCCTCCACGACCAGACCGGCCTGATGGACCAGTGCCTTCATGTCGTCCGAGTGATACATGCGGCTCTTGCCGTTAGCGATGCAGGTAAAATACAGCGAGGTCGCATTGAGACTGAACCGGGCGGCATCGTATTTCTGCCGGTCCCAGAAGAGTTCAATGATGTAGAGCACGGTATTGCTGTCCATGACCGCGGCGGCATGCCTGAGTATTTTCAGGATTTCCTGCTCGGAAAAACAATCGAGGAACTGGCTCATCCAGATGACGTCGGCGCCCTGGTAATAGGGCCGGTCCTCGCGGAGCACATCCAGCGGGTATTCGTTAAAGCGGTCGCCGTATCCCGCGGCGGTGATGTTTTCCCTGGCAACGGCCAACTGTTGCGGCAAATCCATGATGGTGACGCGCACCTGTGGATCGTGGGCCAGACAGCGCTGTGCCCAGCGGCCGGTGTTGCCGCCAATATCCAGTATCTCTTTCACAGATGTTGCAAACACCACCGGCAGAAATTCATCGAACACGCGATCGGAATAAAAATGATCGAAGCTGAACCAGCTTTCCGAGGCCGAACCGGGCAGGCTCGTCAAACCGTCATACAGGTTATCCCAATCGCCCAGTGCAGCCAGCCCGCGGGGTTTGCCATCCTGAATGGATTCATCCAGGGCACCAAGGGCCTGGTAACAGACATCGCGGGTAAAATCCATGTTCACCCGGGTCATATCGTCATTAAGAATAAAGTAACCTGTCTTGCCGAGGACGTAGGCACCGTCTGCTTCTTCTACCAGACCGATGTCGACAGCAAAATCCAGCAGCACCCGGGTGCCATACAAAGAAAGTCCGGTCTGATCGGCCAGTTGCCTGGCATCGATACCCGCCTCACCGGCTGCATCAATACCCGCCAGCAGGCCACGATCACGCATCACCACGGTGGCCTGGAAGACAAACGGGGCAAAGGCGATCCACTGCGCCAGTGATTTTGCCTCGAGGGCACTGACCCGTCCCGGGCCCCTGTTAATTTTCATATAGTTGCTGTCTCCTTCATCCCGGGCCGGATATTAACGTCCTGGATGATTCCCATCAATGCGCCCATTCTTGTACAATTCGCCCCTGCAAGCGACTTGGCAAGGGATTTAATGTGATAGATGAACTGAAGGCACTGCTGATTTCCGAACTCAACCTGGAAGACATTACAGCCGACGACATCGATGCCAGCGCCCCGCTGTTTCGCGACGGCCTGGGGCTGGACTCGATCGATGCGCTGGAACTGGCAGTGGTACTGGACAAGAAATACGGCATCAAAATCAAGTCATCCGACGAACGTAACAAGGAAATCTTCTCCTCCCTGAACGCACTGGCTGACTTCATTACCGACAACCGCACCCGATAGGCTTGTACTCCTACATTGTGATCAGCCGGCTCGTCAAAGGGTTACAGCTTGGCCTGTTGATTGCCGGTTATCCCGTGATTATCTATCTGCTGCTGTCATACCAGGTCGCATGGCTGGGTGCTGTACTGGTCTTCGGTATGATCGTGTGGAAGTTGCAACACCGGAATAACTGGCTCTGGTGGACGCTTGCCCTGCTGGTCGCTGTGTTGCTGTCAGCCCGGCTGTTCGGGATAGACGCCATACTTAAAATGTCGCCGCTGCTCATTCACACCAGCCTCTTCACACTATTTATACAGAGTCTGAATACAACGCCATTGATCGAGCGATTTGCACGCCTGGATTTCGGAGATGCGCTGCCGCCCGGCATTGCCGCTTACTGCAGAAAACTGACCATCCTGTGGGCGGTCTTCTTTGCCGCCAATATTGCAGGCTGTGTGTGGCTGGCCATCCGGGGCGATGATGCGACCTGGGTTCTCTACAACGGCCTGATAGTCTACCTGCTCATTGGTGCCCTGTTGCTGGGCGAGTACCTGTGGCGTCGGATCGCGTTCCCTGATCTGGAAATTCCATCGCTTGCCCACACCGTTCGCAGCATGATCAACAACGGCCACAAGGTCTGGGAACAGGAAGAACATGACGGCGCCTGATCAGTCAGACAACTGCTGCCTGCACTTTACGTCAAGTGAAACGCAGCCGCTGGCCTGCAGGGCAGGCAACGCCATTTCGCTCGGACAGTTTCAGTCCGATGTCGAGCGGCTCGCCACACAACTGCAGCGCGAGGGTGACACCCTGATCAGTTGCCCGGGACGCTATGCCTTCAGCGTCGGTCTGCTGGCCTCCTGGCTGAGCAGCAGGACGGTCGTGTTGCCGCCCAATCACCTTGATGAAACCCTGCAGGAAATCCGCAACCGCTTCGACATTGCCTTTGAATGTGACGCACAGTGGGGACAGCAACTCCCCGGCAATAATTCCAGTGCGGGACACGGCAGCTGGGAGCTGCAGCTGCCGACTGACATACATGCCGTGAAGCTGTTTACCTCGGGCTCAACCGGCACACCCAAGGTCATCACCAAGTCTGTCGCCAACCTGCTTGATGAAGCCCGCGCCATTGCCGCGGAATTCGACTGGCCTGCGGGACCGGTAGTGGCCGGGGTACCACCACAACACCTCTACGGACTGACCTTCTCAATACTGCTGCCCTGGGTACTGGGCAACGCCTGGGTCGACGACATGCCCCGCTACCCCGGTGACGTGTTACAGGCCCTGCAACACAATAACGGCAAAACACTGATCAGCGTGCCCGCCCAGTACCAGGCAACGCTGGAAGACGGCACCGATCTGCGCGGCATAGTGTGTGTATCAGCCGCGGCACCGCTGCCTGGCAGTCTTGCCCGCGCCTGGCAGCAGCAGCACGGCACGGACATCCTCGAAATCTACGGCTCCACCGAGACCGGCGTGGTGGGCCACCGCCGGCACACATCCACCGAAACATGGCAGGCCTTTCCCCAGGTCAGGCTGTCCGTGGAACAGGATCTGCTCAAGGTGGATTCACCCTTTGTCAGCGATGAATTTACTGGCGGTTTTCTCACGGCCGACCGGGTCTTGTTGGCGGATCAGGGACAATTTGAATTGCTGGGCCGTGCGGATGCCATCGTCAAGATCGCAGGCAAACGGGTATCCCTGACGAACATCGAGGACAGCATCTGTACCTGTCCCGGCGTGGCGGAGGCCGCCGTTATCGCTGTCCCCGCAAAGGGGCTGGTCCGCGACATGGCCATCTGGGCCGCCGTTGTTGCGGTCGGCGACTACCCCTTGTCACCCAGGCAACTGCAAGCGGAGCTGCGTGACAAGCTGGATGGTATCGAGATCCCACGGCGCATACTGGTGGTTGATCGACTGCCGCGCACGGCCAGCGGCAAACTGCCGGGCAAGGCCGTGGCAAACCTGTTCGATGAGCTTGACCGCAGCCGTGTTCAGCTTTGAGCATGTCAGCCAGTCCCGGGACGGTGAGACGCTCTCCGGCAGTTGTCTGGTGGCGGCGGACATGCCCTTCTTCGACGGGCATTTTCCGGGTTTGCCCCTCATGCCCGCAGTGGCTCAAATCGAGATGATCCGGGAACTGCTGGAAAAGCACGCTGACTGGAACACGATGATTGCAGGCGGCAGCGGCTTGAAATTCAGCGGCCGGATACAGCCAGACGACAAACTCACCATCCGGCTGCAGCGCAGGCCGTCCGGTGATATCAGCTTTAGCGTGGAGACCAGGGACACCGTGGTGTCGAAGGGCATTCTGCAAACGGCGGGTGACTGCCTTGACTGAGCAAGTGTGCGGACTGGTCCCTGTCTACAACAATCCCAAAACCATCGGGAAGGTCGTCGCGGGGCTGCAACACTCTATAAAGGATGTCATCATTGCCAATGATGGCAGTAATGCCGAGACGCAGGCCGTTATCGAGCAACTGGCTGCTCATGACCCGGCGCATATCCATGTACAGCATTTGCCCGTCAACCGCGGCAAGGGGGCTGCCGTCAAGGCAGGGCTGCAACGGGCTCTGGCGCTCGGCTTCAGTCACGCCCTGCAGGTGGACGCCGACGGACAGCATGACCTGGGCGATATCCCGCAGTTCCTGGAATACATGCACAACGCACCGGATGCGTTAATCCTCGGTGCACCGCAATTCGGCGAAGACATTCCGGCGATTCGCAAATACGGCCGCAAGCTGACCACCCTGATGATCGCCCTCGAGGCCGGCACCCTGAAACTGCCGGATGCCATGTGCGGCTTTCGCATCTACCCGGTTGCCGCGACCTGCGCACTGCACACCCTGTGTGCGAGGATGTGTTTTGATCCCGAAATCATGATCCGGGCACACTGGGCAGGCATCCCGGTACAGGCCGTACCCACCCGGGTACGCTACCTGTCCGCCGAGGAAGGCGGTGTCTCGCACTTCCGCGGTGTACATGACAATGTGCTCAATGTCGGCCTGCATACCGCCCTGGTATTGCAGGCGCCGTTGCGCTGGCTGCTGCGCTTCACAAAGATTCGCAAGACATGAGCGACTGGATCACAGCCAGGGAACGGGGCAGCGCCCTGCTCATCAACTTCATGATCCGGCTGTGCCAGCGCCGGCATCGCTGGCTGGCCAATCTGCTGCTCTATCCGATTGCCGCCTATTTTTTCATTACCGGGCGCACGGCACACAGGGCCAGCAAACATTTCTTCACTCTGGCAAAGGGGCAGACTCGCTGGTCGGATTATTACCACCAGCTACTGTGCTTTTCTCGCTGTCTGGTCGACCGCGTCACTATCCTCATCGGCGATGCGGACCAGTTCGAGGTACACCCAAGCGGACGCGAGGCGCTCATGGAAGCCCGACAGGGCGGCCGTGGCCTTATCATGCTGGGCTCGCACCTGGGCAGCTTCGAGGCCTGCAAGCTGCTCGCCAGGTCCAGGATGGACATTGATATCCATATCGTCGCCTACTTTGCCGGCTCGACCAAGATCCGCCAGGCACTGGATGCAATCAACCCGAAGCTGCAGCAGAATTTTATTGACCCCACAGAACCAGACGCGGTATTTCAGATGCGCGACGTGATCGACAACGGCGGCATTCTCGCGATCCTCGGCGACCGCACCGGCATTGGTGAAAAACAGGTCGCAGTCAACTTCATGGGTGAGCAGGCCTGGCTGCCGAGCGGCCCCTATTACCTCGCTGCCATCCTGCATTGTCCGATATTCTGTTTTTTCGGCTTGCGCGTCGACCACTGCGCTTACGATACTTACGCCATCAAACTGGCCGAACATATTACGCTGGCACGTGGGCAACGCGAGCAGCAGGCACAGGTGTATGCGCAGCAGTACGCAGACCTGCTGGCGGACAAGGCGCGTGAGTACCCCTACAACTGGTTTAATTTTTACGAGTTCTGGAACGTAGAGACCGAGACCAAACCATGACTGTCACCGTCCCCTGTGAAATCCCGTTTCACGATGTCGACAGCCTCGGCATCGTCTGGCACGGGCACTACTACAAATACTTTGAACTGGCCAGAACCGCACTGTACCGCTCGCTGGACTTTGATGTCGATGACATGGGACGTCTCGGTTTTTCCTTCCCTGTCATTGAATCGCAGTGCCGCTATGTTGAAACACTTCAATACGGACAACAGGTCGATATCTCGGCACAGTTTCGTGAATGGGAATACTACATCCTGATCGAGTACCGGATATGCGCGGCCGGGTCCGGGAAGCGTGCCGCCTATGGTCACACCAAGCAGGCGGTGTGCGACCTGGCGGGACAATTACAGTCGTGCGTTCCGGAATCTGTCGCCGATATTATTGCAGGCCATGTTGCTTCAGCACCAGATGAGTCTGGTTAGCTCACATTTTTAAATGCTCTAATATTTCTCGCAAAGACTCAAAGATCGCAAAGGTACAAGCTCTTGTTAAAAAGTATATTAATATTTCTTTCTTTGCGACTTGGCGTCTTTGCGAGAGTTTTTGTTTTTATAGGGAAACATATTAGCCTGCTGCTGTTTGCTGCGACACTGATCCCCCTGCAGGCAGTTGCACAGGACACACTTGGCAACGTACTGGAACGCATACGCGTACAGGAGACCCGCCATTTCAGCTACCGGGAAACCCGGAATCTGGCGCTGCTGGCAGAACCCTGGCAGGCCAGCGGTGACATGTACACCTCTCCGCAACAGATGGTGATTGCACAGCAAACACCGACGCCCGTATTGACCGTTATTTCTGCCGGGCGGATGTTACACATCGACACCAGGCAGGACATCAATCGCAGCCTGACACTGGAACAGCCATTTGCCGTACCGGGTATGGAGCCGTTCATGTTGTTGCTGTATGGCGCGACCGGGCGCACTGAACTGGCACAGGACTACGTGATCAGCTTCGACAGCACCGGGCAACGCTGGTCATTGCAGCTTGCACCGCGGCAGCAGGCGGAAGACGGAATCATCCATATGAATCTATCCGGTGACAGCGACCACGGACCGGACCAACTCGTACTGGAGCATGCAGACGGTGACCGCACGGAATGGCAATTGTCATTAGTGTCACAGGGTGAGACAGCCAGTCACGAACTGCGGCAACTGCTTGAGTCAATTCATTAGTCACCATGACAAGGGCCTGGGCATTTCTGTTGCTTGCTGTCGGCCTTGCCACAGCAGCAATACAACTGACAAGCATACGCACCGATATCGGTGACTTCTTTTTTTCCGGCGCTGCCGATGACCCCGGTTTCCGGATAGGCCAGACTCAATCCAGAGAGCTGGCGCGACGCTACCTGATCAGCATTGCCCACCCGGGCATTGACGACACGACTGTTCGGGAATTCATGACGACCCTGCAACAGACACTGGCGGAATCGGAGCAGGTCCGGCGTGTCTGGACAGAACCGTTCAGTCAGGCTGACCTCCTGCAACTCCTGCGCTTTTATGCCCCCCACCAGCTGCAACTGCTGTCCTTGCAACCCGAACACGAGGTCAGCCGGTTACTCAGCCCGACAGGGATGGCGTCACAGGCAGATACGATCAAGGCAGCACTGCTGGGACCCGACCCGTCACTGGTCAAATCCCTGCTGGCTGACGACCCCATGTTGCTGACGCTGGCCTGGTTCACACAGGCCGGCCAGGCATACAAGCAACCGACTACCGACCCGACATTCAGCGCGTTCTTTCTGGACACGCAGCAGGCGGGGCTGGATACCCTCGCCCAGCAAGGCTTTCAACAAACCCTGACAGAAACCTTCAGCGCATTGAACAGCCACTATGAGAATGGCTTTACGCTGGAAATGACCGGTGTGCCGGTATTTGCCGCCAACATCCATGCACAGGTCAAGCATGACATTACCCGCATCAGCACCCTTTCCATCGGGCTTGTCATCCTGCTCTCCTGGCTGGTGTTTCGATCCCTGCGCGCACTGCTGTGCATCAGCATCATGCTGTTCACCACCGCCTGCATTGCAGCCCTGATGACCCAGTGGGTGTATGGCTACCTGCACGGTCTGACACTGGCCCTCGGCACCACACTGATCGGTATCTGCATCGACTACTTCATCCACAGCATGGTGCATGCAGGCAACAGTACCGGCACTGAACGCGTGCAGGCCATCCGCCGCATCTGGCCGGCACTGCTGGTTGGTGGTGCAACCACCCTCATCGGTTACACGGCGCTGAGCTTCAGCGGCTTTCCCGGTCTGCAACAGGTCGCCGTGTTCACTGGCAGCGGTATTGTCGCCGCACTGCTGATCGCGCGTTACATATTGCCCGACCTGCTGGGCCTGTTCCGCGTACAGATCGGACCGCGCCTCAACCTGTCCTGGCTGCTCACGGCCACTGTCGGTACACGGACACGCTATCTGGTAGTCGCCATTGTTACCGGCCTGCTGCTGGCGGGCGGCACCCGGATTCACTGGGGTGATGACCTGGGAAAACTGGCGCCGTCGCTGCAACAGCTTGCGGAAACGGACCGTACGATTCGTGCGCGCCTGTCCAGCATCGAGCCCGGCCGTTTCATTCTCGTCAGCGGGAACAGCATGGAGTCCGTGTTGCAAACGGGGGAAAATGTACAGCGTCAGCTGGAAGAACTGCAGCAACAGGAAAAACTGGACGCGTATTACCCGCTGTTTCCGTGGCTGGCATCAAGACAACTGCAAAACCGTAACGCGCAGGCCTGGAACGATGCGCTTGAACCGGTAGTCCGGGAACGCTGGACAAAGACACTGGCGGACCACGGGTTCAGCGCCACGGCCTTTCCGGCATTGGACACCGCACCCGAGTCCCTGCTCGAACCCGAACAGGTAATGGCCTCGCCGGTCGCCACCCTGCTCTCCTCGCAGTTGCTGCAGGATGCGACCGGCATCACGGCCGTCATCTGGCTGGGCAGCCATCAACCGCAGGCACTGCAAGACGCGTTACAGGCCATTCCGAATGCCCGCTATTTCAGTCAAAAGGATAATATCCGGCAGTTGGCCAGTGACTATCGCCACAAGGCCCAGACCCTGCTGGCATGGGGAATACTGGTCATTCTGGCACTGCTGAGTGTGCGCTACCGGTCTGTCATGGCTGCACTGCGGGTCCTAACACCGGCCACCCTGTCAATCATGCTGCTGCTGGGCCTGTGGGGGCTGTCCGGCGCACCCATGGGCATGCTGCATCTGATCGGTTTGTTGCTGACGGCTGCGGTTTGTGTGGATTACGGCGTGTTTTTTCTGGAAAA